>NZ_JBSUGC010000012.1:0-199264 GCF_054065485.1 Vreelandella sp. 2A-K22 | reverse complement strand
TGGTGCTGGCGTTTACGGACTCCGACGAACACCAACAACTCAGCCGTCCAGACGTGGATAATTATCTGGATCCAGCCAACCTGATAGGCGTTGAAACGGACCTTGAGTCCTACCTGTTCGGCTAGGGTCATGGACTAACCCCACGGCACCGCCACTAAGTGGCGGTGCCGTGGGTTGATTATGGCTAACGACGAGTAAAACAACTTTTGCTTAGGGAATGCCTTGAGCGAAAGCTTTGTAACTTTTTAGATGTGTCTATATTGGTGGGGTAATCGTCCTTGCCGACATAAGCCGCAGCGCTGACACTCTCTCTAATGCTTCGATTCCCCCTTAGCGGAGAGAGACTGTGACTCGCCATGTTGCTCTATTTGCCTACCCCGACTGCCAACTGCTGGATGTCAGCGGCCCCTGGCAGGTGTTCGCCAGCGCCAATGCGCTAAGCCCCCAGCCGTTGTATCAGTTGACCCTGGTCGCCGATGCCGTCGGCCCGGTTGTCACCAACGGCGGCCTAGCCGTACATGCTACGCACACCTACCATCAACTTACTCATTTACTGCCCCTGGATACGCTGTTGGTGGCGGGCGGCAGTGGCGTGATGCAGCAGCGTGAAATAGCCGCAGTAACGCGGGTGCTTTGTGAGGTCGCCCCAGAGGTGAGGAGGCTCGGCTCTATCTGCTCCGGGGCATTTTTGTTAGCCGCTGCAGGGTTGCTGGATGGCTGCCGCGTTACCACTCACTGGCGCCATGCACCTCAACTGGCGGATGAGTACCCCGCGCTTAGTGTCGAGCCCGATGCGCTCTATATCGAAAGCAACGGTCGCTACACCAGCGCCGGTGTAACGGCGGGGATTGATTTGGCGCTTTCGCTGGTAGAGGCAGATCACGGTGCTGATCTAGCCGGTCGAGTGGCCCGTGAGCTAGTGGTATTTTTGCAGCGCCCTGGTGGGCAGTCGCAGTTCAGCGAGATACTGCGACACCAACAAGAGGCAGGGCCGCTGCGCCGCTTGCTGGATCAGCTCCACGCCGACCCTAGCGTAGATCACGGGCTTGAGAGCATGGCCGACCTGATGGCGGTCTCCCCGCGCCATTTAACCCGGCTATTTAGGCGCTACTTAAATACCACCCCCGGTGCTTATCTGACCCAACTACGCCTTGAGCAAGCGCGCCTGGCGCTGCTCAACGGTCGCGAAAACGTATCCCTCGAGCGCCTGGCACAACGCTGGCGGCTGGGCGGCGCGGAGCAACTGCGCCGCCAGTTTCAGCGCTACTACGGCGTATCGCCCTCGGTATATCGCCAGCGCTTTGCGTCTTCCCATACAGATGATTCTATTCAGGAGAGCGTTTCATGCCTTTAACCGTCACCCTATTGTCGCTCTGCCAGGCGCTACTGGTTACCGGTAATGTTTTGCTGATTGCCGTCTCGCCGCTGATTGGGGCGTCTTTGGCACCAAGTGCGTCATGGTCGACCGCGCCGGTCGCCACCCAGTGGCTGGGGCTGATGTGTGCCACCATTCCCGCCTCGTTAATTATGGCCAGGCTGGGCCGAAAGCGCGGCTTTATACTGGGCAATCTTTTGGGATTGGTGGGTGCACTGGTCGCCGTGCAGGCGTTGATTGGCGAGCGCTTTGGGCTGTTCTTGCTGTCGACCTGGCTAATCGGAATCGGCATTGGCTTTGGCCAGCTCTATCGCTTTGCCGCGGTGGAAGCCGCCCCCGCGCCGATGCGTGACCGGGCGATTGGTTTGGTGATGGGTGGTGGTGTGCTGGCCGCGTTTGCCGGGCCATGGCTAGCCAGGGTGAGCCGTGAGCTGGGTGAAGTGCCGTTTCTGGGCAGCTTTGTAGGCTTGGCAGCGCTCTACGCACTGGCGTTAGTGGTGCTGATGCTGACGCAACTACCGCCTGCTTCCCGCACCCACGGCGAAGGCAATGCACTGCCGCTGGGTAAGATACTCCGCCAGTCTGGATTTATTGTGGCGGTGAGCGCGGCGATGGTCGGATACGGCGTGATGAATCTGGCCATGACCGCCACGCCGCTCGCCATGGCGGGGGCGGGGCACCACTTTAACCACGTTTCAATGACCATTCAGTGGCACGTGGTGGCGATGTTTTTACCCTCGTTCTTTACTGGCCATTTGGCCACCCGCTTCGGCGCCAAGCAAGTCATTGTGGCAGGCTGCCTGCTGCTGGTGGCAAGTGCCTTGGTCGCTCAGTTGGGGATCAGTTTAGCCGGTTTCAACGTGGCGCTGATTTTGCTGGGCTTGGGCTGGAACTTTACCTTTTTGCCCGCCACCGGGCTGCTCACTGAGAGCTACCGCCCGGTGGATAAAGCGCGCACCCAGGCCGCCAACGAGTTTTTAGTCTTTGGCACCGCCGCTATCACTGCGTTGCTCGCTGGGCCCTTGGTCAGTGGATTGGGCTGGGCGACACTTAACCTAGTGTTGATCCCTATCTCGCTGGTGCCCTTGGCGGTGCTGGTGTGGCAGCACCGAACCAAGCTGGCAAACGCTTAAAAATCCCCCGGCGCGCACTGTAGGCAAGTAAGCCCGAGCGCGCGCCACTGGGCGACCACGGCATCACGGTCATCCAGCACCAGCCAAGGCGCAAAGCCGTCGCTGCGCATTTGATTGAGTAGCGCGGCTTTCACCTCTTCATCATCTATATGGTCATCACCCTCAGGGCGCAGGTACATGGCATCAAAAGGGATAGTGTGGCGCTCTAACCAGCGCTGGGTATGCTCACGATGGCTATCCGGGCGGCCGCTGCAAATCACGATCTGCTGGCCTTGGGCCTTCAGTATCTTGACCAGCTTGGCCACCGCTTCGATCACCGGGGCTTCGGCCATATGGGCAAAGAAGGGCTCCCACTGTTTTTGGCTGCCCAGCACCCAGTCACTGACCTGGTGGGGGTGAAACTCGGCTAAGGTGCCGTCGACATCAACAATTACTGCGGACATGCAAAACTCCCTAAACTGGAACGGGTGACTAGACGTGAAGGAGCATATAAACGCTGGGCAGTGCAGAGACGCTCGCCTAGCAGTCCATGCCACGCGCTTAATGCGTTATCGCTAAAAGGGGTAAATAGCGGCACCACTTGAGTGGCGCCCAACTGATCGGCAAGCGCCACCAGATGTGACGCGCGCAGGTGAACATTCCAGCGCTGCCAGCTGATTTGGCCTGCCGCTAGCTCGGCGCGGCGATCAGGGGTCAGATAACCGGTGTGGAGCAGGTGGTGGTCGGGCCACTGTTCCGGCGTATCGCTGCGATCGCACATCAACATAAGGGTTGGCGAGTAAGCGTTTTGCCGCGCTAACAGCGAGCGAATCGAGGGGTCGAGCCCAGGCCGACGCAGTGTGGCAGGCAGTGCCAAGAGCGCGGCCAGGTTGTCGCGAATCACCGGGTCGATGGCGAGCGTTAACTGCCGCCGGTCAGCCTCTTTCGCCAGCCAGAGTGCCATCTCCAGGGCGCGGCCGGTTTCCGGCACCGGAAATGCCAGCGGCTGATCAAGGCGCTCACTAATAGCCTGAACACAGTACGCTTGGGGCTGGTCGTAACTGCCGTAGGAGGCATCCAGTAGTGCAATAGCCGCTTCCGGCGGGGTATCAAAAGGAAACACAGACGACTCAAAGCAGGCGTCGCCGCTATAGAGTACGCCGTTGCCAACGGCTAAATGTAACCATACACCACCTAGCGAGTGCCCCGCCTGGCCGGTGGTAACGGTGATGCCTTCCACCTCTAGCGTGCCGCGTTCGGGCAGTGGGTGCCAGGGGCGGTTGTGAGGCAAGGCCTTGGCTACCAGCGGTGTGCAATAAAGTGGCACGTTCTCCGCTAGCTCGGCCACGCCGCCGATATGGTCGATATGGTCATGGCTGATCAGTACGGCATCCACATCCAGGTTGTTCGCCCAAGTAATGGTGTCATCCGAGTGGAGTGCACCGCCTGCATCTAGCAGTAGGCGTTTTCCCTGGGCTTCTACCACTATCGCGGCAGGCCCTTTGGCGCCTAAACCACTGAGAATCTCGATAGTGACACTCATTGGTCGGGCTCCAGGCACCAGCCCTGCTGAAGGTCGACGGCAACCTGGCTACCCAGGTCAGGCGCGGTGTGGTGGTAGGCCAGCAGTGTTTCCCCACTGGGCAGGCGCAGTGTGAGCTCATAGCGCTCGCCGCGGAAAATCACGTTTTCCACCTGTGCGGCAAGCTGGTTATGAGTGGGAGTTGCGGAGGAAGCGGTTGCTGCGCTGATCTGAATATGTTCCGGGCGCACCAGCACGCTTTGGGTTCGTTCGGACTCGATGGCGTTCAGCCCGCGCATCAGGGCAGCGCCCTCAAGGAGCTTCCCTGGGTGACCGGCGGCGACCTTTAATTGGCTGCCCTGGCCGATAAAGCCCGCTACCCAGGCGGTTCTCGGCTGCCTGTAAAGGGTTTCAGGGGCGCCCCACTGAACCAGCTTGCCCGCTTTCATCACGGCGATTTTGTCCGCCAGCGCCATGGCTTCGGTTTGGTCGTGGGTGACATAGACCAGCGTGGCGCCAGTGCGCTGGTGAAAATCGCGGAAGCTGTGCTCCATGGTGGCGCGCAGGTGCCGATCAAGGTTGGCCAATGGCTCATCCAGCAGTACCACTGAAGGGTCGCTGACCAGGCAGCGCGCGAGAGCGACGCGCTGGCGCTGTCCGCCGCTAAGGGCCTGGGGCATGCGATCGGCGTAGGCATCGAGCTCCACCAGGGCCAGGGCCTGCTGCACCTTTTGGTGATACGCCGCCCCGCGCAGGCCACGCAGTTTGACCGGGTAGCCGACGTTGTCCGCCACGCTCATATGCGGCCAAAGCGCATAGGACTGGAACACCATGGCCATATTGCGCTGCTCGGGAGGCACATGGGTATCGGCGCTGGCCAGGGTGCGATTGGCTAATTGAATCGTGCCGTCGTTGACGGTTTCAAAGCCTGCCAGCATGCGTAGCATGGTGGTTTTGCCACAGCCACTGGGGCCGAGCAGAGCGACAAACTCGCCTGGATTGATCGTCAGCGACAGCGCATCAACGGCCGTCTGTTCGCCAAAGCGCTTGGTAACACGATCGATCGATAGCCCTGCACTAGATGGCACTGCCATGCCTAACTCTGCCATGGAATGACTCCTTTAGGTAAACGCGGCGCCAGTAAACTGAGTGTCAGCATCAGCGAGGCGACCATGATCACCACCAGCACTGACACCGCAGAGGCCAGCACGCTTTCGCCGCCTTCGTCGAGGTTGAAAATCAGCACGCCGAGGGTTTCGTTACCGGCGCTCCAGAGCAGGGCTGACACGGTCAGTTCGTTGACCGCCAGCAGAAACACCAGCAGGCCGCCTGCGAACAGCGCGGGCGCCACCAGGGGTAAAATAATGCTGCCCAGGCGTCGCCAGGGGCCTGCCCCCGCGAGCTGTGCCGCCTCTTCAAGGGAAGGATCCAGCTGCGCCAGGCTGGCGGCGACAGGCTTAACGCAGACCACTAGAAAGCGCGCCAGGTAAGCGATAAAAATCAGCCCCAGGGTGCCGTAGAGCGCCACATTGATAATCGGCAGCGGGCGAACAAAGAGCAGAATGCAGGCAATGGCCAATACCACACCGGGAAGCGCATAGGGAATCTCAATGGCACTGAGTACCACACCCCGCCAACGCTCCGGCAGGCGCTGTAGCCGGTAAGCCAATGGCAGACTGAGCAGCATCAGCACCACCGCCGCGCTGCCCGCTAGCCACAGACTGTTGTTCACCGCTCGCCATGTGGCGCCTTGGCGACCCACCACTTCGGCGTAAGCGTTCAGGGTGGCGGTCTCGGCGTTTAATGGCACGCCCATGGCGGGTACCAGCGAGCTGATGATCAGGGCAAGCAGCGGCGCGACCAGAATAATCAGTAAGATCCCGACGAGCGTGGCGGTCACCAGCGAGCGCCAGCTTCCCAGGGTGAAATCATGGGAGCGCCCACTATGGCCGCCCAGCCCGAAGCGGCTGCGATTCATCAATTGCTGCTGCAACGCCACCCCGGCCAATGCCAGTAAACCAATCAGCAAGGAGAGCGCAGCCATCTCTGCCAACACCCCTGTGCCAAAGTTGGCCATACGCTGGTAGATCAGTGTGGGCAGCACGTAATAGCCTGCGGGAATACCCAGCATGGCGGGGATGCCGAAGTTGCCGAGACTAGAGATAAACGCCATCGCGCCCCCGGCGATCAAGCCGCTACGGGTCACGGGTAGAATAATATGACCCCACACTTGGGTTTGTTTGGCGCCGCTAATGCGAGCGGCTTCAATAAGCTCTCGGGGTAGCGAAAGCAGGCTGGTGCGCAGGGCTAAAAACACCAGCGGTGCGCTCTGGATGCCCAGCAGTAAGGCGATACCTTTAGCGGAGTAGAGTGGTTGCGGGCTGCCCAGTGGTGGCGCCAAGCCAATGCTTTTCAGTAGCGGGCTGGCCGGGCCAAAGAGCTGCAGCCAGCTCAAGGCGGTAACCTGGGGCGGAATCATCATCGGCAGCATAAAGCAGAACACCAGCCACGCTTTGCCACGCACATTGGTGAGCGTGATGGCAAAGGCGAATAGACTGCCCAGCACCAGAGCGATCAGCATGCCGAGCCCCGAGGTATACAGGCTATGCCAGAGTGCTCGCCAAGTGCTGGCACTACTGAGCACCTGCCACAGCGGTGACTGGCGGCCCTGAGCAAGATCGCTCAACGCCTCCATCAGCAGACGCAGGCTGGGTGCCAGGCTCAGCAGTACAATGGCGATCAGCAGGCTTGAAAGCAGCCAGCGGTGCTGGCTGCCGTACTTATTGTCATAGTTGAGAGCGGGCGTCATGATTACCCGCCGAAGAGGTCGCTAAAACGCTGTTTGAGTTCTTCTTCCTGCGCCAATGCCTGCTCGGTATCAACCGGCATCAGGGTAATGCTATTGCGCTCGGGGAAGCCTTCCGGCGGGGTAACGTCGTTGTGAGCAGGCAAGTAGCCCTGCTGGCTGACCAGCTCCTGGCCCTGCTGGGAGAGCACAAAATCAACAAACTTTTGCGCGGCCTCGACATTCTCTGCACCTTGCATAATGGCGACCGGCTCGGTCACCGCGCTCACGCCCTCTTCCGGGAACACGAATTCGACCGGCGAGCCTTTGGCAGCTTCACGAATTGGCAGGAAATCCACCACGATGCCGTAGGGCTTGGTGCCCGCGGCCACGGCGTTAAATACGCCCCCATTGCCGCCCTGGGCTTCGGTGCGGTTTTCATGAAGCGCTTCGTAATACGCCATGCCAAGGTCAGGGTTGGCAGTGATCGCCGCCATATGGATCAGTGCCGCGCCGGAGTAAAGCGGACTAGGCATGGTGACCAACCCTTCGTAGTCAGGCCCCAGCAGGTCTTGCCAGCTCTGCGGCTGATGCTCGGCGCCGGTGTTATAGACAATCCCGGTGGTGATCAGCTTGGTGCCGTAGTAGTAGCCTTCTGGGTCATACAGGTCGGCGTCATAGGCCTGGCGCTCATCGCTTAGGTAAGGCTGTAAATGGCCCTCTTGCTTAAGTGATTCCATGGTCATGCTGTCGGCAATCAGCAGCACGTCAGGGTTGCTCACCCCGGCTGAAAGCTCCGAGCGCAGCCGGGTCATCAAGCGCGTGGTACCGTCGCGTACCCACTCCACTTCAATGTCGGGATAGGCTGCTTCAAAGGCGTCAACGGTTTGCTGTGCATCGCTATTGGGCTGGCTGGTGTAGAGCGTTAGCGTTTCGTTCGCCGCTACCTGAGCCGAAAGGGAAAAGCTGGCTACCGCAACGGCAGCAGTAAGGGCAGATGTCGGAATAGATAACAGGGGGCGCTTCAACATGGGTAAACCTCCAGTGAGTGAACCCCACCTAAGCTACTGTCATCTGCTTACAACAAAGTGACACTATGCTTTCGTTCAACATTTTGTGGCTTTCGTTTGCCGCACTTTTTGCTTTCGTTGTGCCAAGAGGGGCTATGCGCCAGTTCGAACGTCGACAACAGCTGTTACAGCGAATCCACTCACAAGGGCGCCAATCGGTAGACAGCCTGGCAGGCGAGTTTGGGGTTTCTGTGCAAACCCTGCGTGGGGATATTCGCCACCTGGCTGATAAAGGCCTGGTGCTGCGCCGCCAAGGGGAGGTGCTGCCGTTTCCCGAGCAGGAAAATATCGGCTACGACCAGCGTCAGATCGTTAACGTGGCGGGTAAACGGCAGATCGCGGCGCGGGCAGCGAGCTTGGTACAGGATCATCAAGCACTGTTCTTAGGCACGGGCACCACGGTTGAGCAGTTGGCCGATGCGCTGAGTGATAAGCAAGGCCTGCATATCATGACCAATAACCTGCATGCGCTGATTAAGCTGTGCCAGTTGAAGTGTGAGTTAGTGGTGGCGGGCGGACGAGTGCGTCGTCGTGACCAGGATGTGATTGGCGGCGATGCCTGGCGCTTTTTTCAACGCTACCGTGCCGATGTGGGGATTGTGTCGGTGGGGGGAATGGATAGCCATGGCCAGCTTTATGACTACAACGACGACGAAGTGATGGCCCGTGAGGCGCTGTTGGCCCATGCCGGTTATCGCGTGTTAGTGCTGGATAAAACCAAGTTCGACCTGCCACTACGCTGCGCCGCGGGTCAACTGGGTGATTATGATGCCGTAGTGACCGATGTACCGCTGCCAGACAGACTACGCAGCCCTTTGGCTGCCCAAGGCGTTCGGTTTTTGGGCTAACGGTGCACGCTTCTCGTTACTGCTATGCTGATAGATTGCTAATGCCGAAGCGAGGAGTGCGATTATGGCAGGTGGATGGGCAAAAGATGGCGCCGAACAAGAGCAGATGGAGAGCACGTTAGAAGATGCGGTGCAGCGAGCTCGTAGTCAGTTGCCCCGTGGTGAGAGTCTTGACGTTTGTGAAGAGTGTGGCGACCTGATTCCCGAAGCGCGCCGCAAGGCCATTCCGGGGGTGCGGCTCTGTGTGGCCTGTCAAAGTGAACGGGACAAGCAGCAGTCGGGCTTTAGTGGCTATAACCGCCGCGGTAGCAAAGACAGCCAGCTGCGTTGAACGCAGCTTTCTAAGCGTCGTGGTCGGTGTCCGGTAACTGCTTAAAATAGACGTAGCGGTGAAGACGAATCGCTGGGCGAATCAGCAGTTGGATGCTACCTATCACAAACAGCCACACGCCGACAGTTTGAACCGCACCCTGGTAAAAAAAGCAGACACTGCCGATCGTAAACCAAATGCCCAGCATAAAGTCGTTGATCATGCTAAGCACCTCATAGCGTTGGTGCACAACGAGTTCGCGATGCCCAATGATGAAAGTCCAGTCGTTAGTCACCGGATCCTGTTGGCGCTGCATCATTAGTCTCCTGGTTGAATGTTCAATTAATGAAAATTGGGATGAGTTTCGTTTAACATGTGTACCAATATTCATTTTAACTAAACGCTATTGTGGCACACTATCGTCGTACTCAAAGGTAGTATTAGGCTTCTGATGTTCATTGATGATACATGAAAGCCACAAGTAACCGGGTGAGGCATTGAGGGCGAGTAATGATCAATGACACGCTGCTGACAGCGGTGGAAGATGAGTTGCGTAGAGGGCCTTGGCGGTTACGTTTTGCTGATGAAGTGGAAGCAAGGTTTGAAGAAGATACTCAGCGCCAACGTAGCCGTAGCATGGTCATGGCAGGGTTGATATCGGCGATCATCTACTGCTTGTTTTTGATCAACGACCACAGCTTTCGACCGGATACTTTCACCACCGCGCTGGCGTTAAGGGTGGGTGTAATGCTGCCTTTTGGTATGCCAATTCTGTGGTGGGTTTACCGTGGCGTGTCTCCAGCCCAACGTGAAACGTTAATGGCGAGTACGGTGATCGTTGCTACGGTGATTTCATGTTTGATTTTGGTGGAATCCACCGTTCCTTACTCTTACCTGGATGTTTTCTCTTTCGGCCTTATTTTGCTGGTGGGTAATATTGTTTACTCACTGCGGTTTAACTATGCCTGCGTCTCATCTGCCATTTGTATATTTATAATACTGCTTTTTGTTCTATCTTATGACCCCATGCCGCCAGAGGCGAAGCGGCTAGCAATATTTACTATTATCGCTCAGACGCTGTTTACGTTAGTGGCCAACTATCGTTTCGAGCAGAGCGAGCGAACCTCCTACTTGCATGTATTGAAAGAAAAGCTCCGCGCTGGCTATTACTTAAAAGATAACCAGGAACTGTCGCGCATGTCGGTGACTGATCCTTTAACCAATCTTGCCAACCGGCGCCAGTTCGATACGGTTTTTCCTGTGCGCTGGCAGGAGGCTACCGATAAAGGCCTTTGTTTAGGGCTGATGGTGATCGATATCGATCATTTCAAAGCTTACAACGACTACTATGGGCATCCTCAGGGTGACGAGTGCTTGCGCCAAGTCGCTACTGCCATGCAGGCCAATAGCCGTGATGCCGATTTAGTGGTGCGTTTTGGCGGTGAAGAGTTTGTAGTGCTAATAGCCAATGCATCGCCTGAGGCGGCAAAACCGGCGGCCGAGCGCATTCGGTGCAACGTGGAGGCCTTGGAAATTCCTAATCACGGTGTCTCGGCGCAAAGCGTTGTTACCGTTAGCGTTGGCGTTGCAGTACTCTACCCGAAAGTTAGCCTTGCCCCAGCCGAACTATTATCCCAGGCAGATGAAGCGCTTTATGAAGCCAAGCGGCAAGGCCGCAACCGTGTATGGGTGGCTAGTGCGATTGATTCATCATCTGGCGATAATGCTATTGATGGCTTAAGCGCATCAGCCTAATCGCGGAGATTAACGGGCCCTAGCCAAACACGTAAACGTTTGTGAGGAGAGAACTGTGGAGATTGATCAACATTACCGCGCGCTAAGCGTTGACACTCTATCCCAGCGGCTTGGTGATGTTGAGGCGGTGGTTAGACGTGTGGGCGAAGAACCCGCGAGCTGGGACATTCGCGAGGTGGGTGACGGCAACCTCAACCTAGTGTTTATCGTCTCCGGTGACGCGGGCAGTGTAGTGGTTAAGCAGGCGCTTCCCTATGTACGTATGGTCGGCGAGAGTTGGCCGTTGCCGGTCTATCGTGCCCACTTTGAGTACTACGCCTTGGTGCGTCAGGCCAAGCGTGCACCGGGCATTGCCCCTGAAGTCTACTACTTCGACAAGCCCCAGGCGCTGTTTGTGATGGAGTATCTGCACCCCCACACTATCTTGCGCCGTAAGTTGATCAACGGTGAGCGAGTCGCTCGACTTGGCGAAACCATCGGCAAGTTTTGCGCCCGCACGGCGTTTCGTGGCTCAGAGCTTTCGCTGAGTAGCCCAGAGAAAAAGGCGGATGTGGGGCTGTTTTCCGGCAATGTGGCGATTCCTGCCATTACCGAATCACTGGTATTTACCGACCCTTATTACGGCGCTGAAATGAATCACCACACCCCGGAGCTTTCACCGGTGGTGGACGAATTGCGTCGTAACGCGCGTTTAAAGGCCAAAGTACAGCGGCTGTTGATGAAGTTCACTGCGAACACCGAAACCATGCTTCACGGTGATTTGCACTCCGGCTCGATTATGGCCACTGATACCGACGTGCGGGTCATTGATCCCGAGTTTTCCCAGTACGGGCCGATGGCTTTTGACCTGGGTATGGCGGTGGCCAACTTCCTGATGGCCTACTTCAGCCAGCCCGCTCACCGTCAAGAAGGTGAGCTTGATGAGTATCAGGCGTGGATCCTTGATGTGATCGAGGCGTGCTTTAGCCACTTTGATGCCGAGTTCCGCCACCTGTGGCAAACCGAGCGGACTGGCATTCTATTTCCCAAATCGCTGTTTGAAGAGCAGGGCAATAGCGCCGACGATGCTTGTGACGCGCTACTGGAAGAGATTCGCCTGGATGCGCTGGCCTACTGCGGCATCGAAATGCACCGCCGGGTTTTATCGCTGGCCCACAACGCCGATTTCGAAGAGATTGAAGACACCGCGCTGCGCGCCAAGCTTGAAGCGCGCAATGTGCTGATGGGCCAAACGCTGATTATGGAGCCGGAAGCCTATAGTGACCTTACCGCGCTGGTGGATTTAGCCAGGGCGTATAACCAGCAAGAGGTGCTGTAAGCGGTTTACAGGGGAGTTAGAACGAGCAGGCAGGGCCGGAACAAACCGTAGCGGGGGTCTTTCGCCATGGATGGCGAAAGTAGCGCCCAGGGATGGGTTTACAGCGCCCCCGCGTAGGTTTGTTCCGGCCCTGCCTAGGCTTACAGCAGAACTATTTAAAGCTGATCCAGGCGATCGAACTTCCCGGCGATATCGCTTTCGGTCCAGTGGGGTACCCAGCCTTCCACATTATCGAAGAAGCGCAGCGCAGTGAATTCTGGCGCAGGGCCCATATCGAACCAATGGGGCGTGTTGGTGGGTACGCTGATCAGGTCATTGCGGGTGCACAGCACCTGATACACCTTGTCATCGATGTGCAGACAAAATAGCCCTTGTCCTTTGACGAAGAAACGCACTTCATCTTCATGATGGCGGTGCTCGTTTAGGAACTTCTGCCGCATGGCGTCTTTGTCTGGGTGCGTGGGTACCATATGCAACACATCGACGGTTTGATAGCCGCCTATGGCTTTGACGCGGTCGATGTCGTCTTGATAAAGCGCCAAAATATCTTCCTGGGTGGCGTCGTCGGAAATTTCGCCCGGCGCTGCCCACCGCTCAAACAGCACGCCCACCTTGTTTAGCTCAGCGGTAATCTGCTCGCCGTCGGTGGTGTCGATCAGGGCATCGTTAGGGTTCTGATCAGCAAAAACTTTCAGTTGCGACATCGTCGGTTCTCCTAAAGCGCAATTTCATCAAAGCGAGTAACGCAAGCATGGGTGTTGCCCGCCTGTGTGCCTTCGCGCACCAACTGCAGGGTTTGCATGCCTGCCTGTTTGGCGGCGTCCAGTTCTTCGACCACGTCCGACAAGAACAGCACCGCTGCTGGCGGCAGGTCAAGCTCGGTGACAATGCGATGGTAAGCGGCAGCCTCACGTTTATGACCAATATGGGTATCAAAGTAGCCGCTAAAGAGCGGGGTTAGGTCGCCCGCATCGCTATAGCCAAACAGCAGCTTCTGCGCCTGCACCGAGCCGGACGAGTAGACGTACAGCGCCTTGCCCAAGTCTTTCCACTGGCGCAGTGCCGGTGCTACATCGCTATATAGATGGCCTTTAAAGTCGCCGCGCTGGTAGCCATCGGCCCACACCATACCTTGCAGTGCTTTCAGCGGAGTAACTTTTTGGTCAGTCTCGATCCAGTGCAGCAACTGCGCAATAACTGATTCCAGCGTGGCATCAGGGGCGCCCATTTCACTGCGCACGGCATCAATCTGCTCGGCAACTGCAGGTGTGTCTGCATTCGCAAGTAGAAAGTCGGGCAACTTGGCGTGGGCGTAGGGAAAAAGCACCTTATGGACGAAGTTAATGTCCGTGGTGGTGCCTTCAATATCGGTCACAATGGCGCGAACAGTTGAATTACTCATTTAAGACCACCGACTCTCTTCAAGAACACAGGCAAGTAAAAACTCAATCGCTTCCAGGTGGCGGCGGCAACTGGCAATGCTATCGCCCACGGCATAAATGCCATGCCCTGCGACCAAAAAGCCCCAGGGCATCGGCCAGCCGAGGCGCACATGCCTGGCCAGCTCCACCATATCCTGTTCGTTAGGTATGACCGGTAATCGAATAGTAGCTTCGTGGGTCACATTGCCTGTCAGCGCTTTTTGCATTTCAAAGCCGCTCAATTCGATCCCTTCCGGAAAGCGCCGCGACAGTACGGTGCTGGCTACCGTATGCACGTGCAGTACACAAGCAATCTTCGGTTCATAGCGATAAAGAGCTGCATGCAAGTCGCTTTCTGCGCTCGGCTTACCATCACCTGATAGCACCTTGCCATCCAGGTTGCAGAGCAAGAGGTCATCGGCCTGAATGCGGGTTTTATCGCGGCCAGAAGCGGTGACAAGATAGCCCGCCTCGGTACGGGCGGAAAAGTTACCGCCAGTGGCTGGCGTCCAGCCTTGCTGCGCCGCCCATGAAATGGCGGCCAGCAGTTCAGTTTGTAGCGTCATCATAGGATCTGCGTCGCCTCTTCTAGTGGCAGCCATTCTATATGATAAGCTTCGCGGCTGATAAGCCGTGTAGCTGTTCCGATCAAGTGCTCAAGGAGTCCATCGATGCCTCATCTTCAATATCTTCAATCACGCAGTTTGCGGATCTATGCCGACCACCTTGAGTATTTGGATCAAACCCAACTGCCCCAGGCGGAGCAGTGGGTGCGCTGTGACTCGCCAGAAGAGTGGCAGCATGCGGTGAAAAGCCTGGCGATTCGCGGGGCGCCGCTGATTGGTTTGAGCGCCGCCTTTGTACTGGCCCAATACGCCGCTCGCCATCCACAAAGTGATTGGCAGTTGGTAAGTGATCGCTTACGCGCCACGCGCCCCACTGCAGTCAACTTAATGTACTGCCTGGATGCCATGGAAGCCTGCTTTGAGCAAGGCGCCAACGCCCTGGCCGAACGTGCCGCTGGACTGTTTGCAGAAGACCGCGCGCTATGCCAACGCATGGCTGAACGGGGCGCTGACTTGCTGAAAACGGGTGACCGTGTGCTGACCCACTGCAATACTGGCGCGCTGGCGACCGCCGGGGTGGGCACGGCGATTGGTGCGCTGGCAGTGGCCAAGCAGCGCGGTGTAGAGCTGCATGTGTTTGTGGATGAAACCCGCCCGCTGCTGCAAGGTGGCCGCTTAACCGCCTGGGAGATGGCCGACCTGGGCATTCCCTACCAGTTAATTACCGATAGCATGGCTGCCAGCCTGATGTCAGCGGGCAAGGTAGATAAAGTGATGGTGGGCGCCGATCGTATCTGCGCCAACGGCGACTTCGCCAATAAAGTGGGTACTTACATGCTGGCGGTGATCGCTCACTACCACCAGGTGCCGTTCTATGTGGTGGCTCCCTACACCACGGTTGATCCCGCTTGTGCCACTGGTGCGGACATTCCTATTGAACAGCGCGACCCCGCCGAGATCCGCGGCGTCGCTGGCGCCTTTGGTGAGGTTACCTGGGCACCCGATAATGCACCGGTATGGAACCCCGCCTTTGACGTCACTCCCGCCAAGCTCGTGACGGCTTGGGTGTTGGATACCGGCGTATTTGATGCCGCCGCGATAGCACGCGGCGAACACTGCCTGGGGCGCGGCGAAAATTAGGAGCGAAAGTTAATCGCTAGCCCAATAGCGTTAGCTCATAGACATGGCGGATATGCTGACCATCCCAGTCATAGCCAAGATGCCGTCCTTGCCTTGTGGCGGAGAGCACGGGCGGCCGTAGCACAGCGGCACACTCGCCTTCAGGGTCTCGAACGCTAGGGTAAACGATGCCGTCCGTGTGTTCCTCCCAGGCTTTTCTCCCCAAGGTTTGCCCAGCTGCCCAGCTATCCGGTCTGAGAAGCGTTTGGGCCGCATCCTGTCGGCGTAAATCAATTAGTTGGCCCGTTAAATCTGACAGATAAACACGCTGCTGAAGCATCATGGGCGGTTCGTTTGACTCCCCCATAAAGCGCTCTGCGTGGTAAACGGTTTCGGCAATGGCGGTGGCTTCGGTGAGTGCGCAGTAGTAGGCGCCAAAGGTGCCATCGCTAAAACGCGAACCGGTCGCGGGGAAGTGGCAGAAGGCCGCCATGACGGGCGTCCAGCCGGGGCCGTAGCGACGGTCGTCATCACGAACCAAGTGAATAGCTCCCGTTTCCTCACGTAGCCTTGCGGAGGTTTCACCCTCCAGCTCATTGAGTAAGTCCCAGTCATCAGCGTTGCTGTTGACGCCTTCGAATAAATCAATGGGAGGGAAACGCGAGGGAATAACGCGGTAACTGGGCCGCCACGTAACGTTGCTCAACGGGAATGTCACGTATGCCCCCCACCACGCGCGGCATCCAAATGCTGGCGAACAACGTAGAGGTCGGAGACTTGTCCGTTTAACAGGCGCTCCATTGGTGTGTGACCGGCAAAAAGAGGGTTACGGTTGGCTCGCTGCAACCAACTGTTAGCCGCTTCTTTGTTGGGCAACAGTATATGCAGCGCTTTGTAGATGCCGAGGATCAACGACATTCGCTCCAGATGATTGGCATCCAGGCGGGCATTCTCTGGTGCCTGCTTCCAACGCCGATAGGTGGAATCAGGCACCCCGAGCAGAAGAGCAGCTTCACTCTCTTTCAAACCCCATGCGTGTGAAATGTTGGGGTAGGTGCGCATCGCAGCGACCCCCATTTCGCGGCGCTTGTCGGCGGTTTTGTGTTGAATAGCCATCTATCTTCCTCCTCACTTATGTATAGAATACGCCAAGTGAGCGATTTTTGAAAATATTGACCATTTGAGCTTTTTTTAATGCCCGGCGCGCTGGTTCAACTGCTTTGCTCGGCTTCCTGATGCGACAGAATGACATCCAAAAAGCCCTCGCCGTAATCCGCCAGCTTGCGCGCGCCGATGCCGGAGATTGCGCCTAATGCCTCCAGGCTTTGGGGGTTCTGCTCGACCAGTTCGGCCAGGGTGGCGTCGTGGAAGATCACATAGGCTGGCACACCCTGGGCTTCGGCCAGTGCCCGGCGGTGCTGACGCAGGGCTTCCCACAGCGGGCCGTGGCCCTGCGGGGCAGAGGCGCCTTTGCTTCCCCGTCGGGCGGTTTTGGCTTTGCTGGGTTTGTTGCTTGGCTTGCGCAGAGTGAGGCTCTGCTCGCCGCGCAGCACTGGCTTGGCATTGGCAGTGAGCTTAATGCCGCCGTGGCCCTCCATATCCACGCTCAAAAAGCCGCTGGCAATCATCTGGCGAAAGAGCGCCTTCCATTCGTTGGCGGAGAGGTCTTTGCCTATGCCGTAGGTGCTGAGTCTGTCGTGACCAAAGCGGGTGATGCGCTCGTTGCTTTTACCTAGCAGCACATCCACAAGGTAGGTCACGCCGAAGCGCTGCTCAGTGCGGTAGACACAGGAGAGCGCCTTTTGCGCCGCCACGGTGGCCTCCCAGGTCTCGGGTGGGGTCAGGCAGTTGTCGCAGTTGCCGCAGGGGGCGTCCAGATGATCGCCAAAATAGTGCAACAGCGCCTGGCGGCGGCAGCTGATGATTTCACACAGCCCGAGCATGGCGTCGAGCTTCTGTTGTTCGATGCGCTTTTGATGGTCGGCGGCGCTGGAGTTCTGCTGCATCTGGCGCAGCGTGATCACATCCTGAAGTCCATAGGCCATCCAGGCATCGGCGGGCAGGCCGTCACGCCCGGCGCGGCCGGTCTCTTGGTAGTAGGCTTCGATACTCTTGGGCAGGTTGAGGTGGGCCACAAAGCGCACGTCGGGCTTGTCGATGCCCATGCCAAAGGCGATGGTGGCCACTACCACGACACCATCTTCACGCAGAAAGCGGGTCTGATGCTGCTGGCGCTGCTCGGGGGGAAGCCCCGCGTGGTAGGGCAGTGCCGTCAGCCCCTGGCGTTCCAGCCAGGCGGCGGTCTCCTCCACCTTGCGCCGGGAAAGGCAGTAGACGATACCCGCCTCGCCGTCGTGGTGTTCGCGAATAAAGCGCAGCAGCTGTTCCTTGGCGTTGCCCTGATTTTCGGCGATATGGTAGCGAATGTTGGGCCGGTCAAAGCCGCTGTTGTAAAGCGCCGCCGCCTGGAGCTGCAGATGCTCCATGATATCGCCCCGGGTGGGCACATCGGCAGTGGCGGTCAGGGCGATGCGCGGCACCTGGGGGAAACGCTGGTGTAGCTGGGAAAGCTGGCGATACTCAGGACGAAAATCGTGGCCCCACTGGGAGACGCAGTGGGCTTCATCAATGGCGAACAGCGCAATCCGGGTCTGCTCCAGCAGCATCTGCATACGTGGCGTGGCCAGCCGCTCGGGCGCGACGTACAAAAGATCCAGCTCCCCGGCCCGTAGGCGATTCTCTACCTCGACCGCCTCATGGTAATCGAGGCTGGAGTTCAGGTAAGCCGCCCTGACCCCGTTCTGCTTAAGCGCCGCCACCTGATCCTGCATCAGCGCGATCAGCGGCGAGACCACAATCGCGGTGCCTTCGCGCAGCAGTGCAGGGATCTGATAGCACAGCGACTTGCCTCCGCCGGTAGGCATCAGCACCAGCGCATCGCCACCGGCCATTACATGCTCGATGATGGCCTGCTGTGGGCCGCGAAAGCTGTCGTAGCCAAATACCTCCTGCAGCACCTTCAGGGCTGTTGGGTGGGCGTCGCCGTGCATCAATGCTCTCCTTATCTCGTGCTTGAGGAAGAATTGTCGCACGAAAACTCAAGGGATTTTGCCTAGCGAATCCCAGCGCGTAGATAACGACTGCACAAACTGGCGCTGGAAGAGCAAAATCTCTACCGAGTTGGTGACCTATAATGGCCGGATAAGGTTGTTCCAGTGGTGGCTGATCGAGACCAGCCCGTAAGCAAGGTAGGTGGGCTTGGCAAGCGGTACATACACCTTCCACAAAATTTCCAGCCAGTACGAGAGGGAATCGCGCTCGCCAGCAGGCGAGCGCGCGGATAGCCAAGACTCAGGCCAGGAACTGGCTGCTCTCGACCAGTTCGGCGATGCCGATGCTCTCCACCGTGACATAGAGGCCGTCCCGGGCGATGACCACGTCATTGTCCATCTGATTGGCGCTGCCGAGCAGATCTTCCTGATCCGCGAACAACTCACCCATGAACACCAACCAGTCCTGATCCCCCGCATGCTGGTTGAAGTCCTTGATCACGGCACTGCCTTGATACCCCTCGTCGAACATGAACAGGTCGTCGCCCACTCCTCCATAGAGTACATCGTTGCCGCCACGCACAATCAAGGTATCGTCGCCCTCACCACCATAGAGTTGATCATCGCCCAGGCCGCCTACCAGCGTATCATCTCCCTCGCCGCCATGTAGCAAACTACCGCTCTCCAGCGCCGTTAGGGTGTCGTTTCCTACACCGCCGAAGGCCACTTTTCCAGTGAGTTCGTCGTCGCCAGCGCTGCCTTCTACATGCTCGCCATACTCCAGGTCTTGGCTGAATAGGCCGAATGGGTCGAAGCGTTCGTCCTCGAGTCCGCGCTCGCCGACACTGTAGCGCTGCTGGGTCAATGAAATGTCGAGTAGCGACAGGCCCTCGAACTCCACGTAACTGACATTGTCCACTTGCTTCAATCCAAGATCCTGCTTGGAATTGAGGAACAGCGTGCCGTCCGAGAGTTGATAGGCATCCCAATCCGCCCCATCGCCTTTGAGGCGCAGAGTGTTGATCCCTGAGCCGCCATCGACGCGATCGGCACCGCTGGATAGCCGAATCAAGTCATCTCCCCCACCAGTGTAGATGTAGTCGCTATTCTCACCGCTGCGAACCTTGTCAGCATGTTCGGTGCCAATTAGAAACGCGGGTTGGCCGAAATGGTTCGAGCTCGAGGTCGGCTTGTCCTCTACCCAGACTGTCGAGCGTGATAGCGCCGAGAGACTGGAAACAACCACCACGCTGTCACGGTCGGTGTATTCATAGAAGGGCGAATCAGTGATACGCTGGATGGCATCCGTGAATATGCCATCGATATGGGCATACCAGCTCACCGGAACGTTCAGCAGCGAGAAAGCCGGTAAGGGCCACAATGGTGAACCATACATATCGTTGAATAGTACGATATTGTCCCCGCTCGACTCGTAAGAGGTGTTGGGGTGGGACAGCAGTGGCCCTTCTTGTTCCTGCAGCGCCTCAAGGAAGGTATCTGCGTCTCCTGCCACACGATGCACTGCATCATTCTCGTAGCCGAAGTTGTACACCACTTCCGGATCGTCATAGATCAGTGGCGACTCGTGACCGATATAGTTGGCCTCAGTGAAGAAACCGTCGGCCAACTCCTCGCGAAAGCGCGCCATAATGTTCACCATCCCGCCACCCAGGCTGTAGCCGGTGACCAGTACGTCCTCAGCCTCCAGGCCGTTGGCCTGACTGTAGTTCTTGAGCGCAACGAGCAGCGGCTCAAGGTTGGGTGCGATGGTGCCAGCATTGAGTTGCAGGTAGTCGACAATATCCACTGGCGAGTTGGTGCCGGTGAAGGTCAGCGATACCCGGGTCAGTTGTCCCTGTTCATCGAACTCACCCAGCAGCTTGGCTTGGGGGCCAGTCGGCAGGGTGCCGGTAATCGGGCTCTCGATGATGTAGTGGCCGGCCCCATCGAGGGCGCTCGCGGGTAGGCCAAGCTCGGTCGGCGTCAGTTCCCGCCATCCCCCGGGCAGTCCGGTATCTATCTCATTGGGGTAGGCACCATCGGGGAACAGGTCTGTGAATCCCTGTACTATTTCCCGAGTCTGCGGAATGCCAAGGGCGCCCGACAGGCTGGCGTAGGTGGCGAGCTTGTGGGATGTCAGCAGCAATTCGATGGATGCTTCACTGGTATAGTTTTTGTAGTCGAGCATTGCCATTAAGATACCTCCGTATCTCGTGCTATATGGTTGTTATTGTTGATCCATGATGCTGAAGTCACTGCATCTACGGGTGTGCCAAGGGCAACTCGAGGTATGAAATGACTGATTAAAACACTCGTATCATTCGAGTGTTTTAATAGCACAAGATATCCCCGCAGGAGGCAATGCGACATTAGTGGCGAGACCTTAGTCGAGTGAGACAGGCCGCCTTACTGGGTAAGTTGTGGAGGGGTGGTAAAACAGGGAGTGCAAGGCGCCCCCATCCTTCGTTGTTGGCTTGCCGTCTTGAATAAAGCGGGTTTACCTAATCCCCGCCCGTAAGAACGACTGCACAAACTGGCGCTGGAACAGCAGGAAGGCGATCAGCAGCGGGGCGATACTGAGCAGTGTTGCGGCGCTGACGGTGGCCCAGTTAACGCCGGTTTCGGGCGAGGAAAAGACCCCCAGCCCTACGGTTAATGGGCGGCTCTCTACCGAGTTGGTAACCACCAGTGGCCAGATAAAGTTGTTCCAGTGGTGGCTAATCGAGACCAGCCCGTAAGCAAGGTAGGTGGGCTTGGCGAGCGGTACGTACACCTTCCACAAAATGTCCAGCCAGTTGCAGCCTTCGATGCGTGCGGCGTCTTCCAACTCTCGGGGGATAGTTTTAAAGGTTTGGCGGAGCAGAAAAATACCCAAGGCGCTGGCCACGTAAGGTAAGCCAATCCCGGTGATGGTGTTGATCAGCCCCAGCTCACTGGCGATGCGGTAGTTCTCGACAATCAGCACTTCGGGGAACACAAAGAGCTGAATCAGCACCAGCATAAACAGAACGTTTTTGCCTGGAATCGGGAAGCGTGCAAAGGCAAACGCTGCCAAGGTACAGACCACAAACTGACCGATCACCACCCCTGTTACCAGCGCAAAGGTGTTCAAGTAGTAGCGGGCAAAGGGCGCTTGAGACCAGGCGTTAGTGAAGTTCTCCAGCGTCAGCGGGGCGAAGAACTCAAAGTTCACCATAAACTCGCTGGGGTGAAAGGCAGCCCAAAAGGCATACAGCAGCGGAAAAATCCAAATAATCGCCAGTAGCCACGCGGCCACTGTTTCCAGTGCTGGAATTGAGACGAAACGGGAGTGGGGCGCATAGGTAGTGGTCGTATTCATTGATAGTGCGTCCTGCGATCTAAAATCGTGAACTTAAGCGTGGCCACTACCGCGAGCACCAGCAGAATAACCACCGTAATGGTGGCTGCCGTGGTGCGGTCAAAGAACGAGAACGCATTTTCGTAAACGTAGTAGAGCAGCAGGTTGGTGGCGTTGTTGGGCCCGCCCTTGGTCAAGATAAATAGGTGATCCACGACCCGCACCGAGTTAATCAGCGCATTGATGAGCACAAACAGCGTGGTGGGCATGAGTAGCGGAAAGGTGACGCGCCAAAAGAAGCTCCAGCGGCTAGTGCCTTCTAAGTCAGCCGCCTCTTTTAACTCGGGTGGCATGCTCTGTAGCGCCGCCAAGTAGAAGATCATAAAAAAACCGGCTTCTTTCCACACCGACATCACGATCACCGAGCTTAACGCAACGCTTGGATCGCCCAGCCAGTTCACCCCGGAAAAGCCCAACATGCCGAGCAGTTTATTGAATAGGCCAATCTGCGGCGCGTAGAAAAACATCCAGATATTGGCCGCGGCGATCATGGGTAGAATCGTCGGCGTAAAGTAAGCCATGCGCACAAAGCCCCGCCCGCGAAGCTTGCCATTGACGAACAGCGCCATACCCAAGGCCAGCGCGATAGACGTAGGAATCGTACCGACGGCGTAGATTAAGTTGTTACGAGCTACTTTCCAAAACGTCGGGTCATCGAACAACACCTGATAATTTTCAAGGCCTACGAATTCAGTGGGTGCACCGCGAAAGCCGGGTAAAAACAGGCTGTTAATGACCGTTGTTACGGTCGGTAAATAAGCAAAAGTCGTCAGCAGTACCGCAGCGGGCAGCAGCAGAAGCGCGCCGTAGAGCTGCATTTTGCGGTGGTTGGTGAATGACATAGAGACGTACCGCACGTTGGAAAAGCCGGGGCATGCCCCGGCGAAGAGTAAAATTCTAACGATTAGCGGGCGTAGCGGCGCAACACGCTGTCGGCCTCTTGCTGCGCCTGACTAAGCGCTTCTTGCGGCGTCATTTGACCGGTCAGCGCCGCTTGCACGGCGTTATCTAAGGCGCGGCGAATACGGCCACCTTGATAGGTGGAAAGCTCCGCCGTGCCGTGTTCAAGCTGGTCGCGGGCGACCGCGGCGGGTGGGAACTCTTCCACATAGCCTTGCAGCGCGTCGGTCTCATAAGCGGCGGGGCTAACGCCCATATAGCCAGTCTCAATCGACCAGGCAGCGGCGCGCTCAGGAGCGGTCATCCAGCGAATGAAGGTCATCGCCGCGCGCTGTTCTTCTTCCGTCGCATCTTTAAAAATGTAGAAGTTGCCGCCGCCGGTGGGGCTACCACGCTGGGTTTTCATCGGCAGCATGGCGACGCCAAAATCAAAATTGGCTTCGCTGCGTACGGCGGTCAGGTTGCCCGTGGTGTGCCACATCATTGCCGTGGACTCTTCAAGGAAGTTCTGGCGCAGGGTGCCCCACTCGATGGTGCCGTCGGGCATGGCATTGTGCTCGCTGGCCAGTGATACCCAGTACTCCAGCGCTTCAACCGCTGCGGGGTCGTCGAAGTAGACCTCGGGGCCATCTTCGCTCATTAGCCGGTGGCCGTTCTGAAAGGCAAAGGCTTGGAACATCCAGTAGGGGTAGCCAGTCGACGGCACCATCACGCCCCACTGCTCGCCGTTGGAGGCTTCGCGAACGGTCGCGGCCATCTCGGCCATCTCTTCCCAGTTTTCCGGGGGTGTTTCGGGGTCTAGGCCAGCGGCTTCAAAGGCGTCTTTGTTCCAAAACAGTACGATGGTGGAGCGCTGGAAGGGGATGCCGTAGGTTTTGCCATCCAGTTGGCCATTTTCCATCAGCCCTGGATAGAAGCCATCGAGCCATTCGCGCTCTTCATCGGTTTCGACCAGGTCGTCAAAGGCGACGATGGCGTTCTGCTCAATCAGCTCGTACAGGTCGATGGAGAACATGACCGATAGTTGGGGCGTATCATCCGCTTCCATCGCCGACATGGCGCGCACGCGGGTGTCGTCGTAGTTGCCGGCGTAGATCGCTTCCACGTTGATATCGGGGTATTCGCTTTCAAACTCTTCCACCAGATTATCAACGACGTCGGTGAGTGCACCACCCACCGCGACCGGGTAATACATGGTCAGATCGACGCTATCCGCGTTTACCTGGGCGGCGCTTAACAAGCCCGCTGCCAGGGCGGTCATTGCAAAAGGGGTACGCAAACGCATAAGAGACTCCGCAAGTGTCAATACTGCTGTCAGTGTTGGAAAGAGCCCACCGCCGGTGGACGAGGAATGCTTCGAGATGAGCTGGGTAAGGGGGTCGGTGTCAGGTCGTCCCGCCGCAGGCCGTCGGCATCGAAAAGGTGTGTATTCTCTGAGGTCCAGTAGAGGCTGCATGGCTGGCCTGTCAGTGCCTGCTTACCGCTAAGCCGCACGCGTAGGGTGTGCGACCCCACCGCGACATAAGCAATGGTGTCCGCTCCCAGGTACTCTTCACTTAATACGTTAGCGGGCACGCCGGAACCGGGTGCGATTCGCAGCTCGATATCTTCCGGGCGGATGCCCAAGTGGCCACCAATGGCATTCAAGGGGGCTACGGGGGTACTTGGTTCGCCTTCGATAACGGCGCCATTCTCACCGGCCACTAGGGGCAGCAGGTTCATGGCGGGGCTGCCAATAAAGCTAGCGGCAAAAGCGCTAGCGGGGCGGTTGTAAAGCTCGTCCGGGGTGCCGTCCTGCACGATTTTGCCATGCTGCATCAGAATCACACGATCACCCATGCTCATGGCTTCCACCTGATCGTGAGTAACGTAAATCACCGTCATATTCAGGCGGCTTTGCAGCGCTTTGATTTCCCGGCGCATGTCGCTGCGCAACCGAGCGTCCAGGTTGGATAGCGGTTCATCCATCAGGCAGATCGGGTGTTCGGAAATAACCGAGCGCGCCAACGCAACCCGCTGGCGTTGGCCGCCGGAAAGCTGGGCAGGTTTGCGGTTCAGATAATCGGTTAAATCAACCAGTTCGGCCACTTTGGCTAGCCGCTCGCGCTGCTCGGCTTTGGGTACCTTGCGGCTGCGCAGGCCAAACACGATATTGTCAGCCACACTCAAATGCGGAAACAGCGCGTAGGACTGAAACACCATGCTCAGCCCACGGTCGCCGGGCGGCAGGCGTGTGACGTCGCGCTCGCCGATATGAATACGTCCGTTGCTGGCCTCTTCCAGGCCCGCGATCATGCGTAGCGTGGTGGATTTACCGCAGCCTGAAGGGCCGAGCAAAATGACAAATTGCCCAGGCGTGACGTCGAAGGAGATTTCATCGACGGCAGTGGTCGCGTCCCAACGTTTAGTGACGCGTTCCAGGCGAATACGCGATTGGTTTGACATAGCACACACATCACCGGCTGTTGGTTGTTATTGGTTCAGCTTGTGTTGAAGGTGTTGCCGTTTCATGACACTTACATGGATGGTTTATGACAGCCGCTGTGTCAAGCAGAAAATCACTTGGCGACTTTAATGCCATAGCGCTGCAACCGACGCACCACGCTGGATTGACTAATGCCCAGCCGCTTGGCAATGGCATAGGTGCTGGGGAGCGTGTTGCACAGCTCTTCAAGCGTTTCACGCTCCAGCCGCGCTAGGTACTGCTTGAGGGTTTCCTGGGGCTCGAGTGCTACTGCCGACGCTGCTGGCGAGGCGCTCGGCAAACTGGCTGGGTGCTGCTCGGCGTGAGGAAGCGCAGTAGGTACTTCGATTTGATCGGTGGGGCTGGAAAGCCAGGCTCTCTCTAGCCAGTTCTCCAGCTCGCGGACGTTACCCGGCCATTCGCCGCCCATCAGGGTCGACCAAACGCGGGTATCAAGGATTTTTTGCCGCCCATAGCGCTGGTTGAGCCGGTTTAAACACGCTTCAACCAGGTCGGGGATATCCTCCCGGCGGTCACGCAGCGGCGGCAGGGTGACCGGGATCACATTGAGGCGGTAGTAAAGATCCAGACGGAAAAGTCCGGCCTCTACTTGCTTGCCCAAATCCTGGTTGGTCGCCACGACCAAGCGAAAATTGACCTTGCGTGATCGGGTGTCACCCAGCCGGGTCAAGCTGCCGTCCTGAATCACCTTGAGCAGTTTGGTTTGCATCAACAGCGGCAGCTCGCCGATTTCATCCAAAAATAGCGTCCCACCCTCGGCCTGCTCTAACAGCCCGGCTTTGCCCTGGCGAGCGGCACCGCTGAAAGCGCCGGGCTGGTAGCCAAACATCTCGGATTCAAACAGATTCTCTGGAATCGCCGCACAGTTAACGTCAATAAAGGGGCCGTCACAGCGCTGGCTCCAGCGGTGTAGCTGCTTGGCAAAGGCGGTTTTACCCACACCTGATTCACCCAGCATCAGCACATTGGCATCCGAAGGGGCGACCCGCTTAAGCAGTAGCGCAATTTCACGCATCACGCTGCTACGTACCTGCAAATTGTCCAGGGCGTCATCCAACGCCTGCTCTTCCGCGTCTGGCGCTGCCTGACTGCGCTTTAGGTGTTCGCTAAAGCGTTTTTGTAGTAGGGCATATTCGTCCTGCAGTAACTGCAAGTCAGTTAAATCCCGCGAGCGGCTGATAATACGTTCCAGCTTGCCGTCGACGAACACCGGGTAGGCTTCAGCAATCACCCGGCGGCCCGTGCCGGTGACCTGCATAAGCTGTGCGGGCCGGCGGGTGCGCATCACTTCCATGGTGATGGAGGGCTTGAGAACCCCGGCCGCTTGTAGTTGCTGCACACTGCTGGAAAGCAGCTCTTCCCGTGAAACGCCGTAAACCGCTTCGGCTCCCGGGCTAATATCGACTATTTGTCCATCACCACTGACGATAAAGAAGTGGTCGTTTGCGGTCTCCACAATGGTTTGCAGCACGCGTTTATCTATTTCACTCATCGCAGCTGACTCCTCCGACTGATTCATTTATGAATCTTTGATTCAAGAATGAATTGAAAAGGCATTTGTTTGATTCATTTTTGCATCGTTTGGCCACTAATCCCACCACTTTATAGGCATCTTCGACTTGGCATGGTCTGTGCAGTGTCTTTAGAAGATTAGTGAAAAGAGCTAGGCCAATACCTACACCGTGCTCACCGCCAAAAATATAAGGAGATGTGTATGTCGGAGTTTAATCAGCCCCTGAGCGGAAACACCATGCCGCGCTTTGCAGGCCCTGCCACCATGATGCGCCTGCCTACCCAAGAGACAGCCGAGGGATTAGACGCTGCGTTCATTGGCATTCCCATGGATATCGGCACTTCAAACCGCCCCGGCACGCGGCTTGGGCCGCGCCAGATTCGCGACGAGTCGCGCATGCTGCGCCCCTACAATATGGCGACCCGCGCCGCGCCCTTTGAAAGCTTGCAAGTAGCCGATATCGGCGACGTACCCATCAATACGTTCCACCTGCCAAAAAGCGTCGACATCATCACCGCCTTCTATGACGACGTGCTCAAGCACGATTGCATTCCGCTGACCCTGGGTGGGGAGCACACCCTGACGTTGCCAATTCTTCGCGCCATGGCCAAAAAGCACGGCCCGGTGGGGTTGATCCATATCGATGCTCATGCCGATGTAAACGAGCACATGTTCGGTGAGCCAATTGCCCACGGCACGCCGTTTCGTCGCGCCCAGGAGGAGGGCTTATTGGCCCATGGCAAGGTAGTGCAAATCGGACTGCGCGGTACCGGCTATGCCGCTGAAGATTTTGACTGGTGTCGCGACCAGGGCTTTCGTGTCGTGCCCGCCGAAGAGTGCTGGTATCGCTCGCTAGCGCCCTTGATGGCCGAGGTGCGTGAGCAGATGGGTGATATCCCGGTTTACATCAGTTTCGACATTGACGGCTTGGATCCTTCTGTTGCCCCCGGCACCGGCACGGTGGAGATGGGTGGACTGACCTCTAGCCAAGGATTGGAGCTGGTTCGCGGTGCCGCTGGGCTGAATATTGTCGGCGGCGACCTGGTGGAAGTGTCACCACCTTATGACCCCAGCGGCAACACCGCGCTGATGGGCGCCACGCTGCTGTATGAAATGCTCTGCGTACTGCCGGGCGTTAAACACAGCGAGTGACGCCGACCAAATAGCTAACAAAGAAATAGCGACTAAATAAAAAAGTACTGACCTAGCTACGCCGCCAGCCACCTCCAATAATCACTTCCAATGGGTGAACCCTATGTCGTATAGCAACGTTAAATCGGAACAGCCGACCTCGTCGGCACCGATACCCCGCGCGCACTTACTGAAATTTATCATTCCCTCGCTAATTGGGGTGCTGCTGTTTCTCGTCCCTTTTCAAGTGGGCGATACCATTAACATTGGCATGGGCCTAATGGCCGATGGCTTGCAAACTTTGCTAGGTTCGGCGCTGCCGGCCATTGCGACGGTTGTGCTGTGTCTATCGGTAGTGGCGACGCTTTACGCCAAGGTAGCGCATCCTAGCTGGGCCGAGAAAGGCGTGTTGCACGAGATGTTTCATGTCGGATCGGTGTGGTTTGCGATGCGCATTCTCGGCGCGATCTTTGCCTTGATGACCTACTTCCAGTTTGGGCCTGAGTTCGTGACCGCTTCCTTTACCGGTGGCGTGATGCTCAATGACCTGGCGCCGGTACTGCTCACCTTCTTTTTCTTTGCCGCGCTGCTGCTGCCGTTTCTGGTCGAGTTTGGCTTTATGGAGTTCATCGGCAGTATGGTACGTAAGCCGTTTCGGGTGATTTTTAATTTGCCGGGACGCAGCGCGATCGATGCCACCGCCTCATGGATGGGATCGGGCACCGTCGGTGTGCTGATCACCACTCAGCAGTACGAGCAGGGCTTCTATAACCGCCGCGAAGCCTCGGTCATTGCCACCAACTTCTCCGTGGTGTCGATTGCGTTTGCGCTGCTCGTCACCAGCTTTGTCGATATCAACCACCTGTTTGTGCAGTTCTACTTTACGGTAGTGGTTTCCGGGTTGATCGCTGCGGCGATTGTGCCGCGCCTGCCGCCGCTGTCGCGCAAATCCAATGACTACTACGAGCCCGTGGGCTGCCAACTGAATGAGGAGCGCACTGAAAAAGTGGGTCTGTTCCGTTACAGCCTGATTCAGGCCACCAATCGCGCCGCCGGTGCTCCCGGTCCCCGTGAACTGGCACGTTTGGCGCTCCTCAACGTGATGGATATTTTCCTCGGCTTACTTCCTCTGGTGTTTGCTATTGGCACGGTGGCGCTGATTCTGGCGGAATTTACCCCGCTGTTTACCTGGCTTTCCTACCCCATGGTGCCGGTGCTAGAGCTGCTGCGGATTCCCGAGGCAGAAGCGGCGGCGCCCGCCACCCTGGTGGGCTTTGCCGATATGTTCCTGCCCGCGGTGCTGGCGACCAATATCGAAAGCGAGCTTACCCGCTTTGTGATTGCCTGCCTGTCGCTCACCCAACTGATCTACATGTCGGAAATCGGCGCGCTGCTGCTCAAGTCAAAAATTCCCATCAAGCTCTGGGAACTGGTTGCCATCTTCCTGCTGCGTACCGCCATTACGCTGCCAATCATTGCCTTCATGGCCCACACGTTCTTCTTTTAAGGGGCCTGCAATGAACGCTGATGCAACGAATACTGATGCAACGAACAATCAAGCAACCATGACCTGTGCCGAGCTACTGATTCGTCTGCTGCGCGATACTTACGGCGTGCGGGCCTTGTTCGGCATCCCGGGCGTGCATACGGTGGAGCTTTACCGCGGCCTGGAAGGCAGCGATGTGAGGCACGTTACGCCACGCCATGAGCAGGGCGCCGGGTTTATGGCCGACGGCTATGCCCGCGCCAGCGGCCAGCCGGGAGTGTGCCTGATTATCACCGGGCCGGGGATGACCAATATAGCGACCGCCATGGGCCAGGCCCTGGCGGACTCGATCCCTATGCTGGTGATCTCCAGCGTTAACCGTCGCGATACGCTGGGAATGGGCCAAGGGCGGCTGCATGAGCTGCCCAGCCAGCAGCAGATGATCAGCGGCGTGGCGCGATTCAGCCATACGCTGTTGGACGCCAATACGCTACCCGAGGTGCTGGCCCGCGCCTTTGCCGTATTCAACGGTGCGCGGCCGGGCCCGGTGCATATCGAAATCCCCATCGATCTGTTCAATGCTCCGGTGAACGTGCCGGTGAGTTGGCAGGCGCCTAGGCTTTACCGCGCCGCGCCTGATCCAGAAGGGCTTGCCGAAGCCGCTCGCTTGTTACACGCGGCGAAACAGCCCCTGGTGCTATTAGGCGGTGGCTGCGTTTCAGCCCCAGAAGCAGCGCGAGCATTCGTCGACAAGCTAGATGCTCCCACGGTGACCACTATCAACGCCAAAGGCCTGCTGGGCCGTGACCACCCGCTGGATTTAGGTGCCAATGCCGCGTTGCCCGCTGTGCGCGAGCTGGCGGCCAATGCCGATGTGATTCTGGCGGTGGGCACCGAGCTTGGCGAGACCGACTACGATGTGGTGTTTGATGGCGGCTTTCATCTCAACGGCACGCTGATTCGTATTGACCTCGACCCAGAGCAGTTGGTGCGCAATCAGCGCGTAACGCTGGGGCTAGTCGGCGATGCCGGGCGTAGCCTTGAACTTCTTCTTGGCTACTTCCCCGAGCCGCTATACCGCCACGGCAAGGCGCGAACCGCGGCCGTATTGAGCGCGCTGAGCCTTCACAACGACCCGGCCTTTAGCGACTTTGTGCCGCTGTATGCAACGCTTGCCGAGCATCTGCCCGAGGCCATTCTGGTGGGCGATTCCACCGCGCCGGTGTATGCCGGTAACCACCTGGTCAGCCAGCCGGCCCCTAGGCGCTACTTCAATGCCTCTACCGGCTACGGCACCTTGGGCTATGGGCTACCGGCGGCGCTGGGCGCACAGCTTGCGCGAGCGGATCTGCCGGTGGTGGCACTGGTGGGTGATGGCGGGGTGATGTTTACACTCTCGGAAATGGCAACGGCCGTAGAGGAGCGCCTGCCCGTGGTGATTGTGCTCTGGCATAACGCTGGTTACGAAGAGATTCGTCGCTATATGGATGCCAACGGTGTGGCGCGCCTGGGCGTGGATATTCAGGCGCCCAATTTCCTCACCCTGGCCGAGGGCTTTGGTTGTCCCGGCGTACTGGTAGAAAGCCCCGCGGAACTTGCCAAGGCGCTCGCCAACCGGGAAACCAGCGGGCCTCTATTGATCGAAATTGACGCTGCTGCCTGGCAGCGTGCGTGCGCATTTTCTGACTAGGATATTTCCATGCAGTCACTCAGCCAGCAACTTATCAATCAACAATTCATCGACAACCAGTGGGTGCCCTCGGCGGGCACCCGACTGCTCGACGTGATGAATCCTTACCGCGAAGAGCGGATTGCCCAGGTTACGGCAGGTGACGCCGCGGATGTCGACGCCGCCGTCAAAGCCGCAAAGCAGGCGCAGCCCGCCTGGCAGGCGCTGGGCGGCAGCGCGCGGGCAAAATACCTTGAGGGGTTTGCCGATGCACTGGAAGCCCGTCGGGAAGCGCTCATGGCGCTTTCGGCCACCAACAACGGCAAGCCGCTGGCGGAAGCAGGGATCGACCTGGACGACGCGATTGCCTGCTACCGCTACTACGCCGGGCAGACCAGGGCGCTCGATGCCCGCCAGGGCGAATTGGTCAGTGTGGAAATGGAGGGCGTTGAAGCGCGTACCTATCACGACCCTGTGGGTGTCGTGGGGCTGATCGCGCCGTGGAATTTCCCGCTGGTGACCAGTGCCTGGAAGCTGGCGCCCGCCTTGGCGGCCGGTTGTACCGCGGTGCTCAAACCGTCGGAAGTCACGCCGCTCCCCGAGCTGGTGCTGGCAGAAATAGCCCTGGAGATTGGCCTGCCTGCTGGGGTGCTGAACCTACTCAACGGCGACGGTGAGAGCATCGGTGCACCGCTGACCCACCATGCCGATGTGGATAAAATTTCCTTTACCGGCAGTAACCGCGTCGGTGAAGCGGTGATGCAGGCCGCTGCCGCTCGCACCGCCAGCGTCTCTCTGGAATTGGGTGGAAAGTCACCGATTCTGGTAATGGAAGATGCCGACCCCGAACAGGCTGCCGACTGGGTAATGGCGGGCATCTACTTCAATGCCGGCCAGATCTGTTCGGCGACCTCACGTTTATTGGTGCATGAAAATGTGGCCGATGCGCTCTACGCCGCCCTTGCCGAGCGTATGGATGCGCTGACGCTGGGCGACCCGCTTGCCGAAGGTACGGATTTAGGGCCGTTGACCAGCGCCAAGCAGCGCGACGCCGTGCAGCGCTATCTGGATCTGGCCGATCAGGAAGGGCTAACGGTCGTACGCGATGCGCAACACCGCACGTTGCCCGTTCAAGGCTACTTCCTGGCCCCCACGCTTTATCGCGATGTACCGGTGGAAAGCCGCTTGTGGAAGGAAGAGATTTTTGGCCCGGTGCTGTGCGGACACAGCGTGGCAAGCGAAGCCGAAGCGGTTCAGCTTGCCAACGACAGCGCCTTTGGTCTGGCAGCCACGGTGATTAGCGGCGACCCCGAGCGGGCAAAGCGCATTGGGCGGCAGCTTAAAGCCGGTAGCATCTGGTACAACAGCGAGCAACTGGTGCTACCCGAAACCGCTTGGGGCGGGTTCAAGCGCAGCGGCATTGGCCGCGAATTGGGCCCATGGGGGCTAAGTGCCTACCTTGAAGTGAAGCATGTGATTGGGCCAGCCTAACGTCTAGGTCTGAGCTGTAGGCATCGCATAACGCCGGGTCGATTTTCCGGCTTTTACCACCTGCCCCGGCACGTCATGGCCGATAAGGTCGGGAAGGGTGGCGGCGACCTCAAGCAGTGTATCCAGATCGACACCGGTATCGACGCCCATGGCCTCAAACATATGCACCAAATCTTCGGTGCATACATTGCCGCTGGCGCCGGGGGCGAAGGGGCAGCCGCCCAGCCCGCCTAGTGATGAGTCAAAACGGCTAATGCCCGCCTGCCATGCCGCTAGCGCGTTGGCCAGCCCCATGCCGCGGGTGTTGTGAAAGTGCAGCGTGAACGGTGTTTCTGGCCAGCGCTTAAGCACTGCTTCACACAGGCGTTTGACCTGCGAAGGGTTGGCCATGCCGGTGGTATCGCAGAGCGTGACGCCCTGAATGCCAAGGTCGATAAGTTTCTCAACCAGTTCCAGCACCCGCGCTTCGGGGATGTCGCCTTCAAAGGGGCAACCAAAGGCGGTGGAGAGCGACGCGTTGATAAACACACTGCTGTCTTTACTGACTTCTAAAATCGCCTCGAACTGCTCAAGGGACTGTTTCGGCGTCATGCGCAGGTTGGCCAGCCCGTGGCTGTTGCTGGCGGACATCACCAGATTGATTTCATCCACCTGGCAGGCAAGTGCCCGCTCGGTGCCCTTTACATTAGGCACCAGTACGGTGATATCGACCCCTTCCCGACGCTGAATGCTGGTGACTACATCTGCGGCATCGTGCAGGTTGGGAATCGCTTTGGGTGAAGTGAACGAGGTTGCTTCGATGCGTCGTAGGCCGGTGGTGGAGAGCGCATCGATCCAGCGGATTTTCCCTTCGGTGGGCACAAAGCGTGCCTCAATCTGCAGGCCATCACGGGGGGCGACTTCGTTGATTTCGATTTTTGCAGGGCAGGGCGATGGCTGGCTCATTGGCTTATGCATAGTGCTGTCCTTAAGTACTCTTCTTAGATTATGCCCGCTTGGCGCAGTTTGGCTCGGGTTTCATGGTCAATGCCCAGCTCATCCAATACGTCGTCGGTATGCTGGCCAAGCGTGGGGCCGCCGTCGCCGATTCGCCCAGGGGTAGCGCTCAGCTTGGGCAGTACGCCGGGTACTTTTAGCGGTTTACCGTTGGGGCGAGTGAAGGTTTGAATCATCTCCCGCGCCAAATAATGGGGATCAAAGGCGATATCTTCAGCCGTGTAGGGGTAACCTGCGGGCACACGGGCTTCATCCAGTGCCTGTAAAATGGCCTCCCGTGGGCGCTCTTCTGTCCAGGCCTGGATGGCGGCATCAATCATCTCCGCTTGCTGGCTGCGCCCATCGTTGTGGGCCAGTGCCGGGTCGTGGGCGAGATCATCACGACCAATCACGCCCATTAAGCGTTTGAAGATGCTGTCGCCGTTACCAGCAATCAGCACGTAATCGCCCTCCTGGCAGCGGTAGGCGTTTGAGGGGGTAATGCCGGGCAGGGCGCTGCCGCTGGGTTCGCGAACCTGTCCGCTGGCATCGAACTCCGGCAGCAGGCTCTCCATCATGGCAAACACCGACTCATACAGCGCGACGTCGATCTCTTGGCCCAGACCGCTGTGGTTGCGCTCCTGAAGCGCCAGTAGTGTGCCAATCACCGCGTAGAGCGCGGAAAGCGAGTCGCCGATGCTCACCCCCACGCGTACCGAGGGTTCTCCCGGCTGGCCGGTGAGGTAACGCAGCCCGCCCATGGCTTCGCCAATCACCCCAAAGCCGGGCTTATCGCGGTAAGGCCCCGTTTGCCCGTAGCCGGAAATATGCACCATGATTAAGCGTGGGTTGAGTTGGGAGAGCGCTTCCCAGCCTAGCCCCCAGTTGTCTAAGGTGCCGGGGCGGAAGTTTTCCACCACTACATCGGCCTCGGCTGCGAGCTGGCGCACCAGGCCTTGCCCCTCTTCGCTGCGTAAATCTAACGCGACCGAGCGCTTGTTGCGGGTTTGGACGTGCCACCACAGCGAGGTGCCGTCTTCAATCATTCGCCATTTGCGAAGTGGGTCGCCGGTGCCGGGGGGCTCGATTTTAATCACGTCGGCACCGAATTCGCCCAGCAGTTTGGTGGCGAAAGGCCCTGCAATCAGTTGGCCAAGCTCAAGTACTTTTAAGCCCTGTAGCGGAAGCTGGCGCGCTTCGGAAGCATTCATTAAGGCTCTCTCTTATCATTGAGTGTTCACTATTAGCCAGCATGCGTGAGCTAATCAGGGGCGACAATTAGGCAATGGGTAACAAAGGGTTCGTGGCTGGCGAAGGTGTGGGCTACCATAGGGAGCTTGCTTTCAAGGAGTTCGTAGGATGCGCCGCTTTGATTTTGTCACCCTTAAACTGTTTATCTCCGTGGCGGATGAGGGTCGACTGACGGCGGCGGCGGAGCGTGAACACTTAGCTCTCGCCGCGGTGAGCAAACGCATAAGTGACCTGGAAGCGTTGGTCGGCACCACGCTGCTCTATCGTCGCCCCAGAGGTGTAGAACTGACTCCCGCAGGTCAGGCGTTTTTGCATCATGCCCGACGTATTATGGATAACATTGAACGCCTGCAGGCCGAGCTCAGCGAGTATGGCGAAGGCGTCCGCGGCCATGTGCGTATCCACTCCAATACTTCGGCGATCATTGCCTTTCTTCCCCAGGATCTCAGCGCCTTCTCACGCCTCTACCCGGAAATCAAAATTGATCTTCAGGAGCGGGTCAGCAGCGAAATTATCGCTGCCGTTCGCGACGGACTGACCGATATCGGTATCTTTGCTGGCCATGTAGCGGCGCCTGACCTTCAACAGCTCTCCTATCGACAAGATCGACTCGTGTTAATGACCCCTATCGATCATCCTTTGGCTGGGCGTGAAAGCATCGCCTTTAATGAAGCGCTAGCTTTCGATTTTATCGGCTTGCAGCAGGATGCCTCGCTGCAGTCGCTGTTGAACGAGCAGGCTAACCTAGCGGGTAAAGCACTGCGAATGCGTATTCAGGTACGCAGCTTCGATGCCATTTGCCGCATGATCCACCATGGTATGGGTGTTGGCGTACTGCCTGAGCAAACCATCTATCGTGATCTGGGAGACTTACAGCTTAAAAGTATCCCGCTTAGCGATCCATGGGCTCAGCGCGAACTGGTGATTGGCATGCGTCGCTATGCCTCGTTGCATGTGACTGCCCGGCATTTGGTGGATCACCTTACCCAGAAAGAGGATGAGCAATAGCTCAAGAAATTCTCCTTATGGCTTCGTGGTTTGAGAAAGCAAAGCTCCAATAGCTACCCTTTCAATGGCCTAAAGCAAGCTAAACAGTGGTTGATTAAAGGAGCTCGGTATTCATCTTTGGTCGTACGGCCGTGATGGAATGGATTTAAAAGCCCGTTATAGCAGCGTTTCTAGCCATCGTGTTTTACGAAGTCAGCCTTCTTGAACGTCGATTTGAGCCCTTGGGATGCATGTTTCAAGATCACGTAAGCGTTACCTGAAAGTTACAAGAACCACACCCAATAACGACAACCGTAGAGAGTCTATCCCATGCGGAAACAACTGCTTGCCACGCTGGCTACCCTAGGCATGCTAACGACGGCGCCGTTCGTCTTGGCGAATCCTATCGAAATCCAAGTTCACAACACCATGAGTGAGGGCGGTTCGGAAAGCGCAGCGGTGGAGCGCTTTGCTGAGTACTTAGAAGAACAGGCACCGGGTCGTTTCGATGTTCGTCCCTTCCTGGCGGGTTCATTGGGCGGCGAAAATGCCGTTTTGGAACTACTGAACCTTGGTCAAACCCAGCTCTCTATCACTGGCGGTAACTGGCGCCAGCAGTACGCGCCTGAATACGATGCCATTACTGTGCCCTTTGTGTTCTCAACCTGGGACGAAGTCGATGCCTATATGGAGAGCCCCTCCGGCCAGGCGTTGATTGAAAAGGCGGAGAGTCAGGGCGGCCTTAAATACTTCGGCACCCAGCACCGCGGCCCGCGCCACATGACCGCCAATAAAGCCATCGAAACCCCGGAAGATCTTGATGGTTTCCGCATGCGCCTTCCTGCGCTGCCAGTATGGATGGAAGTGTGGGAAGAGATCGGCGCCCAGGTCGTCAATGTGCCCGCTCCCGAAATTTACCTTGCCATGCAAACGGGGCAGGTTGATGGTCACGAGAACTCGCTCTCATCGCCCTATACCCGCCGTCTATGGGAAGTACAGGATCACATCATTATGACCAGCCATGTTCAGTTTCCGTGGAATTGGGTGGCAAGTGCGCGCTGGTGGGAAGGGCTTGAGTCAGACGACCAGGCATTGATCGAAGAGGCCATTCATGTCGCCCGTGAGCATGGCACAGAGCGTGAACGCGAACTCGATGAGTACTACCTGGAAGCGCTGCAGGATGAAGGCATGACGGTTATTGAGCCTGATATTGCCGCTTTCCGCGAAGCCGCGTTACCGGCGATTGATCGTGTCATGGCCGAAATGGCCGACGGTGTTCGTGAAGATGCCCTGGGTAACCAGAGCGAGTAACACACCTTTGGCAAAAACAGCGGCGGCCCATTGGGCCGTCGCTGTTTTACAAGACAAGCCAGTTTTTCATGACAAATAAGTTTTCATAACCAAAAAAAAGACGTCAGGGTAAGGAGTTCTGCTGTGGAAGACGCTGTAGCGCCCAGCCAAGGGCCGGATCGAATCGCTTTCTATACGCTGCGCGGCGTCACCCGCCTGTGCGATGGGGTAGGCGTGGCGTTAATGGCGGCCATCCTGCTATTGATCGTGGCGGCGGTCATTGCCCGCGACTTGTTGGGGCTGGGTATGCCCTGGACCGAAGAAGTAGCGTCTATGTTGGCCATCTACGCGATTGGCTTTGGCTCGCTATCGGCGTGGGTGCGCAGTGAACACCTGGTGGTCGATCTGTTTAGCCACAAGCTTTCCGGGCTGGGTAAGAATATTCAGTATCGGTTTACTGCACTGGTTTCCTGCGGTTTTTTTGCGCTTGCTGCTTGGGGTGCATGGATCATGTCGGACATGAGCGCCAACAATAAAACCGTCTCGTTAAGTATCAGCTTCAGCTATCTCTATTACGGCATCTTTTTCAGCTTTGTGGGCATGGCGCTGATTGCCCTTTGGCAAACGTTGCGAGGCCCGGTGGCGTGGTTGGAAACGTCCCATGAAGAGGAGGCTTCTCAACCATGACCGAACTACTGATTTTCGTCGGTGGCCTGTTAGTACTGATGGCCATTGGTTTGCCTGTGGTGGTCGCCATTGGCGTGACCTCCTTTATCGCCCTGGTGGCTACCGGCACCGGCGGGCTGCCCGTTGAGTTACTGCCGCTGCGCATGGTGCAAACGCTCAATAACTTTACCCTGCTGGCGATACCGTTGTTTATTCTGGCCGCCAATATTATGAATATCGGCTCCACCACCACGCGCATTTTTGACTTTGCCACTGCCTTGGTGGGCTTTACCAAGGGCGGCCTGGGTCACGCGAATGTGGTGGCCAGCTCCATTTTTGCCACTATGTCGGGCACTGCCGTTGCCGATGCCGCAGGGCTTGGCAGCATTGAAATCAAAGCTATGAAAGAGCGTGGCTATGCGCTGGATTACTCCACCGGTGTTACCGCTGCTTCCAGCGTTATTGGGCCGATTCTGCCGCCCAGTATTGCCTTGGTTGTGTACGGCTGGTTAGCCAATGTGAGCATTGGCGGGCTGTTTATGGCGGGGCTACTGCCGGGTATTTTGATGGCGCTGCTGCTGATGGGGATGACCGTGCTACTGGCTGCCAGTGGCAAGGTAGTGATGCCCAAGCCCACACCCTTTGATGCCTGCGAAGTCGCCCGCACCGGTAGGCGTGCCATCTTGCCATTAATGATGCCGGCGATTATCGTCGGTGGTATTTGGGGTGGTTTCTTCACACCCACCGAGGCGGGTGCTATTGCCTCGCTCTACGCGGTAATTCTAGGCGGGCTGATCTACCGTGACTTGAACTGGCGAGACCTCTATAACGCTTTCCGCCGTACCCTGATGTTCAGTGCAGTGATCCTGCTGATTATTGCGGTCTCCAGCTTTTATGGCTGGATCCTGGTGCGTATGGGAATTCCTCAGGCGTTGGCGGGGCAGGTGGCCAGCATCGATATGCCAACGATCCTGCTGTTGCTCTGCTTTGCGCTGTTCTTCCTGCTTATCGGCTGCTTTATGTCGGTGATTGAAAGCATCCTGATTTTTACCCCGATTGTGGTTCCCGCGGCGCTAAGTGCCGGATTAGACCCCGTGCATTTCGGTATTGTGATGGTGATCACGCTTTCAGTAGGGGTTATTACCCCGCCCTTTGGCACCGTGTTGTTCCTGATGGTGGGCATCACACGGTTGCGCTACGGCCAGGTCGTCACAGCGATCATGCCGTTCTTACTGCCGATTATCGCTACCATTCTACTGCTCATCGCTGTGCCGGGGCTGGCTACTTGGCTGCCAGACGTTATGGGGTATTGATGAAAAGGAAAGCGAATGAAAATGCCGCACAACGCGTTTAAGCAGCAGCTGCTGGCGGGACAGCCCCAAACGGGGATTTGGCTCGGCTTGGCGAGCGCCTACACCGCGGAGATTGCCGCCACGGCAGGCTTTGACTGGCTGCTGCTTGATGCCGAGCATGCTCCCAACGATGTATCGAGCCTGCTTGCCCAACTACAGGTACTGGCCCCCTATGGTAGCCACCCGGTGGTGCGCCCGCCCACCGGGGATACGGTGCTGATCAAGCGCTACCTGGATATTGGCGTTCAGAACCTGTTAATCCCCATGGTGGAAACGGCTGAGCAGGCTGCCCAACTGGTGGCGGCCACACGCTATCCACCCCGCGGTAGTCGCGGCGTTGGTCATGTGCTGGCACGCGCCTCGCGCTGGGGGCAGGCAGAAGACTACCTCTCCCGCGCCGATGACGAAATCTGCCTAATGCTGCAGGTAGAGAGCCCCCAGGCACTTGCCAATCTGGAGGCAATCGCCGCAGTAGAAGGTGTCGATGGGGTGTTCATTGGCCCGGCGGATTTATCGGCCTCAATGGGGCACCTGGGCAACGCCAGTCATCCTGACGTCACCGCGGCGATTAACGATGCCATCACCACAATACGTGCGGCAGGAAAGGCCGCAGGTATCGTGACGGTGGATGAGCAGGCAGCCCGCGGCTATCTTGCTGCGGGCTGCACCTTTGTTGGGGTGGGTATCGATGCCCTGCTCTATGCCAATGCCCTGCGCGGTCTGGCGGAGCGGTTCAGGCACGAATGAACAAAGCGTCGGGGTTACTCTACGGTAGGCAAGATCCTGCCTGGATTCATCAACCCCTTGGGGTCGAACAGCGCCTTAACGCCGCTGACCAGTTCCCGCTCAACAGGCGATAGCCGTGCCAGGTAGGGTGCCTGCTTGGTGCGGCCAATGCCGTGCTCGGCGCTGATGCTGCCGTTGAAACCGTCAAGTACCTCAAACAGCCGCTCCTCCAGGTCGTGCAGGTGGGCTTTCTTATCGCTATCCGTCATTGCCGTGGGCGGTAGAATGTTGAAGTGCAGATTGCCGTCGCCCACATGCCCGTAGGCAATAATTTCGCACTCGGGTGATGCTACCATCACCACCTCGCTTGCCCGGGTAACGAAGTCGGGTATCGCCGAGATGGGCACCGAGATATCGGTACGCAGGTGCTCACCGCGCCGCCGCTGGCCTTCCAGCATGCTTTCACGGAACTGCCATAGCTGGGCGGATTGGGTGTCGCTGGAAGCCAGCGCGCCATCCAGCACCAGCTCGCGCTCCATGCCGGTTTCCAGCAGCGCTTCCAACATCGAACCCAGATCCACTGGCCCCGTGGCCGCGACCTCCATCAGCACGTACCAGGGGTACGCGTCTTCAAGCGGGTCACGCAGCTCTGGCGTCGCTTCAATCGCCAGTTCGATACAGCGGCGAGGAATCAGCTCAAAAGCCGTCAGCAGGTCGCAGCACTCCCGGCGCGCCAGACCATACAGGTCGATGACCGCCTGGACGGAGGGTAGGCCCAGTAGAGCAGTCCGGTTCTGGGTAGTGCGTGGTGAAAGCTTTAACACTGCGCCCGTAACAATACCCAGCGTACCTTCACTACCCAGAAACAATTGCTGAAGGTCGTAACCGCGGTTGTCCTTGTGCAGCGCATTCAGGCTTTCCCAGACGCGCCCATCGGGCAGCACCACTTCAAGCCCCAGCACCAGCTCGCGCATCATGCCGTAGCGGAGTACGTTAAGTCCGCCCGCATTGGTGGCAATATTGCCACCAATCTGACAACTGCCTTGGGCGCCCAGCGAGAGCGGAAAGTCACAGTCATGATCAAAAGCCGCCAGCTTGACGTTCTCAAGGATGCAGCCAGCGTCTACGGTAATGGTGAAGTTAATCGGATCAATGGCACGCACGCTATTTAAGCGCTCAAGACTGATCACCAACTCCTGACCGTTGGCGGCGGGCAAGGCGCCCGCCACCAGACCGCTATGGCCGCCCTGGGGCGTCATCGCGATTCCTTGGGCGTAGCAGCGCTTTACCACCTCGGCGACTTCTTCCGTGTTAGCCGGACGGGCCACCGCCAGCGGTGTGCCCAGCGTATCCCCCGCCCAGTCGCTAACGTAGCGCGCTATGGCGTCTGGTTCGCGCAGCAGGCCTCGCTCGCCGAGCAGGCTGGTTAGCTCATTTAGAAAGGAGGTGGTGTCTGTCATTACTTCTCTTCCTTCCAGGCCGCGCCCTCGGGGAAGCGGTGCTGTGCTTGGGATTCTGCGTGCATGGCGATACTGTAACCTGGCGCTTCAGGCACTTGGTAGCGGCCACGGTTGATGACTACCGGGTCGATAAAGTGTTCGTGCAAGTGATCCACATACTCAAGCACGCGACCTTCAAGGCTGCCGGATACCGCGATATAGTCGAATAGGGAGATATGCTGGGTGTATTCGCAAAGACCAACGCCACCGCCGTGGGGGCAAATCGGCACGCCGAACTTAGCGGCCATCAGCGTTACTAAAATCACTTCGTTAAGCCCACCCAAACGTGCCGCATCCAACTGGCAGTAGTCGATGGCATCCGCCTGGAAGAACTGCTTGAACATCACTTTGTTTTGACAGTGCTCGCCAGTGGCGACGCCGATAGGCGCAACCCGGTGGCGGATTTCGGCGTGGCCGAGAATGTCGTCAGGGCTGGTGGGCTCTTCTATCCATAGCGGGTCAAATTCGGCCAGCCGACGCATCTTGGTGATCGTCTCGTCGACTTCCCACACCTGGTTGGCGTCCATCATCAGCACGTTGTCCCAACCGATCTCTTCGCGTAGCAGCGCCGCTCGGCGGGCATCCTCTTCAATGTCGCCGCCAATCTTCTGTTTGAAGTGAGTCCAGCCTTCGGCCAGCGCTTCACGCGCCAGACTGCGCACTTTCTCGTCGCTGTAACCCAGCCAGCCCGCTGAAGTAGTGTAGGCGGGGTAGCCATCGTGGCGCATTTCGGCTTCGCGGGCTTCTTTGCCGGAGGCCTGACGGCGCAGCAGACAGATCGCTTCTTCCGGCGTTAGCGCGTCGGTGACGAAACGGAAATCAAGGCAGCGCACCAGCTGTTCCGGGGTCATATCCACCAGCAGCTTCCACACCGGCTTACCTTCGTTTTTCGCCCACATATCCCACACGGCGTTGACGATGGCGGCGGTGGCTAGGTGAATTGCGCCTTTATCGGGGCCAATCCAACGCAACTGGCTGTCGCCGGTAATTTCCCGCCAGAAGGTGCCCATGTCGTCGGTCATCGACTCAAGCGTTCGTCCCTCGATCAGCGGCGCTAGGGAGTGCAAAGCGGTAACCACAATCTCATTGCCGCGGCCAATGGTAAAAGTTAAGCCGTGCCCCTCGGGGCTGGCGTCATCGGTGTGCAGGATGACGTAGGCGGCGGAGTAGTCCGGCGCGGCATTCATGGCATCCGAGCCATCCAGAGAACGCGAGGTGGGAAAACGAATATCCTGGATCTCGACGCGAGTGATGGTTGTCATTGTGCGCTCCTAGGCTGTGATATGAGTGGCGTATGGATTGTTAGAATCAGCGGCGCGCTAAGTGGCGCATCAGTTCGCGAATACCGTAGGTCCAGGGCGGCAATTGATCGCTTCTGCCTACCCGGTTGACCAGGGCGCCCAGGGCCGGGGTGGTGATGGTGACGCGATCACCCAGGTGATGGGTAAAGCCCTGGCCTTCCCCGTCGCGATCCTGAATGGGCGAAAACATGGTACCGAGGAACAGCATAAAACCATCCGGATATTGGTGGTGGTCGCCGATGGTTTGGCTTACCAAGTCCAGCGGGTCGCGGCTGATTTCGCGCATATCGCTCTCGCCCTGGAGCAAGAAGTCGTCATCCTCACCCTCGATACGTAGCGATACCTGGCAGTTGCGCACGCTGTCGATATCGAAATGGTCATCAAATAGGCGAATGAAGGGGCCAATGGAGCAGGAGGCGTTGTTGTCTTTTGCCTTACCTAACAGCAAAGCGCTGCGCCCTTCCACATCGCGCAGATTAACGTCGTTACCCAGAGTCGCGCCGCGCACTTGGCCGTGGCTATCTACTGCCAGGACAATTTCCGGCTCGGGATTATTCCACTGCGAGGACGGGTGCAAGCCCACCGGGGTGCCAAAACCAACTGATGAGAGTGGCTGGGCTTTGGTAAATACCTCCGCATCGGGGCCGATGCCGACTTCCATATATTGTGACCACCCACCGCGCGCTTGAAGCGCTTTTTTAAGCGACATCGCCTCTTCAGAACCCGGCGCAATCTTGGAAAGGTCGGTGCCGATCAGTGCCTGCAGGTCGTTGCGCAGCTCCACCGCTCGTGCCGGGTCGCCGCCCGCTTGCTCTTCGATCACTCGCTCTAACAAACTCACAGCGAAGGTGACGCCGCAGGCTTTAACGGCCTGAACATCGCAGGGGGCTAGCAGGTAGGGCGCTTGTGGTTGGGGTAACTGAGAGTTTTCCAGCAGTGCCTCGACACTACCTAGGTTGGGGCCTTCCGCTCGCTGCACTACCGCTTGTAGGTCGTCGCGTTCCAGCAGGTCAGCCATGGTGGGCCCATAGGCGGTAATGTCGATCACCTGACCGTTGTTGACGGTCACTAGCGCGGGGCCAGGATGGCTGCCCTCCAGCCAAACGCGGCCAACCAGCAGCGCGTTACCCCGGTCGGCGGGAAGTGTGTCCGTCGATGAAAGTGGATTCATGTACTTCTCCATTCGCTCTTAGAATTAGTTTTAATCGTTAGCAGTGGTAGGCGACTGGCGCTAAACACGCCATCGCCTATCATGTTATAGATGTCGCTTTGTATGACAGGTATGCCAGTTCATTGCTTACTTTAGCGCACCGCTCCATTTCGGGTCGATAGTTAAATCTATCTAGAGGACGACGGTTTCGCTAAGTGTGGCTCTCACAATAAAAGCAAAAGTGTTAAGGAGAATTTCATGTTAGACGAGTGGAACGGTAAGCGAGTACTTATCACCGGTGCTAGCCGTGGCATTGGCGCGGCGGTTGCGAAACAGCTGGGGGCGTTGGGAGCGCACGTAGCGGTGCACTATCACAACAGTGAAGCGCCCGCTGAAGCGGTGGCTAAGGCGATTCGCGATGCGGGTGGGGACGCCTTTACCGTTAAAGCAGACGTCAGCCACACCAGCGAGACCCAAAAACTCGTCGACGATGCCGCCGAGCGTCTGGGCGGTTTAGACCTGTTGATCAATAACGCGGGGGACATGATGGGCCGGGTTGGCTTAGATGAGATGGACGATGACCAATATGACCGGGTCATGGATCTCAATGTCCGTTCAGTGATTATGGCTAGTCGGGCGGCGCTACCGCATTTTCGCCACGCAGGCGGTGGCAATATTATTCACACTACCTCGATTGCCGCACGTAATGGCGGCGGGGGAGGCGCTGGACTATACGCCTCAGCAAAAGGTTTTGTGAGCACGATAACGCGAAATATGGCCAAGGAGCTTGCCGGGGATAATATCCGCGTGAATGCTGTGGCCCCCGGTACGATTGCGACCGATTTTCATGAACGCCACTCAAGCGATGCTCATCTAAACGCAGCTCGGGCATCGATTCCCATGGGGCGTTTGGGCACGGCGGAAGAGTGCGTGGGTGCGTACGTTTTTCTGGCGACAGATACGCTCAGTGGCTATGTCACTGGTCAAATCATTGAGGTCAACGGCGGGCAGTTAATGCCATGAATCGCTCCCCACGCTGTTATGAAATTGCTATCACCATGGGCGACCCTGCTGGCATCGGCCCTGAGATTATTTGCCGCGCGCTGAGTGCTATGTCAGCCACCGAACGTGCCACGGCGATGGTCATCGGTGACCCGGCTATTTATCGCCGTGCAGCGGCGAGTGTTGGTGCTGTACTTGAGTTCGTGCCATTGGAGCAGGCAGAGAGTGATAAGGATTGTGTGGCGGTCGCTGTGGTCGAGGTGCCGGAAGGCGTTGAGATTGCTGATGGTCAAATTAGCGCCGGTGCGGGTGATATGGCGTTTCGCTGCGTTCATAAAGCCGTGGAATTGGTGCAGGCGAGGCGGGCGCAGGTGATTGTCACCGCCCCGCTGAACAAGGCGGCGTTGCATGAAGCCGGGCACCATTACGATGGCCACACCGGAATGTTGGCATCGCTGACCGGTGCGCCCTCGTCGTTTATGCTGCTGGCATCTGAGACGCTCTCGACGCTACATGTATCCACTCACGTGTCGCTACGTGATGCGATCGACCGAGTGACCCCTGAACGCATCATTGCCACCGTTGAAGCAGGACACGCGCACTTGCTCGCGTTGGGCATGAAGGCTCCGCGCATTGCCGTGGCAGGCCTTAATCCGCACTGCGGTGAAGGAGGGATTTTTGGCGACGAAGATAGTCGCTGTATCGCCCCAGCGGTGGAACGCTTGCGGGAACGGGGTTTTGATGTGAGCGGGCCGATCTCTGCGGATACGGTGTTTTACCGCGCTTCGAAAGGCGAGTTCGATTTGGTTATTGCCCAGTATCACGACCAGGGCCATATCCCCGTCAAACTGATTGCTTTTGATACCACGGTCAATGTCAGCCTTGGCTTGCCGCTTCAGCGCACCTCGGTGGATCACGGCACTGCCTTTGATATTGCCTGGCAGGGCAAAGCCGATGCCGCCAACATGGGATCAGCGATTGCCTATGCGCGACGGTTAGCCAGTGGCGCCAAGGTATGAGCGGCTGCCGATTGGCGATTATTGCCGATGATCTTTCGGGCGCGCTGGACACTTCAGCACCCTTTGCCGCGCGAGGCGCAGATGTCCGCGTGGTGATTAGCCTGGAGGCATTAGCGACAACGCTAGAGGCATGGCAAGGTCAGTGGCCAGAGGTCATCGCCGTGAATACCCAGTCCCGCCATCTGCAATCTGAGGAGGCGGCGCTTCGGGTAAGCGAAGCAGTGCGTTTGCTCACGCGAGTCGCGCCGCAGGAGTGGTTCAAGAAAGTCGATTCAACCCTGCGTGGCCAAGTAGTCGCAGAGTGCACGGCACTGCGGGAAGCGCTTGGCTTTCCCCTGCTGCTGGCTCCCGCGGTACCGGCCCAGGGGCGAACAGTGCGTAATGCCGAAGTGTGGGTGGACGGCATTCCACTGGCTGATACCACCTACCAACAGGATGCCCTCTCAACGCCTCTGATCGGCCCCATTGATCAGGCATTTGCCGTCAGCGGACAACCGCTGCAGCGCTATCGCTCTGGTCAGGGCGTTCAACTCCCTAATGGGGACTGTATCGCCGATGCCCAAAGCGACGAGGAGCTTGCTGCGCTCTATCAGCTCGTGTCGAGTGCTGGCTGCCGCCGAGCAATGGCGGGGGCTGCGGGGCTGGCAACGGCTATCGCCCAGCGTTTTTTCGGGCGGCCTGATGCACCATTTCGAGCGTTGAATAGCGTAAATACAGTGCTTTATGCCATCGGTTCTAGAAGCCCTCGTGCTGCCGAACAGCTCCAACAGTTGCGACAATACGTGCCCGGTTTGGCCGTGATTAAAGCGTGTACCGAGCCCTCTGCTACACCTTGTAATAGTAGCCCGGCCTTAGGGACCTATGTGGTCGTGCCCGGAGAGAGTGAGGAATGCACGGCAAACCAAGTCGCCGAGTCGATGGCTTCCAAAGTGGCCGACCTTACGTCTGCCTGGCGGGACGATGATCCGTGTTTGCTATTTTTAACCGGCGGGGATATCGCCATGGCCGTATTGACCCAACTGGGGGTGAGTTATATCTCTGTCGAGACGGAGTGGTCACCCGGGGTGGCACTAGGGAGTATGGATGGCGATAGGCGAAAGCGAGTGATGACTAAAGCAGGTGGCTTTGGCGATCCTCAACTGCTGGTGCGCTTATACCATCAGTTCGCTCCACGGCTTGAATCATCATAGGCACTACTAAAATCGTTACCTGGATAGTTGCGCGATTGCGGGCAGCCAACTAAGTTTGAAGCTGGTGGTATGACACGTATATAGCACTATGATCGGTTACGTTGGTTGCCGCCGCTTAAAAAATAACCAAATACATCACAATAAATAGCAGCAAATCACACTATCCAACAACAAATCCAATGGTTGTGAGGAGTACACGATGAGTCACAAACGCCAACACTCGCTTAAGATGGCCCGCCTGCTGACCGCTACGCTTATCGCCGGTGGTCTCTCAGTGACCGGTGCTGTGCATGCGCAAGAAGAACTCACCTTTGCTCACGTCTATGAGACATCCGAGCCCTACCACGAGTGGGCACTGTGGGCGGCAGATGAAATCGAGGAGCGTACTGATGGCCGTTATTCGATCAGTGTCCACCCGGCGTCGTCACTGGGTAAGGAGTCGGACATCAACGAAGGCCTACAGCTTGGCACGGTTGATCTGATCTACACCGGCAACCAATTTGCCGGTCGTTTCTATGGCCCGGTGGGTATCGCTGGCGCGCCCTATATGTTCCGCGATTTTGACCATTGGCAGGCCTATGCCGATAGCGACCTGTTCAAAGAAATCGCTCAGGGCTACCAGGATGAAACCGGTAACGTACCGCTGGCCATGAACTACTACGGGCGTCGCCATGTAACCTCCAACAAACCGATCAATACGCCGGAGGACATGCAAGACCTGAAAATTCGTACGCCCAATGCGCCAATGTACATGATGTTCCCCGAAGCGGTGGGCGCCAACCCCACTCCGATCGCATTCTCCGAGGTTTATCTGGCGCTGCAGCAAGGTGTGGTGGATGCTCAAGAAAACCCACTGCCGACCATTCGCGCCAAAGCGTTTCATGAGGTGCAGGACTATATCAATCTGACCGGGCATATCACCGATTCGCTAATCACCATCGCCGGTGGCCCATTGTGGAATCGCCTCTCCGAGGAGGATCGTGAGGTTTTCCGTGAGGTCTACACCGAAGCCGGCGAGCGCATCACTCAAGATATCTTGAAATCCGAGGAAGAGCTGGTGGCTTGGTTCGAAGAGCAGGGTGTGACCGTCAACGAAGTCGATATAGAACCCTTCCGCGAAGCCACGATTCCTGCCCATAACGGTGAAGCGGCGACTTGGGATCAGGAAACCTATGATCGTCTACAGGCTATCGGCCAGTAATCAGACTATCGGACGGTAATGCCGTGAGGCCTGAGTTTTCCAGAATCCGTACGTTTCCGGGATCGTTTTTTTCGTAGACCAAGACTCGCCCCGCCCAAGCCTCGGGTGGGGCGAAGCGGGAGCCTTCCATGAGCCAAACTGACTCTACTGACGAGACCAGCCTTGCAGGTCTCGACGATGATTCCTTCAACATTCACGACTATGCCCTGGAGGATTTCCTGACGCTTGGGATCTTCTGGCTACTGGCACTGGATGTCTTTATGCAGTTTTTCAGCCGCTATGTGCTGGGTAATTCCATCGCCTGGACGGAGGAGATGGCGCGCTATCTATTGGTTATGGTGGGCTTTATGGGCAGCACCATGGCCGTGCGAAAGGGATCGCATATCGCAGTGGAATTTTTCTATCGCTACATGCCGGGGTGGCTGGGGCGCGTGATGTCGACGCTGGTAGACCTGATCAATATTGCCTTCTTCGCCAGCATGGCCTGGATCACCTTCAAACTGGCTGATCGTACCAGTGCCATGATGACCTCGGTGGATATCCCTAAAAGCTGGCTTTACTACTTGGTGATGGTGGGCTTTATCATCATGCTGGTGAGAGGGGTGGAGGTGGCTATTCGTCACTGGCGCTCGGGCACCAGTGAACTGCTCAATACCCAATAACAACACGCCAACACGCTACTCTCTCGGAGATCACCCCAATGCCCAACATTCTGGCTGTGAGGCGCGGCGGTGCGATAGTACCGCCATTGGTCGCGGCTGTCGCGATACTCGGCTGTATCGCATTGGCCGCCACCCAGCACTATTTACTGTTCCTGTTTGCGGCGCTCTTTACCCTGCTGGTGATGGGGGTGCCGATCGCCATTAGTCTTGCCGGCTCGTGCCTGCTGTATGTGCTGCTGACCGGCAGAGTACCCGATGTTGTCGTGATGCATCGCATGATCAACGGCGTCGACAGCTTTCCCCTGTTGGCGATTCCGTTTTTTATACTCGCCGGTAACCTAATGAACAATGGTGGTATTACCGTGCGGATATTTGACTTTGCCAAGGCATTGATGGGCTGGATGCGTGGCGGTCTGGGGCACGTCAATGTAGGCGCCAGCATTGTTTTTTCCGGCATGTCAGGAGCCGCAGTCGCCGATGCAGGGGGGCTAGGTACCATTGAAATCAAGGCCATGAAAGATGCCGGTTACGACGAGGAGTTCTCGGTGGGTATCACCGCGGCATCTTCGACCATTGGCCCGATTATTCCGCCGAGTCTGCCGATGGTTATCTACGGTGTAATGGCCTCGGTGTCGGTCGGCCAGTTGTTCGTCGCCGGCCTGGTACCGGGCCTGTTAATGGGGCTGGTACTCATGGTCATGATCACGATCATTTCACGGCGGCGCGGCTATACCCGCGATGCGGTGTTCTCGTTTCCGGTGCTTGGTCATACGTTCAAGCGCGCCTTCCTGTCACTCTTAACACCGGTCATCATCGTCGGCGGCATAATGTCGGGGGCCTTCACTCCTACCGAAGCGGCGATTGCTGCGGTGGTCTACGCCTTGGTGCTGGGGGGAGTGGTTTATCGTAGCCTGACCTGGCGCCGCCTGCTCAAGGTGAGCATGGAAACTATTGAAACCACTGCCGTGATCCTGCTGATCGTCGCTGGTGCCTCGATATTTGCCTGGATCCTGACCAGCAACCAAGTCACGCAGCATGTCGTGACCCTGCTCGGGCCATTTGCCGATAACCCCATAGCCACGCTGATCATCATCAACCTGGTGCTGATTCTGGTGGGCTGTTTTATGGAGACCATCGCGGCGATCACCATCCTGGTGCCGGTATTGTTGCCGGTGGCCATTACTGCGGGTGTCGATCCGGTGCACTTTGGCGTGATCATGGTGCTAAACCTGATGATCGGCTTGTTAACGCCGCCGGTAGGCATGGTGCTGTATGTACTGTCGCGAGTGTCCGGAATTTCCTTCGAGAAATGCATGCGTGGCACGCTGCCGTTCCTGGTGCCGCTGGTCATCGCATTGCTATTGGTTACCTTCATTCCAGCTATCTCGCTGTGGCTGCCAACACTGATTTATCGTTAAGCATTACCGGGGCTGGCCAATGGTCAGCCAGTAGCCCGACTGAAACCAGGAGCTATCGATTAATGAGAGATACGTCGTCAAATTTTCGCGTCGCTCGCGAAGACCTTGCCCGCTTCATGCAAGCCGTTCTGAAGGCGGCAGGTGCTGATCAGGCATCAGCAAACGCGGTCACTCGCGCGCTGATTACCGCCTCACGTATGGGCACCGACAGCCATGGCCTGCGTCTGCTGCCCCACTATCTGCAGGCGCTCAAGGGCGGGCGGATCAACGGCGCGCCCGACATGCAGTTCCACCAGCGCCTTGCGGCGACCGGTTTTCTGGATGCTGACGACGGGTTGGGGCACCTCGCGGGTTATACCGCCATGGAGCACGCCATGGCGATGGCCGAAACGGTGGGGATGGGCGCCGTTGCGGTGGGCAACTCGTCGCACTTCGGTGCGGCGGGGTGCTATGCGTTGGCAGCGGCTGAGCGCGGTTATCTCGGCATGGCGTTCTGCAATTCGGATCCTTTCGTGCTGTTGCATGAGGGCGCCAAGCCCTTTCACGGTACCAACCCCATCGCCTTTGCGGCGCCGGTGGCGGGCGAGTCGCCTTACCTGCTGGATATGGCGACCAGCTCGGTGCCCTGGAATCGCGTGCAGCAGTACGGGGCGATTGGGCGTGAACTGCCTGACCAGGTCGCGGCGGATGCTGCCGGGCAGGTAAGCCGCGTTCCTGGTGAAGTGGCCGCACTGTTACCGCTGGGTGGTAGCGGCTTCGGCTTCAAGGGCGCGGGATTGGGTGGCATGGTTGAGGTTCTGAGTTCGATGCTGTCGGGCATGCAGCATGGCTTTAAGCTGCTGCCCATGGGCGGGCCAGACATGGCGACGCCTCGCGGGGTAGGGCACTTCTTCCTGGTCATGCAACCGGATGCGTTTGCGGATGCAGGCACTTTTGCGCAAGGAATGGCCGAGTATCTAGCCGACCTGCGCGCCCAGCCTGCTGCACCCAATGCCCAGGTAATGGCACCAGGTGATCGCGAATGGCGCTGCCAGGCTCAGCGCGACGCCGAAGGCATTCCGCTTGATTCTGCCAATCAACTAGCCTATGCCGAGCTCGCCGAGCAGTACCAAATAGCGCCGCTATCTCGGCTGGTTTGAAGGATAATGATGAGAAATGCAGTAAAATGGCGGAAAATTCCAGGTTAACCAGGGGTGACTGCCTATGAGCAGATACCGGATCGAGCGTAAAACGCTATCGGAACAGGTCGCTGAGCAGCTTGAGGCGGAGATTCTCGAGGGGCGGCTGAGTGAAAACGATCAACTGCCTTCAGAGAGGGAGTTGATGGAGCAGTTTGGTGTTGGCAGACCCGCGGTGCGTGAAGCACTGTTCCACCTGCAACAGCTAGGACTTATCGCCATCAACAGCGGTACCCGCGCCAGGGTAATTCGTCCCACCGCTGAGGCGGTGATGGCCAGGCTTTCTGGGGTAACCCGACAGCTGCTTTCTAAGCCCGATGGTCAACAGTATTTCCAGGAAGCGCGAGCCATGTTCGAGATATCTTTGGCTCGCTACGCGGCGCGCAATGCCAGCGAGGAGGATCTAGCGAGGTTGCGCGATGCATTAGCGGATAATCGCGATGCAATAGGTGATGAAGCACGCTTTAAACGCTCTGACAATGACTTCCATGGCGTGTTGGCCAGCATTGGCCGTAACCCCATTTTCGATGCTATCCATGTGGCGCTCTCTGAGTGGTTGGACGATCGCCGCGCGCTGGTGCTGCAACAGAAGGACGAAGACAAAGCGGCTACCGCTGCGCATACCGAAATCATCGCAGCGATAGAGTCTCGTGACCCAGATGCGGCCGAAGCAGCCATGCGGCGCCACCTCGACCGCCACTACGGCACCTATATGCAGCTTAAAAAGCGCCTCTCGGACGCTTCTTAATTCTCATGCTACCCAATTAATCCTGCCGCCTTTTTTATTCGGCGGCAGGGATGGGATCACTCGGTCATTGTCGATTCAGCAATCTCTTGGAATTCAGTCACGAGATCTTCGCCGATGCGTGGTGCCCACTCTTCGTAAACCGGCTGCACGGCTTCCTGGAAAGCGGCAATCTGCTCGTCATTAAGACGGGTAATTTGCATGCCTCGCTCTTCAAGCTGATCCCGTGCCCAGTCGTCGTACTCGCTGGAAAGCTGGATTTCGTAATCCGCTGCTTGCAGCGCGGCTTCCTGAACAAGTTCCTGATACTCTGGATCGAGGCGATCCCAGGTACGCTGAGAGATCATCTTGATGAAGGGCGTATAAACGTGACGGGTTTCGGAGCCGTAATCCTGCACCTCATAGAAGTTGGAGGTCAGGATGGTGCTCCAAGGGTTTTCCTGGCCATCGACAACGCCTTGTTCCATGGCGGAGAAGAGTTCACCAAATGCCATCGGGGTCGGGTTGGCGCCCAGCGCTTCCCAAATAGCCAGGTGCACTGGGTTCTCCATGGTGCGAATAGACAAGCCACGAACGTCCAGGCCCGCCACATCTTCTGGTGAAGCGACTTCACGAGCACTATTGGAGAGCTGGCGGAAGCCGTTTTCAGAGAATGCCAGGGCTTTTAGACCAGTGCCATCGAAGGCATCAAGCATCTCCTGGGCAGCATCGCTACGCATGGCCTTTATAGCCGCTTCCCGAGTAGGCAGTAGGAAAGGAAGGTCAAAGACTGCCAGCTCCTCGACATAACCTGTAGCGGGTGAAGAGGAAGGGTAGGTCATATCCAGAGTACCGGTTTGCAGCATTTCCATCATCTGCACGTCATCGCCAAGCTGGCTGTTGGGAAAGATATTAACGCTGATACGCCCTTCGCTGCGCTGGTCGAGAATATCCGCAAAGTATTGGCTAGAGATATATTGAGGCGAGCTTTCCGCCAAGCCCAATCCCATGCGCAGAGTGACGCTGCCGTGGTCACCCACGGTACCGCCCTCTATCTCTGGCGGATCGGAAAGGTCAGGCGTTTGCGCGTAGGCAATGCCTGAGCTGAGCAGTGTAGCGCCGGTCATTAATAGGGTGCGTTTCCAAAGATGGTGCATAGTCGTCACTCTCCTGGCGTGCTGCAGGTCGCTACGCTAAGGGGATATTCCTAGCAAGCTGCAGCGTGGTTGATTGTTGTTGTGTGTAAGCGGCACTCGCTTATAGAGGTGTAAGTGCTGCTCCCTTAGGTGAATGTCTAACGTTTTTGATATATGTTCAACATATACTTTTGTATGTGTCGACGCCGCGGGTAAGAACGCGTACCGTCATGGCAACTCTTCCCTACATTTTAGGAAGCTTTCTTCATTGTTAGTGTTGGTGGGCAGTTTGAGTGCCTAAAGCGCGCCTGCCGACTTGTATATTTACTTTAGGCGTGGAGCGGAACCATGGCCAATTTTCAGCGAATAACTCCTGAGCAGTTGCGTTCACGCTACTGGTTCGATAACCCTGATCACCCCGGAACCACGGCGCTATGTATTGAGCGCTACCTCAATTACGGTATTACTCTGGATGAGCTGACCAGCGGTAAGCCGATCATTGGTATTTGCCAGTCGGGCTCTGATTTAACCCCGTGCAACCGCCACCACATTGACTTGGTCAAGCGGGTTAAAGACGGTATTCGCGCCGCAGGTGGCGTGCCGTTTGAATTTCCCATGCATCCTATTCATGAGAACGTGCGCCGACCCACTGCTGCGCTGGATCGGAACCTCGCTTACTTGGGCATCGTGGAAGTGCTCCATGGCTACCCGCTAGATGGCGTGGTATTGACCACCGGCTGTGATAAAACCACCCCGGCTGCGCTGATGGCCGCGGCAACGGTGAATATTCCGGCCATTGTGCTCTCCGGTGGTCCGATGCTTAACGGCTGGCGTGGCGCCGAGCGGGTGGGCTCAGGCACGATTATCTGGGAGCTTCGCAAGCGGCTGGCAGCTGGGGATATCGACTACGCAGAGTTCCTTTCCCGCGCCAGCGATTCAGCGCCTTCGATAGGCCACTGCAACACCATGGGCACCGCCTCTACCATGAATTCCATGGCGGAAGTCCTGGGCATGAGCCTGCCGGGGTCGGCGGTGATTCCTGCGCCCTATAAAGAGCGCGCAATGGTGGCCTACGACACGGGTACGCGGATTGTCGATATGGTGTGGGAAGACCTGCGCCCGCTGGATATTCTGACCCGGGAAGCGTTTGAGAACGCCATCGTGGCATGCTCGGCACTGGGCGGTTCATCCAATGCGCCGGTACATATCAATGCGATTGCCCGCCATGCAGGCATCGAGCTGGATAACGATGACTGGCAGCGCCTGGGCCATGAAATTCCACTGCTGGCCAACGTAATGCCTGCCGGTGCTTTCCTGTGCGAAGAGTTCTACCGCGCCGGTGGTGTGCCCGCGATCCTCCATGAGCTACACACTGCCGGTAAGCTGCACGGCGAGGCGCTAACGGTCAATGGCCGCTCCATCGGCGATAATTTGCAGGGCCGTGAAACTCAAGACACTGATGTGATTTGTCGCTATAGCGACCCGTTGGTGGATCATGCGGGCTTCCTCAATCTCAAGGGCAATCTATTCGACTCGGCGCTGATGAAAACCAGCGTGATCTCGCGGGATTTCCGCGAACGCTTCCTGAATGACCCCAATGACCCGGAAGCCTTTGAGGGCAAGGTGGTGGTATTCGATGGCTCCGAGGATTACCACGCCCGCATTGATGATCCAGCGCTCAACATCGACGCTCGTACCATTCTGGTAATGCGCGGTGCTGGCCCGGTAGGCCACCCTGGCGGTGCCGAAGTGGTTAACATGCAGCCGCCGGAGGCGCTGATCAAACAGGGCATCGAATCGCTGCCGTGCTTGGGCGATGGTCGCCAGTCGGGTACTTCCGGTTCACCGTCGATTCTCAATGCCTCCCCGGAAGCCGCTACCGGGGGTGGCTTGGCGCTGCTTGAGAGTGGCGACCGTCTGCGGGTCGATCTCAAGCGCGGTGAGGTGCAGCTGCTGATCGAACCCAGTGAACTGGAAGCCCGCCGGGAGCGTTTAGCCCAGCAGGGAGGTTACCGCTACCCTGGCCACCAGACGCCTTGGCAGGAGATCCAGCGCAGCATGGTCGAACCGCTGGACCGCGGTATGACATTGGAACCCGCCACCAAGTACCGCGATGTGGCTCGCCAGCATCCGCCCAGGGATAATCACTGAAGAGGCGAATACTAAAGATGAGTCGTTGGAGTACCTTATCGCATCGCCAGCAGGGACTACTATTGACCGCTGGCGGGGCGCTGATCATGGCCCCGGATGCCCTGCTGATTAAAGTGGCCGATCTGCCCGATGCCGAGATATTGATGTGGCGTGGCTTTCTTTCGGGCTTAGGTTTTCTACTGATCGCCCTGATGCGCTATGGCCGCGGCACTCTGGCAGCCTACCGTCGCTGCGGCTGGACGGGTATCGCCGTGGCGCTGCTGTTCAGCCTGACCACCTGCGGTTTCGTGCTGGGCAACCAGTACACCAAGGCGGGCAACGTACTGATGATACTGGCCAGTTCGCCGTTAATCGCTGCCGTGCTCTCCTGGATCATCCTCAAGGAGCGTCTGCCAAGGCGTACCTGGTTAGCGATATTGCTGTGCATGGTGGGTGTCGCCATGATCGCCCTCGATGACGCGGGCGCAGGTTCTTGGGTCGGAAACGCTTTCGCTTTGATGGCGGCAACGACCCTGGCGATTAACTTTACCCTCTGCCGTACGCGGCCGGGGGTGGATATGAGCCCGATGCTGGTGTTCAACGGCCTTATTGTGGGTAGCACCGCAGGGCTGTTTTGGCTGGCGGGCAGCGAACCAACCCTGCCTGCAGCCAACCAGCTTGCTGTCGTTATCCTGCTCTGCCTGATTATTGTGCCTTGCGGCGTTACGCTACTGCAGCGTGGGCCGCTCTATCTGCCCTCCGCCGAAGTGGGCCTGCTAATACTGCTGGAAGTGGTGATAGGCACGCTGTTGGCCTGGTGGATTCTGGCCGAACAGCCCGCGCCAATGGCCATGGTTGGCGGCGTTCTGGTGCTGGGCACACTGGGTGCTAAAGGCCTCTATGAACGGCGGCTGGAACTGAAACAGCGGGCGGGGCTCGATGCTACGCCGTCGATAACAGTCGACCGGTCAAGTACGGTATGATTGACAGGAATCGAAATAGGGCCTTATCGCAGTGACGTCATCTCCTAGTAAGCCAGTAGCTCGCCCCAGTATTGCCGAACATCTCGCCGAGGAGATCTTTGGTGGGCGCTATCACCCCGGTGACTTAGTACCCCGAGAAATGGATCTATGCGAACGCTTTGCGATCAATCGCTCAGCGGTGCGTAGCGATCTTCGCCAACTGGTCGATGCCGGGATTATTGAGCGGATTTCTGGTCATGGTTCCAAGGTGCGCGAATACTCAGAGTGGCATATTCTTGATGCCCAGGTGACTGACTGGCTGACCCGCTACGCTGCCCCCAACCCGGATATTCAGCGCGAGATTCTTGCCTTCCGTCTGGACGTTGAGCCCTATGTGGCGATGACCGCCGCCAAGCGGGCCAAGGCGCGTGATTTAGTCGCCATCGAAGAAGCCTTTGAAGGGCTAGGGCAGAATCTACGCAATGCCACCTGCGAAGAGGAGCGGCGGCTGCACAGTGAGTGTGATGTCGCTTTTCACGAGGCGATCTTCAAGGCGACCCACAATATTGTCTGGGCGCAGCTATCACATATCCTGCGACCCTCCATCTACATGCTGATTTCCATGTCCAACGAGAACGCCCCAGATCCTGAAGAGAGCCTGGAGCGTCACCGTCAACTGATGGAGAGCATCCGGCTGCGCCGCCCCCGGGAGGCGTTTTTAGCGTCCCAAGCGGTGTTGGCAGGTACCGCCGCAGCGCTAGGGCTTGAGCACAGCGTTAGCTCATTAGGGCGCAGCGTTGAGCTGCCCCACACCACCCCCTGAACCCATTTTCAATGGTTAAAAACAAAGGCAAGCGTATGTCTGACTTCAACTCTGGCTTTAGCTCCGGCTTTAAGTTCGGCCTAGTGGGCGTGGGTAAAATTGTCCGAGACCAGCACCTTCCTGCCATAGCCGCCACCCCAAACTGCCATCTTGTCGCCACGGCGGATCCTAATGCCTCGCTGCCGGAACTACCCGCCTATCAAGACCTGGAAGCGATGCTAGACGCCCACCCTGAAATTACCGCTGTCTCAATCTGCACGCCGACCCATCTGCGCTACTCCCAGGCGCGGGCCGCACTGATGCGTGGCAAGCACGTGCTGCTTGAGAAGCCACCGGGGGCAACGTTAAGCGAAGTGGAGGACTTGATTGCCTGTGCCAAAGAACAGGGCGTTAGCCTGTTTGCCGCCTGGCACTCGCGGTTTGCCCCTGGCGTTGCCCAGGCCCAGCAGTGGTTAGCCGAACGGCAGGTGCAGCGGGTAGAGATCGAGTGGAAAGAGGACGTGCGGGTATGGCACCCAGGCCAAGCGTGGCTCTGGCAGCCGGGTGGCATGGGCGTGTTTGATCCCGGTATTAATGCTCTGTCGATTGCGACCGCCATCTTGCCCCAGCCGTTTTTTCTACAACAGGCGCGACTGCTGGTGCCGAGCAATGCGCAAACTCCGATTGCAGCGGATCTCACCTTTACCGACCCACAAGGCGCGTCCATTGAGGCGACGTTTGATTTTCGCCAGAGCGGCCCGCCCACCTGGAATATGCATATCCACAGCGATGGCAGCCGCTTGAGTCTCACCCAAGGCGGCTGTCGATTGGTCATCGACGATGAACTGATCATTGAAGAGGAGGAGCGCGAGTATCAAGGTTTATATGCGCGCTTTGCCGAGCTGATCGCAAACAAGCGCAGCGAGGTGGATGTTGCCCCGCTGCGCCAGGTCGCCGATGCGTTTCTATACGGCCATCGTGAGTCTACCGAAGCGTTTATCGAGTGAAGGCTTTATATGGAAATATGAGGTAGCCAAGAAGCTATCTTAGTGGCCTTAATCGGATACGATCTTATTGCGTTTTATACAGCTGTCATACGCTTGGGGAACGAAACTATCTTCCCCCACGTCGTCTCGAGCTAACGTAAGAAACTCGCAAAGCGGTGGCAGCATATGGGGGGCTAGCTGATAGGCGTTTAACGTTTCAGTCAGGTAGCGCATATCTTTTTCAGCATTACCAAGACTGAACTGTAACTTTGTGCACTCCTTCTGCAGTACCCACTCCATAACGGGAGCGAGCATCGCGCTGTTGGCTCCCCCTTGTGAGCAAATTTCCAGGAGTTTGTCTTGTGAAACGTCCATGCCAGCCGCCATAGTGGCCGCCTCACTGACTAGGGCAGCAGCCCCTAACGAGAGAAAATTATTAATCAGTTTCAGTTTATGCGCTGAACCAACCTTACCCACATGAAAGATGTTTTCTGCGAAACTTTCCATGACCGGCGTAATACGCGCCACTGTGGAGGCATCGCCACCCACCATGACATTTAGTCGTCCATCTCTGGCTTCACGAGGCGTGCGTGCTAAAGGCGCGTCAACGAGTACCCCCCCTTGATGTTCTACGTTTTTCGCAAGGCGCTCAGTTGATTCGGGATGAGCTGTAGAGCAGTCGACGATAATAAGCCCTTCGTGGCTTCCGGCCATTAAACCGTCAGCCCCGCTGACGATTTCGTTGACCTGTTCGGATGTCTTTACGCAGATAAAAACAATATCACTATTTCTTGCCATCTCTGCGGGAGTGCTAACTTCCGTCGCGCCTTCCTTGCATAGCGCTTCAAGGGGGGATCGATTCCTATGGGCCATAACCGTTAGCGGATAATCGTTTCGTACGATATGTCTGGCCATTTCCTTGCCCATTAAGCCGAGCCCAATGAATCCGATGCGTTCTTGTTTCATAGTCGCCTCTGATGAGTTGGTTCACCACACCTGAAATATCGCCCACTAGACCTATGCATGAGCGGCTGTTATTGCAGCGCCCGAGGGAAAGTAACCCCCAGACGTTCCGACCAATCGGCTAGAGCTTCGGGAACACCGTCTGGCAGAGGCACGCCCTCCTGCGCATAACGCTTATGGAGGGCAAGCCCGCGCTCGCCAGGAATTCGTACTGGAGGGCTACCTTCCGCAACAGGATTGTTACGGCAAGCATCCACCAAAGCGCCGGTTTCGCGTTTGAAGGCGTCAAGCCCACCAAAGGCTTCGGGATCCATGATCTGCACCATGACCGAGGCACCCCATTGTGCAGGCGCCTGCACACGGCCAAATCCAGCGAGCCCAGACGTTAAGGCTTCCACCATTAGCCCCAGCGCATATCCCTTGTGGCCGTGGTCAAGCCCACCAATTGGCATGATGCTCCCCTTAGGCTCATCGAACAGCACGCTAGGTTGATCGGTCGCGTTGCCCTGGTGATCCTTAAGCCACGGATACGGCAGTTGGCTGTTTTGTTTGTGAAGTCGGCCGACCATGCCATTAGTGGTAATGGATGTGCTGACATCTAACAGAACCGGGCCTGAAGCCGTCGGATAGCCCACAGCGATAGGGTTAGGGGTGTGGGTCGCTTGCAAACCGCCATACGGGGCAACCGACTTAGTCGCCGGATCGGATGATTCGATCACCACCACGAGGTCTTGATCAGTGGCACGTTTCAGATAGGCCGCCAAGCAGGCGATATGATTTGAGCATCGAATCACGACTGTCCCTGTGCCGCAGGAGCGAGCCATCAATTCGGCGGTTTCCATTGCTTTAATGATCAACCAGGGGCCGGGAAGATAACGACCATCCCATGTCTGCACGGCAGCGCGTTTGGAGATTACCTCATACTCACCTGACACAGGCATCCGGCCAGACTGAATCTCGCCAAGGTAAGGGGATAGTAGCTGAAGCCCGTGAGTCGTGTGTCCCATCAAATCGCCTTCGACGAGTATCTCGGCAACTGCTTGAGCCTTTTCTTCATCGAGCCCGGCTGCCACAAGTAAAGCGGTGCTGAATTGAGTCATTTCCTGAACGTCGTAATGGTGGCTCATTGTATTTATTCTCCTAAATTTGTTGTTGTCAGGCTCTCTTAATCATTACGCCGTCTGAGTTGATTGATTAAGGCGCTATGGTCTAACTCGCCATCCCCTTGATCGACGAGCTCTGCAAAAAGTGTGTTGACCAATGACGAAACCGGTAGCTTAAGATGTAGCGTGTCGGCAAAAGCCATCGCGGTCTGGGTATCTTTCAATTGCCATTTCGCTGGCCCACCCGGGGTAAAGTTTTCCTGAATCATACGCTGCCCGTGTATACGCAAAATGGTCGAGTCAGCAAACCCACCTTCAAGCGCACTGAGCATTCGCTCGGGGTTTGCCCCGCCCTGTTCTGCCAATAGTATGGCTTCTGCCACGGTAGCAATGGTGTTGGCCACAATCATTTGATTGGCGAGCTTAGCAAGTTCCCCGCTACCTGCAGGGCCAACATGGACGGGCCTGCCGAGAGATAAGAGAATGGGTTCTACTGCTTTAAAACTTACGGTATCGCCACCCACCATAATGGCCAGCGTGCCGTCGATCGCTCCCTGCTCACCGCCGGAAACCGGCGCATCAAGGTAATTAATCTGGCTCTTGGCGGCTTCTTCTGCTTGACGGCGAGCGGTTTCGACAGGTATTGAACTCATGACAATAAGTGTGGCGTCACGCTGCATGGCATTGAGTAGGCCGCTAGGGCCCAACAGGATTTCATCACACACAGGCCCAGAGCTAAGCATAACGATAACGACATCGCTTTCGGCAGCGGCTTCTTCGGGCTTTTCTACGATGGTGGCACCCACCGACTCTAAACGGTTGGCTTTGCTTTTTGTTCGATTCCAGACAAGCACTTGGTGTCCTGCATGTGCCAAGCGTGCTGCCATCGGTGCACCCATAATGCCCGTGCCAATAAATCCGATAGTACGTGACGTTGTCATTATTCGTTCCTCTATCTAGATGAGCCCGTCAAGGCTTCCCGTAATCCTTGTTTAGCAGATCGATACATTGCTTCAATTGAGAGATGGGGCATCCACGTTCGTTATTTGGTTGTTAGCGCAGGTAAAGCGGTATATCGATATCACCTGATTCTCGGAAGTTAATCAGCCGGTCGAGCACCTTGGATTCTGAACGCTCTAAATGGGTTGCCAAGGCTTTGCCTGCTTGTGCAGGTTGTTGCTGGCGCATTTTTTCAAATATCCATAAATGTTCATCGAAGAAAGGATCTTGATCGGGAAGCTTTAATACTCGTCCAAGCAGGTGTTTACTGACTAATAAGATAGGATGCGTGCGCCGGAGCATATTCATGACCTCCTGGTTATCACCTAAACTAACGGCGGTATGATGGAGATCATTTTCTAACTCATCCAGTAGCTCCCCCTTTATATCAGGATAGCTCTCAGCAGCGTGTTTGAGTTTGGTAATATAGCCTTTAATGGCACTTTCTGGCATATGTTGTGTGGATCGCGCAATCATATAAGGCTCTAATTGGCGACGTGCTTCATAAAGATTATGTAACCGCTGATCATTCAGAGGCACCACGCTCCAGCTGTTATATTTAATCTTCTCGACTAAACCGATAGACTGTAAATAGAGCAATATTTGGTGAGTGACCGTACGGCTGACATTAAGCGTTTTGGAAAGCTGCAGCTCATTGAGTTCAAACGCACCCTTAATCGAACATAAAACGATGTCATGTTCAACGCTGTCGATATGCGCCCGCCAAGACACGATACGGTCTACTTTTGGGGCATGGCCAAGTTGTTTGAAATCATGCTCACTGAGCGCACGTCGCACTACCTCACCTGGCGATGCGCCTACTAAATAGCCGCGCCCCTCGAAACGGCAGATATACTGCTCTTCGTGCAATCGGCTTAATGTTTGCCGAACGGGCGAGCGGCTAATACCAAACAGCTCCGCTATATTTCCCTCAAGCAGTACTAAACCGGGTTCAAGACGTTTCCCAACAATACTCTGCTTAAGAGCCGTGTAGAGTTGGTCGCGCAGCGTTTGTGTCATAGTCAGTTAATTGCTCTTTAATGGGAGTTTAGGTGACGGCACCTACCAACCAGGGAACGAATTCATTATTACCGTAACCCAGTGATTCGCTGGCGCTCATATCGCCTGAAGCGATGGCAATAATGCGCTCAAAAATCTGCTCTCCAACACTTTCTACGCTGTCAGTGCCATCAACAATAACGCCACAGTTTATATCCATGTCTTCATGCATTTTCTCATACATGGAGGTATTCGTTGCGAGCTTAAGGCAGGGGGCGGGTTTGAAGCCTGAGACTGAACCTCGTCCAGTGGTAAAGCAGACTACGTTAGAACCGGAGGCGATTTGACCCGTGACCGAAATCGGGTCATAGCCAGGGCTATCCATAAAGTTAAAACCGCGCGTGGTCATCTTCTCAGCATACAGCAGCACGTCGTTAAGGCTCGACGTTCCGCCTTTAGCTACTGCGCCCAATGATTTCTCAAGGATAGTTGATAGCCCACCCGCTTTATTGCCTGGGGAAGGGTTGTTGTTTAGCTCAGCGCCATTTATCTCAGTGTAATGTTTCCACCAGGTGATCCGGTCGAGTAGTTTCTGTGCGACGTTCTCATTAATGGAGCGGTCTATCAGGAGGTTTTCAGCGCCATAGATTTCGGGGGTTTCGGCGAGTATAACGCTGCCACCATGTTGCACGATAAGGTCGGCGGCATGGCCCAAAGCTGGGTTCGCGGTAATACCTGAGTAGCCGTCTGACCCGCCACACTGCAATGCAACCACTAAGTGCTCAAGGGGCGCAGGTGCACGCTGCTGTTGGCCGTGTTGGGTGGCCATTTGCATGATGTGATCACAGGCCGTTTTGATGCTAGTGCGTGTCCCTCCCGCGTCTTGAATATTAAAGTAAGCCAGCCGCGAGGCATCTTCCAACCCCTTTTTTTTGACTAATGTTTTGACCTGGTTGGTCTCACAACCCAGGCCAATGATGAGTACAAAAGCAAAGTTGGGGTGCTGGGCATACCCTGCGATAACACGCTCAAGAAAGGCAAAACCTTCTGAGTCAGTATTCATGGCGCAACCAGAACCATGGGTAATGGCCACTACACCATCGAACCCCATTTGGCTTAATTCCCCAGACTGATTGAGCGCGTCCGCAGCGGCTTTAGCCACCGTGGCAGAACAGTTCACGGTAGAGAGAATACCAATATAGTTACGCGTTCCCACGCTACCATCAGCCCGTTGGTAGCCTTGAAACGTCCGTGAATGGCTAACGGTGACGGTTTTTTGATGGGGCTGAAAATCTTCCAATGAAGAACTAAGTTCAATCATGGTGAGGTTGTGGGTGTGCACATGCTCACCAGGATTAATATCCCGTGCAGCCAGCCCAATCAGTTGGCCATATTTAAAAACGGCCTCACCATTTTTGATAGGCGTGAGCGCAACTTTATGTCCCGCATCAATATTTTCTTGAGCAAGCGTGCCCTTTTTATCAATGGGAAGATCTTTTGGAACTGCTTTTGAGGCAACGCCTACGTTATCCCGCGGATTGAGATGAATAATAACTGACGGGGAATTAATGAGATTCATCGTTTACCTCAAGCTGATTATTGGGCTTTTGTTGCAAGGGCCAGACGCAAGCTTAAAAGCGATCATTGTGGATGCACTCTAGCAAGTCGGCCGCGTACGTCGATTAGACTATTGTTCTATATAATGTTCATTGAGCGCAATGGTCATCTAGTCTAGATTGCTTTCATACACGCGGCGCACAAAGCTAATTGCCGATTGCGGATCAGTTGGAAGGCCAGCTCACGATTACGCCGCAGATGGATGATGGTGCTTTGGATACCGCGCGGCCATCCATCGCTTCTTACGGCCTGTGTGTTACCAAGGTCTCCCCATGGTCTTGCTGCCGGAGGCGCTGAAGGAGAGCAATCCCCTGAAGGTAATCCGCTTGGTGGATGGGCAGTGTGAACATGCCCATATTTGAGCCGCCGTTCACAGTTTTGCTAGGCGTTTTTTGTAAAGGCCTTGGCAGTTGCAAAATACATTACTAGACTGTTGTCACGCAGTCATACTGTATGACACCTTGAGTGAAGAGATTGCTGGGTTCACGAGCAAAACAATAATGAGAAATGACAATGCCCCACATAATCAATTATTTAACAAAAATTCAGTTCGGTGAAAGCGCTATTGCGGAATTAGCCAATGAGCTGCAATTGCTGAAGATAAAACGACCGTTGTTTGTGACTGATAAGGGGCTCAGTGCTACCCCTCTTATCACACACGTTATTGAGTCTGCTCAGCTTGATGATGGCGCATGTGTTTTCGATGATACGCCGTCCAACCCTACGGAAGTAGCGGTAGAGCAAGCGCTTACTTACCTGCGTGAAAGCAAATGTGATGGCATTATTGCCATTGGCGGTGGTTCCAGCATTGATTTAGCTAAAGCGGTCGCCTTACTTTTTAATCATCCTGGGCCGTTACGCCAATACGCTGCGATTGAAGGCGGCGTGACAAAAATTAAAGCCGATGTGCTGCCATTAATAGCAATACCGACAACGGCGGGAACCGGTAGTGAGGTGGGAAGAGCCTCATTGATTACCATGAAAGACAATCGCAAACTTGGCTTTCTTTCTCCTTATCTGATTCCTTCGGTCGCTATTTGTGATCCTCGTTTGACGCTAGGTCTACCACCTTTTTTGACTGCCGCCACGGGTATGGATGCGATTGCTCACTGCGTTGAAACCTTTTTAAGCCCCAAAGTGAATCCTCCGGCTGAAGCGATTGCTTTAGATGGGCTGACGCGCGCTAGCAAATATCTAGTAGAGGCAGTTGAAAACGGAGAAAACTTAACGGCTAGAAATGAAATGATGATGGCGGCCCTTGAAGGCGCCATGGCTTTTCAGAAGGGGCTGGGAGCGGTGCACTCCTTATCCCATGCATTAGGCGGCCTGCACGAGTTAAAACTTCATCACGGTACGCTCAATGCTGTGTTGATGCCGACTGTGCTTAGATTTAACCAGCCCGGCTGTGAGGAAAAGTTTGCTCGTCTCAAAGAGGCGATGGGCCTCAACCCTAGTGACGATTTAGCTGAAGCATTTGAAAAGCTCAATGTGAAATTGGGGATGCCTGCTGGCTTGAGCGAAATGGGCGTCATGGAAGAGCACTTGGATCAACTGGCTCAGTGGGCATTGGAAGATCATTCCACGGCGACCAATCCGCGCGCGCCCTCTAAGGCAGACTTTTATGACATGCTCAAAGAAGCTTTCTGATAAATAGAGTTCTGTCCACTTAATAGTCCGTAAAGGAGGTCTTTGACAAGAAAAACGTAAAGTAATAAAGCATGCAGTTCCAAAAATGATAATTAATTGTAAGCAATACATTACTAAAGGAAAATGAATATGATAATTACAAACCATTCCCTTAAAACTATTTTTGCTTCAAGTATAGCCGCAGCTGTTATGACAGCGTCTGGCTCTGCCCTTGCGGATTACCCCGAACGCCCCCTTACGTTGATTGTGCCTTGGGCTGCTGGTGGTGGCACTGATGCGACGGCGCGAACTATCGCCCGTGCTCTGGAAGAAGAGCTGGGGCAGAACGTCAATGTTGTCAACCGAACAGGGGGCAGTGGCGTTGTTGGTCATACCGCCATGATTAATGCTGAGCCGGATGGTTATACGATTGGCTTGGCTACTGGCGAAGTTAACATGATGCATTGGTTGGGTTTAACTAACCTTACGTATGAAGATTTTACGCCTATTGCTCAAATCAACTACGACTTTCCAGGCATACAGGTAGTAGCCGACTCTCCTTATGAAACCCTTGAAGAGCTCCTTGAAGCGATACGCTCTGAACCTAAAGGCACGTTTACCGCTTCGGGTACTGGCCAAGGCGGTGTGTGGCATCTAGCCTTTGCTGGCTTTTTGATGGATCAAGGTATTCCCGCCGACCAAGTGATTTGGATTCCTAGTGAAGGGGCAGCACCAGCGATGACTGAGCTGGTGTCTGGGGGGATTGATATCGTACCAAGCTCGGTGCCTGAAGCCCGCTCAATGATCGAGGCCGGCCGCGTTAAGAGCTTTGCGGTAATGTCTCCAGAGCGTATACCCAGCTTCCCTGATGTTCCCACCACTAATGAATTAATCGGTAGTAGCTATCAAGTGGGCGAGTGGCGTGGAATTGCAGGGCCTAAAGGCATGGATCCAGAGGTAGTAGCAACACTTGAATCAGCACTAGAGGCTGCTTACAACAGCGATACCTATCAAGGGTTTATGAGTCAGCAAGGTTTTGGTACCGAGTGGCGTAACGCGGAAGAGTTCGGCCAACTCATGGAAGAAATGGATAGCGTATTCGGTGAAATTGTTGAACAAGTTGGCTTAGCTAACTGAGGAATGACAATGCGGGATTTTTTCGCCGGAATAGGGTTTGTTATTGCTGGGATTGTTACGATCATTACTGCCCAGCAGTTTCCTACCCTACCAAGCCTGCAGTATGGACCTTCGCTTTTCCCCTCCCTCATAGGAGGGGGATTTTGCCTCGGCGGGGCTGTACTTGCCTTGAATGCATTATGGCTTAGAAAAAAAGCTGTCGCGCAAGAAGCACACGGTAATCCATCCCTAGCTGGCTCACTGCCTGAGAAAAAGAATTGGGCAATGTTGTTACCACCAATATCGATTGTCTTTTATATCCTGGCAAGCGACTACCTTGGTGCAATGTTGACGATAATGATCATTATGTTTTTGCTGATGTTATTAAGAAAAACACCACCCTACATAGCATTGGCAACGTCTCTAGCAGTGTCGTCAGCTATTTATTTTATCTTCTCGCGCTACTTGCTCGTTCCATTGCCGCAAGGGCTTCTATTAGGGGGTAGCCTGCCATGGATATCTTAATGAATGGGGTTGGGCTGGTTTTAAACTTTGAAACCTTGCTGGTTATTTTAGCGGCGTCACTGTTTGGTATATTTGTAGGTGCAGTCCCCGGCCTTACTGCGACAATGGCAGTAGCGCTATTAGTACCGTTGACTTTCTACATGGATACCATCCCGGCTATTGCTGCCATTGTAACGACATCGGCGATGGCGATCTTTGCGGGTGATATTCCGGGTACCTATCTAAATATACCGGGCACGCCTGCATCGGCTGCTTATGTAGGGGAGTCCTACGCATTAGCGAAAAAAGGCAGGGCAAGAGAGGCCTTAGGTATTAATTTAGTATGTTCCGTTTTTGGCGGTATTTTTGGCACCATCGTTTTAATTGTTGTGGCTCAATCCCTTGCTGAGGTAGCGCTGCAGTTCAGTGCGTTTGAGTACTTTTGGCTTGCGGTGCTTGGGTTAAGCTGTTCAATTTTTATTTCAGTTGGTTCTAGAACAAAAGCATTCCTCTCACTTCTTTTTGGCATTCTGCTTTCAACCGTAGGACTTGATATGATGAGTGGTGCTCCACGTTTTACATTTGGAGTGCCCGACCTTATGGCCGGTATTAACTTTATACCCGTTATGATTGGTATGTTTGCTCTAAATGAACTGATGAGCTATTACGCTTCAAAATCTGAGAAGAAAACAATCAGTATCGTCGATAACGATAGTGTCTTCCACAATGTGCCTGGGCATATTAAACGTTACTGGCGTAACATGATACGTGGTAGCTCAATCGGCACGTTGATTGGTGCACTGCCGGGCGCGGGTGCAGATATTGCGGCCTGGATCTCGTATGGTGTGGGAAAGGGTAGGTCAAAAGAGAGTGCCAAATATGGCACCGGTAATATAGAGGGCATAATGGATGCAAGCTCCGCTAATAATTCCGGTATCAGTGGTGCATGGGTGCCCGCTTTAGTCTTTGGGATTCCAGGTGACTCTATTACTGCCATCGTCATTGGCGTTTTATACATGAAAGGGATGAATCCTGGGCCCACTATTTTTATGGATGGGAGTGGATTGATCTATGCGCTGTTTATGGTGTTTATTTTAGCTAATTTGATGATGCTACCTATTGGCTATATGGCTATCCGACTTTCAAAGTTTTTCATCCTAACACCCAGCCGGGTACTAATGCCCATAATATTATGCTTTTGCATTGTGGGGGCTTTCGCTATCAATAATAGCGTTGTGGATATTTGGTTAATGCTTATTGTAGGGCTAGTGGCTTATGTATTGGCTGTGAATGACTTTCCAATGGCGCCAGCCATTCTTGGTCTAGTGTTGGGTTCCGTTGTTGAAAATAATTTCATGAGCGCAATGTTGCGTACCGGTGGTGACTTAACGAGCTTCTTTGCGAGACCAATCAGTGCGGGGCTTGGCATTGCGGTGATTCTACTATGGTGCTCACCGCTTTTGATTAAAGCTTATCGCTATCAGCAGCATAAATCAGGAAGTGTATATTAGGGCCTGTTGACGTTTCATCGCGAACCGCGTTGCCCCACAAAGCGCGTCAGACAAGGCGCAAAACGCTGGGAAGGGTGGTTCCCTTTTCAAGTTTTGCAACGCCGTATGGCGCGCTTTGTGGGGCAACCCGAAGGGCTGGGCCCGTTTTTATCCGCGGCGGCGTTAGTCGTCGTTCATTTGGAACCACCAAACGTCTCTCCTCCTGCCTTGCCGCGAATAAAAACGGGCTCCAGCGCGGCCGCGAGTGAAACGTCAACAGGCCCTAGTCTGTCAGTTACTATGAAATAAGCGCAGCGAGGCAAATATGGCCTCGCTGCGCTAGTTCGTAAGTCTGTTTTATAAGACTATCGTGACGCCATCGCTGGCTTTATTACGTTATTCACGCTTGCCATCGACCAGGCGCGATACTCCTGCAGGATTGCCATCACGAATAGCGTCGGGCAGTAGCCCTTCCGGCAGTGCCTGATAGCACACTGGGCGCAGGAAGCGGAAAATCGCCGCGCTACCTACTGAGGTCGTGCGTGAATCCGAGGTGGCAGGATAAGGGCCGCCATGCACCATGGCGTGGCACACTTCTACACCCGTCGGCCAGCCGTTGGCCAGGATACGTCCGGCCTTGCGCTCCAGCGTCGGCAGCAGTTGCTTGGCAGTCGCCAAGTCACCGTCATCCATCTGCAGCGTAATGGTGAGCTGGCCTTCCAACTGAGCCGCAACGCGGGCCACTTCCTGGGTGTCAGCACAGGCGATCACCAATGAAGTCGAACCGAACACCTCTTCCTGTAACGCTGGGTCACTCAGAAACGCCTCGGCTTGGGTAACGAACAGTCCGGCCTGGCAGGGGTGAGCTGTCTCACCTGCCTGGCCGCGTGCCACCTCGATTACCTTGCCGTGGCTGGCGAGTCGGCCTACGCCCTGTTGGTAGGCATCATGGATACCCGGCGTCAGCATGGTCTGGGCAGCACTGCCCTTAACCGCTTCCCCGGCCGCCGCAACAAAGGCGTCCAGTTCAGGGCCCTGAACCGCAATGACTAGCCCCGGGTTGGTGCAGAACTGCCCGGCCCCCATGTTGAGTGAGCCGACAAACCCCTCCGCAATCGCTTTACCGCGTGCCTTGAGGGCTTCCGGAAGTAGAAACACCGGGTTAATGGAGCTCATCTCGGCGTAGACCGGGATCGGCTGCGGCCGCGCCTGGGCGGTAGCCATGAGCGCCGTGCCGCCGTTACGTGAACCGGTAAAGCCCACTGCCTGGATTCGAGGGTCGGCAACCAGCGCCTGACCGATTTCGCGGCCCGAGCCAAACAGCAGCGAGAAAACACCCTCAGGGAGTTCGCACTTGGCAACTGCGCGTTGAATGGCGCGGCCTACCAGCTCGGAGGTGCCGGGGTGGGCAGAGTGGCCCTTGACCACTACCGGGCAGCCGGCGGCCAGTGCGGAGGCGGTATCGCCACCGGCAACGCTAAAGGCGAGCGGGAAGTTGCTGGCGCCAAACACCGCCACCGGGCCCAGGCCGATATGGCGCTGACGCAGGTCGGCGCGGGGCAGCGGCTCACGATCGGGCATGGCCGGATCGATACGTACATCCAGCCATTCACCTGCGCGCACTACCGAGGCGAACAGCCGGAGCTGGCCGCAGGTACGCCCACGTTCGCCCTCTAAACGTGGGCGGGGCAGGCCGGTTTCGGCCATGGCACGCTCGATCAGCTCATCGCCGATCCCTTCGATCTCGGCGGCAATGGCTTCAAGAAAGCTGGCCCGCGCCTCTAAGGAGGTCTCGCGATAGCTATCGAAAGCCGCCTCGGCTAATGCGCAGGCCTGTTCGACCTCGGTCTTGCCGCCGCCGGGGTAGGCGGGTGCCAGTGTTTCGCCGGTGGCGGGATTTACCGCATGAATGTCAGCCTGTTGGCCGCTGATGGCCTGCTGACCGATCAGTAGTTTACCTTCCAGAGTCATACTTCCTCCTGCTGGGGTGGTTAGAGTACGTTAAAGCGACTTTACGCTGATGGGCGGTGCGTCTGCTTCCACCCGTAGAGGGTTGCGCAGGGCGCGACCAAACTCATTGATTTTGATCTCGAAGCGATCGCCCTCGCGCACCTTGATGCCGTCGGCGAAGCTCAGTGTCGCGGTACCGAAAAAGTGCACATGCACATCGCCGGGGCGGCGGAAGCCCGGGTATTTAAAGTGGTGATATTCCAGGTTGGACAGGCTATGGGCCATGTTGGCCTCGCCAGTGAGAAAGGGCTTCTCCCACACTGTTTCACCACTGCGATGAATAGCGCTGGTGCCTTCCAGATGAGCAGGCAGTTCGCCGATCAACAGTTCGGGACCAAAGCTGCAGGCGCGTAGCTTGGAGTGAGCTAACCACAAGTAGTTGAAGCGCTCGGTCACGTGATCAGAAAATTCGTTGCCGAGGGCGTAGCCGACCCGCCAGGGCTGGCCGTCATCACCAATCACATAGAGGCCCGCCAACTCAGGCTCCTCGCCTGCATCTTCGGCGAAGGCGGGGGATGGAATCTCTGCTTCTGGCGCCACCACACACTGGCCATCGCCCTTGTAGAACCACTCCGGCTGTGCACCTAACTGGCCTGCATCGGGTTTGCCGCCCTCCACACCCAGCTTGAACATGCGCATGGAGTCGGTCATATCTTCTTCAGCAGCTTGGGCTTTAGCGTGCATCGCCGAGCGGGTGTCGGCACTGCCCAGGTGGGTAAGGCCGGTGCCGGTGACCAGGCAGTGGGCCGGGTCGGTATGGGTCAGCGGGGGTAGCAACTGTTTAGTGTCGACCAGCGCTTGATAATCCAAGCGTGTGTCGGTCACTGCTTCCGTCAGCATGTCGCTAAGTGGCTTGCCGGCGGCAATGGCCCGATTGGCCAGGGTGTAGGTGTCGCAGTCGAGCAGTCTGACCTGCTCTTCGCTTTCGACCAGGGCGGCGCGAACCTGGCCCTGGTGGTCACACTGAATCAGTCGCATGGCGGTCTCCTTATGCAGAGTCAGTCAAGAGTGTAGCGGTCATCATAGTGGCCAAATGGCCAGTTGCGGCCACATCAATAGCGCCGCGAGTACGCACAGCTGAATGGCCATAAAGGGTAGTACGGACAGGTAAATATCCTTGAGGCTGATATCCGGCGGTGCCACGCTTTTAAGGTAGAAGGCGGCGGGCCCAAAGGGTGGCGACAGGAACGATACCTGCATATTCACGGCGAATAGAATGCCGAACCAGATCGGATCGAAACCGAGCTGAATAACGATGGGTAGAAAGATCGGCAGAGCCAGCATGGCGATCCCGATCCAGTCTAGGAATAGCCCCAGCACGAGCATAATCGCCATCATCACCAGAATGATCACAATGGGCGCTACATCGAGTCCCAGGATCAAGCTCGAAACAAAACGGTTGCCTCCCATTAAATTATAGACGCCCACCAGGGCGGCGGCGCCGATGCCGATCCAGATGATCATGCCGCAGGTATTCATGGTCTGCCCAAGGCTATGGTGCAGCATACCCGGGGTGAATTCGCCGCGAACAATAGTGGCGAGCAGTACACCGAAAACACCCATGGCCGCGGCTTCGGTGACCGAGGCGATACCACCGTAGATAGTGCCCAGCACTAAAAAAGCGATCAGCCCTGGTAACAGAATGGCCTTGACCGCGTCCAGCTTAGTGGCGAAAGGGTTATCCTGGGTATCTCTATCTAACGGCGGGCCCAGTGCGGGATTTCTCAGGCAGCGCACCAGCACATAGGCAATGTAGCAACCCATCAAAATCACCGCTGGCGTCACGGCTGCGGCGAACAGGTCAGCAATCGATACGCTGGCGATCAGACCGTAGATAATCAGCACGATTGAGGGCGGCATCATGGTGCCCAGGGCGCCCCCGGCACACACCACCCCAATAGAGAGGTGTTTGTCGTAGCCCAGGCGGAGCATTTGGGGCAGCGCCAGAATCCCAAGCAGCACGATCTCACCACCGATAATGCCCGAAAGAGCGGCCAGGAAGAACGCTACCACGATGGTCTGCACCGCCACGCCACCTGGCAGGCGACCGGCGAAGACGCGCATGGCGTTGAACAGGTCTTTGGCGATTCCGGAGCGATCCAGCAGTGATGCCATCAACACGAACATGGGCACCGCCACCAGCGAATACTCGGTGATAAACCCATAAACGCGGCTGGTGACCAGGGGCAGCGCCGCCTCGCCGAACCAGCCGAAGGTGAACGCCATCGCTACCAAGCCGGTGATAAACGCCAGCGGCAGACCGGTGACCAGTAGCGCGAAAATGGCCCCGACCATGAGGATCGTTGCGGTTGAAATATCCATCAGCGCGCCTCCTCGATGTTGGCAGCGGGTTTCGCTTTAATCGATTCCCACAGATGCAGGCAGGCCTGTAGCGTCATCAACACCAGAGCAAACAGAATCATGCCCTTGACCATAGCGGGAAAGGGCGGATTCCAAGAGGTGCCGGAGCGCTCCAGCGACCACTCACCGAGCGGGTTATGCGAAGCTCCCCAGAACATATGAAAGGCGGCATAGCTCATCGTCAGGCAGAAAATCAGAGTGAGCAGGTCGTTGAAACGATCCATCCAGCATTTCAACCTGGGCCCGGCGCTGTCGTAAAGCACCTTGACGCGGATATGGCTATTGCGCGCCATGGCCGCTGGGCCGCCCAGTACAAAGATAACGGCGATCAGAAACACGACGGTTTCGTGTACCCAGGAGGTGGGGTTGTTGAAACCGTAGCGCATAAAGACTTCGACGACGCTGATGCCCATCGCGACCAGCACGAGCCAGGAAACGGCACGGCCGCCCCGTGCAATTAAGCGGTCTAAAGCATTACGTTCGGGAGACACCTCCTCCACCGTTTCGAGGATCTCGGGGAGATCCTGGGTATTCGGCGAAGGGGTTTGATTGTCAGGTGTTTTTTGGGACATGGCGCGACTCTACGCGCAGCGCTCGGGGTGTTTGCCCGAGCGCTGCGTTGGTTAGATTAATGAGGCCGGTTGTGAGCAGAGAGTTGAGAGCACAGAGTTAGAGCAGATTGCGCGAGCGCAAAAAGGCGGTCGCCGAGTCATAAATCTTCTGAGTCATCTCATTTTCACCCGCCCACTCTTGCCACTCCTGCTCAGCCGCGGTGCGGAATTTCTGACGCTCTTCTTCGGGCAAGTTGAAGGGGTGAACGTCAGGGTCATCCTGAAGCCGCTGCAGGGTCTCAATATCCTGCTCCTTGAGGCGGGCAATCAGGTCGTAGGCCATCCCATCAAAGGCGGTATTGAGGGTCGTCTGTAGCTCCTCGGGCAAGCCATCCCAGATGTCTTTATTGATCGACACAGCGATCATGGGCATGGAGTGAAAGCCAGGGTAGAGCGGGTAGGGGGCGAAAGCGTGCAGACCCATGGCGTCGTTATTCGAGAGCACCGTGGAGTCCGCGGCGTCGATCACGCCTTTTTCCAGGCCGGTATACACCTCAGAGCCCGGCAGGTTGACGGGCGTGGCGCCAATGCGCTCGAAGATGTTGTACACCATGCCTTGAGGGGCACGGATTTTTAACCCTTCAAAGTCGGCGATGGATTCGATGGGCACCGTGGAGGGTACCGACTCCAACGGAAAGGTCGCTGCGCTGATCAAATGGGCGCCATAGGGTTCGACCAGTTCGTTGTAAAGCTCTTCACCGCCGCCGTATTTCATGTACTCCAGGAAATCGTAGGGGTTCTGCCAGGCACCGACAAGATTGCCGAGCATACCAAAAGCCGGATCCTGGCCAGAGAAGTAGCTTGGGTCGGTCATATGACCCTGCAGAATCCCTGAGCTAACGGCGGTCAATGTCTCAGTAGGGCCAACCACGGAATTAATCGGCATTACCTCGATTTCAACACGGCCATCGGTCATTGCCGTAATTCGCTCGGCCCACTCTTGTTTGATCTTAAAGCTGGGTTCGCCCGAGGTTTCTGACGCCTGAAATTTCCATTCGTACTCGGCTGCCTGGGCCGCAGAGAGGCCCAGCAGTAGCACGGAACCAGTGAGTAGCGAGCTGTATTTCGATTTGAGCATAGCACTATTCCTCAAGTTTTTTGTTGTGGAGAGCGTGGTGGTTAACGCTGTAATGCAACGGGCCAATGACCCACGTGGGAGGGTAATGTTGAACATTAAGAGCAATTGTTCAACATATACTTTTGTATGGTCGACTAGATTGACGGGGTAGTTTAGTGTCTTGCGCATTCGGCACCCACTCTCGACGCCAACTCTCAGGTCGTCAGCCGTCACCGAACTAAAACAAGGAGTTAACCTCATGGGCCAACGTCAACGTCCGCTGCGCAGTGCTGAATGGTTTGGCACGGCTGATAAGAACGGTTTTATGTACCGCAGTTGGATGAAAAACCAGGGCATTCCTGACCATGAGTTTCAGGGCAAACCGATCATCGGTATCTGCAACACCTGGTCGGAGCTCACACCTTGCAATGCGCACTTTCGTAAGTTGGCGGAGCACGTGAAGCAGGGCGTGCTGGAGGCGGGGGGCTACCCGGTGGAGTTCCCGGTGTTCTCCAACGGCGAATCCAACCTGCGCCCCACCGCGATGTTTACCCGCAACCTGGCCAGCATGGACGTGGAGGAAGCGATTCGCGGCAACCCCATCGATGCGGTGGTGCTGCTGGTGGGCTGCGACAAAACTACCCCGGCGCTACTGATGGGTGCGGCGAGCTGCGATATTCCCACCATCGTGGTCACCGGCGGACCAATGCTCAACGGCAAGCACAAGGGCAAGGACATTGGTTCCGGCACCGTGGTCTGGAAGCTCTCCGAGCAGGTCAAAGCCGGTGAGATTTCGCTGCACGACTTTATGGCCGCGGAAGCCGGCATGTCCCGCTCCGCCGGTACCTGCAACACCATGGGCACCGCCTCCACCATGGCCTGCATGGCCGAGTCGCTGGGCACCTCGCTGCCGCACAATGCAGCGATTCCGGCGGTGGACTCCCGCCGCTACGTGCTGGCGCACCTTTCGGGTAACCGGATTGTCGAGATGGTCAACGAAGACCTGCGGCTCTCCAAAATCCTCACCAAGGAAGCCTTCGATAACGCCATCCGTACCAACGCCGCCATCGGCGGCTCCACCAACGCAGTGATTCATCTCAAGGCCATTGCTGGGCGGATTGGTGTGGATTTGACCCTGGACGACTGGAGCCGTGTAGGCCGCGGCACGCCCACGGTGGTCGATCTACAACCCTCAGGGCGTTTTCTGATGGAAGAGTTCTACTACGCCGGTGGCCTGCCCGCGGTGCTCAGGCGTCTGGGTGAGGCCGACCGGCTGCCCTTCAAGGACGCCTTGACCGTCAACGGCAAAACCCTGTGGGAAAACGTCCAAGACGCGCCACTGTATAACGACGAAGTGATTCGCCCGCTGGATAATCCGCTCACTGCGGACGGCGGCATCTGCGTGGTGCGCGGCAACCTCGCCCCTAATGGCGCGGTGTTAAAGCCCTCGGCAGCCACGGCCGAACTCATGCAGCACCGAGGTCGTGCGGTGGTGTTCGAGGACTTCGACGACTACAAGGCGCGCATCAACGACCCGGACTTGGACGTGGAAGCCAACGACATACTGGTCATGAAGCACTGCGGCCCACGTGGTTATCACGGCATGGCCGAGGTGGGCAATATGGGCCTGCCGCCCAAGATCCTCGCCCAGGGCATTACCGACATGGTGCGCATCTCCGACGCCCGCATGAGCGGTACCGCCTACGGCACTGTGGTACTACACGTCGCCCCCGAAGCCGCTGCCGGTGGCCCGCTAGCCGCCGTGCGTAACGGTGACTGGATCGAGCTCGACTGCGAAAGTGGCCGGCTGCATCTGGAACTCAGCGACGAAGAACTGGCCTCGCGCCTGGCCGAAAGTGACCCCACTGCCGCCTCAACGCTGATTGCCAGCCAGGGCGGGTACCGCCAGCTGTATATTGAGCGGGTGCTTCAAGCCGACGAAGGTTGCGACTTTGACTTCCTGGTGGGTTGCCGCGGTTCTGACGTGCCGCGGCACTCGCATTAATTGGACTGAGCAATCACTTCCCGCAGAGTGCTCATTAATGCGGCGGCACCGGGGGAGAGTCGCTGGTGGCGTAAGCTCACCAGCCCATAGGGCTGAACGCTTAGCGCCTCGCTAAATGGCAGTAGATGAAAACGCTGCGGTGGGCAGAGCAGGTCAGCGGCTTCCCGTGTAGTCACCGTGATGGTATCGGATTTGTCGACGAGGGCCAGCGACAGCAGCAGGTCAGCGGTATCGACGATCTGGCGGGGCGGCGCGACCTGATGGTGCAGAAATAGGCTATCCACCCGCTGGCGCATCAACGCGCCAGCGGGCTGCAGCGACCAAGGGAAGCACGCCATATCAGCAAGGCTCAGCGTTTGTTTATCGGCTAATGGATGCCCTTGGCGGCACACAAAGCAGAGTTCCTCCTCGCCAATCTCCTCGAAGACAAAGCGCTCGGCATCGACGCCTGCGGGTATGCGAGTAATCGCGAAATCCAGTTCGCCTTCCAGTAGGCGTGGTACCAGCACTTTGCTGACATCCACATCTACGCTGATTTTTAGCCCTGGCCGGTCGCGGTGCACCCGTTCGATGGCGCTGGTGAGCAGCGTAACCGCTGGCGCCATTACCGTGCCGACGGCTACCGTGCCGGCACTGCCCTCGCCGAGAGCGTTTAGCTCCTCACCGGTGTGGCGTAGCGCTGAGAGCATGCTGTGGGCGTGGCGAATCATAATTTCGCCATACCAGTTAGGCGTTAGCCCACGGGGGTGGCGATCGAACAGCCGAATACCCAGGTTGGCTTCCAGGTCGCTGAGCAGTTTTGAGGCGGCGGGCTGGCTCATATTGAGCTGAGCCGCCGCGCGGTGCAGGTTGCGCTGCTCGTCCAGGGCTAAAAATAGCTGAAAATGACGCAACTTTAGTCGCACGTCTAAAAACCAGTTTTCGCCGAGAATGCCCATGGCATAAGCCTCGTGTTGTTATTGATACTTAGAAGTATATCGATAGTGAGGCATTTGTATATTGGTTGGTTATGCCAGACATGGCTACTGTAGTGTCTGTATCGGTCATGATGAACTGTGGTAACTCACTGAGTTTTCAGACCAAGCCTAACAACAATAATTTAGCAACAAAGTATGCCTCCAGGAGGAAGCTCATGCCTCTCATGTACAGCCAACGATTAAGAAATGGTTCACCTCTTCTGCTCGGTGCAATTGCCGCGGTACTGTTGGCAAACACTGCACAAGCCCAGAGCAGTTCTGAAGCCAACGCGAGCAGCAGCGTCGGCAGTGGTATCCAAACGTCGGTGTTTGGTCATCTACCCGATGGTCGCCAGGTGGATGTCTATCAACTTACCAACGCCAATGGTATCGAGCTGCGGGTGACCAATTACGGTGGCATCATTCTGTCGCTGAAAACCCCTGATATGGACGGTAAGTTTGACGATATAGCGCTGGGCTTTGACTCTTTGGAAGCCTACCTCTCCGATGAGTACCGTCAGGCCAATCCTTACTTCGGTGCCATTATTGGTCGTTACGGCAACCGTATTGCGGGTGGGCAATTCTCCCTCGATGGAGAAACCTATTCATTGGCTACCAACGATGGCAGCAACCACCTGCATGGCGGCGACCAGGGATTCGATAAAGTGCTATGGCAGGCCGAACCATTCGAGAGTGACGCAGGCAATGGATTGGTACTGCGCTATACCAGTGAGGATGGCGAAGAGGGCTACCCCGGTAAGTTGGAGAGCGAAGTTACCTATACGCTGACCGATAATGACGAGCTGATGGTGGATTATCGGGCGGTAACCGATAAAGCCACCCCGATTAACCTAACCCAGCACAGCTACTTCAACCTAAAGGGTGAGGGTAGCGACACCATTCTCGATCATCAGCTGATGATCAATGCCCCTGAGTTTACCCCGGTCAATGACACCTTGATTCCAACCGGTGAGATCCGCTCGGTGGAGGGCACGCCGTTTGACTTCACCCAGGCGACGCCCATTGGCGAACGGATCGAGCAGGAGAACGAGCAGCTTGCCTTTGGTGGCGGTTATGACCACAACTTTGTGCTTGCCCGCGATAACGCTGCATCAGATGAGCTGGTCTTGGCTGCCAAAGTATGGGAGCCCCAAAGCGGACGCCTGGTGGAAATCACCACCACCGAACCCGCGATCCAATTCTATTCCGGCAACTTCCTTAACGGCGACCTGACCGGCAAGCAGGGCCAGGCCTACGGGCACCGCTCCGGCTTTGCGCTGGAAACTCAGCACTACCCTGACTCTCCCAATCAAGAGGCGTTTCCCAGCACGATCCTAGAGCCGGGCGAGACTTATCGCTCACGCACGGTCTATCGCTTTTCCGCGCAGCAAGACCTGGGCTCGTAATCTCGATTCATCATTACTATTACCAACCGTCAGTGGTTAGTAATCAAAAATATCAATAAAAACAACTCTCAAAATAGCAGGAGTACAACAATGAAATTGACGACAACATTTACCCGTTTAGCACTTGGTAGCGCGATTATGCTGGCCTCACTAGGGTCAGTACAGGCCCAGGAAGACGAGGTGAAGATTGGCTTTATCGTTAAAAAGCCGGAGCAGGCGTGGTTCATTAACGAACAGGAGGCGGCTACTGAAGTAGGCGAAGAGCTCGGCTTCGAAGTGGTACGCCTTGGCGGCGAAGATGGCCAAGAGGTGCTTAGCGCTATTGATAACCTCTACTCCCAAGGCGCTGAAGGGTTCGTAATCTGCCCGCCAGACGTACGCTTGGGGCCAGCGATTATGAACCGTGCTAACCAGTACGGCATGAAAGTAGTCACTGTGGATGACCAGTTTGTTAACTCAAGCGGTGAGCCCATGGAGGGCGTGCCGCACCTGGGTATGTCGGGCACCAAAATTGGGCGTCAGGTGGGCGAAGCCATTAACGCCGAAATGGAAGCGCGCGGCTGGAACCCCGAAGAGGTAGCCGCGCTGCGGATCACCAACAACGAACTGCCGACCGCCGTTGAGCGTACCGACGGCGCCACCGAGGCGCTGATAGCCGCGGGATTCCCAGAAGATAATATTTTCGACGCGCCTCAGCAGAGCACCGATACCAGTGGGGCTTTCTCTGCTGCCTCGCCGGTGCTTTCCCAGCGTGGCGATTATGAGCACTGGGTGATCTATGCCCTTAACGAAGAGAGCGTGCTCGGCGGTGTTAGGGCGACCGAGCAATATGGCTTAGCGCCGGAAGATGTGATCGGCGTGGGTATCAATGGCTCCGGCGCCGCCTTTGCCGAGTTTTCCCGGGATAACCCCACTGGCTTTCACGGTACGGTAGCGGTGAGCTCCACCATGCACGGCCGTCAGACTGCTGAAGATCTCTACCGCTGGATTAGCGAGGATCAAGAGCCACCGGCCAATACCGAAACCTCCGGCACGCTAATGACGCGGGAAAACTGGCAGGAAGTGCGCGCCGCACTTGGTCTGTAACGGTAAGTCTCTGCGGGAGTATTGAAGCATGTCTGATGCTTATCTACGGTTCGACGCGATTAGTGTCGTTTTCCCCGGCGTGCGCGCGCTGGATGGGGTGAGTTTCTCCGCCCACGCCGGTCAAGTGCATGCCTTAATGGGCGAGAACGGCGCAGGTAAATCCACCTTGCTCAAGGTGCTAAGCGGCGTTAACCGGGTGGCCGAAGGGGCACTATGGATCGATGGTCAGCGCCACGTATTCAGCAACGCCCGGGAGGCGCTGCGGGAAGGCATCGCGATTATCTACCAGGAGTTGACGCTCTCGCCCAATATGTCGGTGGCCGAGAATCTGCTGCTGGGCCAACTGCCCACACGGCAGGGGTTTGTTAACCGCCGCGAGTTAAAACAAAAAGCCCTGGCGATTCTGGCTGATCTTGGCGAGGGGGAGATTCACCCCTCGGCCAAGGTGCGCGAGCTCTCCATCGGCCAGCAGCAGATGATCGAGATTGGCCGTGCGCTGCTGCGAGACGCCAAGGTTATCGCGTTCGATGAGCCCACCAGTAGTCTCTCTATTCAGGAGATTCGCCAGCTAAAACGTATCGTCCAACGACTGCGTGATGAAGGGCGGGTGGTGCTCTACGTGACGCATCGCATGGAGGAGGTGTTTGAGATGTGCGATGCGGTCACCATCTTCCGCGATGGCCAGCATATCCGCACCCATGAGGATATGTCGGCACTCAATCACGACCTGTTAGTGAGTGAAATGGTCGGCCGGGATATCGACGATGTTTACGGCTACCGCCCGCGCACACAGGGCGATGTGGTCTTGAACGTGGAAGGAATCCACGGGCGCGGCCTCAAGGCGCCGGTGAGTTTCTCCGTCAAACGCGGGGAAGTCTTCGGGCTGTTTGGTCTGGTGGGCGCGGGGCGCAGCGAACTGCTGAGGCTGATCTGCGGGGTCGAATCGCCCAAGGCCGGCAGCGTACAGTTCAACGGTGAATCGCGACGTTTTAAAAGCCCTGGCGAGGCGATACGCGCCGGTATTGCCATGTGTCCAGAGGATCGTAAATCCCAGGGTATTTTCCCGGTGGCCAGCGTGGCTGACAACCTCAATATCAGCTGCCGGCGCTTTTTCAAACGCTGGGGCATGTTTCGCCACCCCGGCCGTGAGCGGCGCAATGCCGAGTCGTATATCCAGCAACTCAGTGTCAAGACACCGGGGCCACGTACGCCGATCGGCAAACTTTCCGGCGGCAACCAGCAGAAGGTGATTCTAGCCCGCTGGCTTGCCGAGGAGATTGATCTGTTTGTGATGGACGAGCCGACCCGAGGCATCGACGTCGGCGCACGGCGGGATATTTACTCGCTACTTTACGATTTGGCCGAACAGGGCAAAAGCGTGGTGGTGATTTCCAGTGACCTGGCAGAAGTCAGCTCCATCTGTGACCGCATCGCGGTGATGCGCGACGGTGAACTGGTGGACATAGTGCCGCGGGAATCGGCTACGCCGGAACGCCTGCTGGGCTTGGCGCTACCTGCCTAAGTGTCAGCTTTTTTTAAGGTTTTCAAGATATTCGTTCTTAAGAGAACAAGTTCAGGACAACAACCATGACAACTAATAATGCAACCCAAGGCGAGACTGCGCCTGCCCGCCCGGCGGGCCGGCAGGGGCTGATCAAGCCACTGCGCACGCTGCTGGATACCTCAGGGCTGATTGCAATTTTCTTGCTGCTGTTTGTGGCCCTGGCGGTACTCATCCCGGACTTTCTGACCGGCCGCAACATGGTTGGGCTACTGCTCTCGATCACCCTGATCGGCAGTTTGGCCACCACCATGATGCTGGTGCTGGCACTGGGTGAGGTGGATCTCTCGGTGGCCTCTACGGTGGCCTTTGCGGGGGTGGTCGCAGCGGTGGTGACTTCCAGTACCGGTAGCGTGTTTATCGGCGTGATCGGTGGCATTGTCGCTGGGGGCGCGGTGGGCGCTTTTAACGGCCTGGTAATTGCCAAGTTCGGTATTAACTCGCTGATTGCCACCCTGGCAGCAATGGAGTTTGTACGCGGGCTGGCCTATATCACCTCCGGCGGCGACGCGGTAATGATCACCGTGCCGGGTTTCTTTGACCTGGGCAGTGCCTCGTTCCTCGGCCTAACCCTGCCGGTCTGGACCATGCTGGCCTGTTTCGTGATCTTTGGTGTGGTGCTCAACATGACCGCTTTCGGGCGCAATGTGCTGGCCACCGGGGGAAACTCGGAAGCCGCCGCGCTTGCCGGGGTTAATGTTCGCCGCCTCAAGATTATTGTTTTCGGCCTCCAGGGCGTAGTGGCGGGTGTCGTCGGTGTACTGCTAGCTTCACGCATGGGGCTGGGCGACCCCAATACCTCCATGGGCCTGGAACTGGCGGTGATTTCCGCCTGTGTGCTGGGCGGTGTGGCGCTATCCGGCGGCGTTGCCACCATTACCGGTGTGGTGGTCGGTGTACTGATCATGGGTTGTGTCCAGAACGCCATGGGGCTGCTCAACGTCCCCACCTTTTACCAGTACCTGGTGCGTGGCGCGATTCTGCTGCTGGCGGTGATGTTTGACCGCTGGAAACAGACCCGTCGTCAGCGGGCCTGACGCTTAAGCCGTTACCCCTTTATTAGTTGGTCACTTTTTTTCCGGTTTGTACGGAGGCTTTGTTATGTCTGATCGTCAGCGCCCATTACGCTCTGCCCAGTGGTTCGGCACCGCCGATAAAAACGGCTTTATGTACCGCAGTTGGATGAAGAATCAGGGCATTCCTGACCATGAGTTTCAGGGCAAACCGATCATCGGTATCTGCAACACCTGGTCGGAGCTCACTCCTTGCAATGCGCACTTTCGTAAGTTGGCGGAGCACGTGAAGCAGGGCGTGCTGGAGGCGGGGGGCTACCCGGTGGAGTTCCCGGTGTTCTCCAACGGCGAATCCAACCTGCGCCCCACCGCGATGTTTACCCGCAACCTGGCCAGCATGGACGTGGAGGAAGCGATTCGCGGTAATCCCATCGATGCGGTGGTGCTGCTGGTGGGCTGCGACAAAACCACCCCGGCGCTACTGATGGGTGCGGCAAGCTGCGACATTCCCACCATCGTGGTCACCGGCGGGCCAATGCTCAACGGCAAGCACAAAGGTAAGGATATTGGCTCCGGCACCGTGGTCTGGAAGCTCTCCGAGCAGGTCAAGGCGGGTGAGATTTCACTCCACGACTTTATGGCCGCCGAAGCGGGCATGTCCCGTTCTGCGGGCACCTGCAACACCATGGGCACCGCCTCCACCATGGCCTGCATGGCGGAATCCCTGGGCACCTCGCTACCCCACAATGCGGCGATCCCTGCGGTAGACTCTCGCCGCTACGTGCTGGCACACCTTTCGGGTAACCGGATTGTCGAGATGGTCAACGAAGACCTGCGGCTCTCCAAGATCCTTACCAAGGAAGCTTTCGACAACGCCATCCGTACCAACGCCGCCATTGGCGGCTCCACCAATGCGGTGATTCACCTCAAGGCGATTGCCGGACGGATTGGTGTGGATCTGACCCTGGACGACTGGAGCCGAGTGGGGCGCGGCACGCCCACGGTGGTCGATCTACAGCCCTCGGGGCGGTTCTTGATGGAGGAGTTCTACTACGCCGGTGGCCTGCCCGCGGTGCTTAGACGCCTGGGCGAGGCCAACCGGCTGCCCTTCAAGGACGCCTTGACCGTCAACGGCAAAACCCTGTGGGAGAACGTCCAGGATGCCCCGCTGTACAACGACGAAGTGATTCGCCCGCTGGATAATCCGCTCACTGCGGACGGCGGCATCTGCGTGGTGCGCGGCAACCTGGCCCCCAACGGTGCGGTGCTCAAGCCCTCAGCAGCCACGGCCGAGCTGATGCAGCACCGAGGTCGTGCGGTGGTGTTCGAGGACTTCGACGACTACAAGGCGCGCATCAACGACCCGGACTTGGACGTGGAAGCCAATGACATACTAGTCATGAAGCACTGCGGCCCGCGGGGTTATCACGGCATGGCGGAGGTGGGCAATATGGGCCTGCCGCCCAAGATCCTCGCCCAGGGCATTACCGACATGGTGCGCATCTCCGACGCCCGCATGAGCGGCACCGCCTACGGCACCGTGGTACTGCACGTAGCGCCCGAAGCCGCTGCCGGTGGCCCGCTGGCAGCAGTACGCAACGGTGACTGGATCGAGCTCGACTGCGCAAGCGGCCGGCTGCATCTGGAACTCAGCGATGAAGAACTGGCCTCGCGCCTGGCCGAAAGTGACCCCACTGCCGCCTCAACGCTGATTGCCAGCCAGGGCGGCTACCGCCAGCTGTATATCGAGCGGGTGCTCCAGGCGGACGAAGGCTGCGACTTCGACTTCCTGGTCGGCTGTCGGGGTTCTGATGTGCCGCGGCACTCGCATTGATCGCTTTCCCGGCGCTAGCGGATCGCAATCCACCCCAATCTGGCTAAGCTTCGCGGGCGGTTTGGCTATCTAACAGCGTCTGGGCATCGGTAGCGTTTAGCGCCATGGTGATGCCTCCCATGCAGGTCATGTCGCGATCCCAGGCGCAGTGTTCGATGCGGGTGGTGCCCATCAGTTCGGCCACCAGGGCATCGTCAATGGCGGTGTGCATGGCGGCTTGCATGGCGTCAAAGCCGCGCACGCCGGAGCCGGTAATCAGCACTAGATCGGGGTTAAAGAGCGCCATCACATTGGCAATGCCGAACCCCAACGCCCGCCCAGCCTCGGCGTAAATACGCTGGGCTGTCGGGTCGCCTTTTAATGCCAACTGTGTCAGCGCCTGCATCTGCTGCTCTGAGGGGTGTGCGCTGTCGCCGGAGGGAAGCGCTAAATGATCGGCGGCGGCGCGATAGAGCGCATAATCGCTAGTGTAAGCTTCAATGCAGCCCCGTCGCCCGCAGGCGCACAGGGCGCCATCGGGTTGGTATTTGCTGTGCCCAAACTCCGCCGCTGAGCCATTGGCACCTAGAAAGGGCACGCCGTTAATCAATACCGACATACCGATACCGTAGCCCAGCATAATGACCACCAAGTTTGGGCAGTCTGCATAGGCGGGCTGTGCCGCTAGAACGCTGGCGATGCAGTTGGCATCGTTTTCCAGCAGTACGCTGCAGTGAAAACGCTCCGCTAATCGCGTCGATATCGGTGCGTTACGAAAGCTTAAAGCAGGGGACCAGATAATCGTACCGCTTTGCGACGAGACTACCCCCTGCACTGCCAAACAGATCCCCGCCAAGCGTTGAAATCCCTTTAGCTGTTGCGTGCAAACAGTGCTGATCTTCTCTTCCAGCAGCGCTTCCAGGTCGTCGGCGCTCAGCGTCAGGGTGGGCACCGCGTGGTGCTCGCTATGGCGTACCTGGCCCGAAAAATCCCCCACTACCAACTGGATCTCATTGATCGATAGCTTGATGCACACCACGCAGGCGGCATTAGGGTCGAGTTCAATCAAGGTTTTTGGTCGGCCACGCCCGGTGGGGCGGGGTGTTTCGGGTGGCCGTTCCGTGATCAACCCCTGCTGGAGTAGTTCGGCGCTGATCGAGGTGACGGTGGCAGAGCTAATGCCATTGAGTGCGCCTAGGTCGATGCGTGCCACCGATCCTTGGTCACGCAGAGTGCGTATCACCGCCAGGGTGTTGTCGAGGCGGCTAGTATCAGTCGACGGAAGGGCCATAGGGTCGCCGTTATAGTTCGTGTTGAAAAAAAGCAGTGCTGCACATTGCTGAGCGCTCTCATCGTGGGGTGTGAGCGCAATTGTCAAAATACGACCTAAGTTGCATATGCAAATATTTATTTTAGCACCTAAAGTAAATCAAGCATCAACCTAAATCAATCGATGTTGATAAGCCCCCAACACAATAACAACAGACTTCATCAGGTGGCCTCATGCTGTTATCAGCGCGCAAACTCTGCCGCTCGTTTGGCGAAAACCAAGTGTTATTCGACGTTGATCTCGACCTGCAGGCGGGCGAAGTGCACGCCTTGCTGGGTGAGAACGGCGCCGGTAAATCGACCTTGGTAAAAATCCTGGCCGGTTACCTTCGCCCCACCTCCGGTGAGGTCCTGGTGGACGGCAGCCAACGGCACTATCGCTCCAGCGGTGAGGCAGAGGCCGACGGCGTGGTGATGATTCACCAGGAGTTGGCACTGGCGGAACAGCTCAGCGTAGAGGAGAACATCTTCTTGGGCCGCGAACTGCGCCGTGGAGTGTTTCTGGATCGACGAGCCATGCGGGAACGCAGCCGGACGGCACTGTTGGAACTCGAAACCGACGTTGATCCACGCGCTCGAGTAAAAGACCTCAGCACCTCTGATCAGCAGATGGTGGAAATTGCCAAGGCGATCACCCGGGATGTGCGCGTGCTGATTATGGACGAGCCCACCGCCACACTGACGGAAAACGAAGTATCGGTGCTGTTCGCACTCATCGACCGTTTGCGCCAGCGTGGTGTGGCGATTCTGTATATCTCCCACAAGCTGCGTGAAATTGAGCAGATTGCCGACCGCGTGACGGTATTGCGCGACGGACATTTGGTCGATAGCGGCTCCATGACTGGACGCAGCAAGGAGGAGTTGGCACGGCTGATGGTGGGGCGTGAGATCACTGAAATGTACCCACCGCGTACGCATCTCCCCTCCGATGCGCCGGTGGTGCTGGAAGCGCGGGATATGGTGGTGCCCGGGGCCGTTAAACAGGCCAGCTTTACCCTGCGCCAGGGGGAAGTGTTGGGGTTTGGTGGCATCGTGGGCGCCGGACGCACTGCGCTGATCGAAGCGGTGCTGGGCCTACGCGGCAAAAGTGCAGGCCAAGTGCTGCGCAACGGCCAGCCGGTGGTGTTGCGCCACCTGCGTGATGCGGTGCATCAGCGGATTGCCTATTTGACTGAGGATCGAAAAGGCAAAGGCCTGGTGCTCAATATGGATTTGCGTTCCAACGTTACGCTGCTCAATTTGCGCGCTCACTGTCACCCCTTGATCGACCGCCGCCGCGAGGAGCAAGCCTTCCAGCAGGCCATCCAGCGCTTTGATATCCGCCTGCGCACGGCGGCGCGTACCGCTGCCGAACTCTCCGGCGGTAACCAGCAGAAGCTGCTGCTCGCCAAGGTGATGTCCATTGCCCCTGAAGTCGTGATTATCAACGAACCGACCCGGGGCATCGATGTAGGAACCAAGCACCAGATCTATCACTTTATCCATGAATTAACCGAGGCGGGCTGCTCGGTGATATTGATCTCTTCAGAAATGGGCGAGCTGATCGGCCTTTCCCACCGGGTGGCGGTAATGTGCGCCGGGGTACTTACCGGGGTGCTTGAAGGCGAGCAAATAAACGAACACGAAATCATGCAGTACGCATCCGGCATTAAGGGAGCAGAGGTCGATGAGCAGCGTCATGGCTAATAACAAAACGACTAATAAAGCAGCTAACCAAATGATCAAGCAAAAAGGCTTCGCCATAGACCTGAAAACCTGGGGGCCCTTTGTAGCACTGGTGGTTCTGGCGCTACTGGGTGTGCTGATTAATCCGGCTTTTTTGGGGCTGGATAATCTCTCGAACATGCTCACCCGCAGTGCCTTTATCGGCATTATTGCCATCGGCGCCACCTTCGTGATTACCGCCGGCGGGTTGGATCTTTCGGTAGGGGCGATGGCGGCCTTTATTGCCGGGGTGATGATTATTTTGATGAACAGCCTCGTCGAGCAGTTTGGCGCCGGGCTGACCACCGTGCTGTTCGGCGTGGGTGCCTCGCTGCTGCTGGGGCTGTGCGCTGGCTTTATCAACGGCATGGTGACTACCAAAGGCAAAATTGAGGCGTTTATTGTCACCCTCGGCACCATGGGGATTTACCGCTCACTGGTCACGTACCTCGCCGATGGCGGCACCCTCACCCTGGACTGGGCAGTGCGTGATATCTATCGGCCGATGTATTACGGCAGCTTCCTGGGCATCACCATTCCGGTCTGGGTGTTTCTATTTGTCGCCATTGTTGGCTACATCCTGCTCAACTACACCCGCTTCGGGCGCTACTGCTTTGCCATCGGCTCCAATGAAAAAGTGGCCGAATACAGCGCTATTCACGTCGATCGCATCAAAACCATGACCTACATGCTGCAGGGTGTGTGCGTGGCCTTGGCGACAATTATCTATGTGCCCCGGCTGGGCTCTGCATCGGGTGCCACCGGGGTACTCTGGGAGCTGGAGGCGATTGCCGCGGTGATCATCGGCGGCACCATGCTCAAGGGCGGGCATGGGCGTATCTGGGGCACGGTGGTGGGCGCCATCATGCTCACCATGATTGGCAATATTCTCAACTTGACCGATGCCATTTCTAACTATCTCAACGGGACGGTGCAGGGGATCATCATCATTGTGGCGGTCTACCTGCAGCGTGCCTCGTGGAGAAAAGCAGCGCCTTAAGGCACTGAAACGAATGTAAAAACCAGGAAAACGTTCGCAACATCAACCCTTAGCAGCTCGCAACACAGCAAGTAAAAACAGCAAAACAATTACAAACACGAAAGGAGCATCACTATGCGAACCATCAAGACAGCAGTGAAGGCCTGCGTCACTACTGCAGCACTCACTTCAGCAATAGGGCTCTCCGGCGCCGCGGTTGCCCAGGAGTACACCATCGGTGTCTCCATTCCCGCCGCCACCCATGGTTGGACGGGGGGCGTTAACTACCATGCCGAAGAGGCCAAAAAACGCCTTGAGGCGCTCTATCCTGACATTGAGATCACCATCTCCACAGCAGGCACGGCCGGCGAGCAGGCCAATGATCTAGAAGACTTGGTGTCGCTGCGCAACATCGACGCGCTGGTGGTGCTGCCGTTTGAGTCTGGGCCACTGACCGATCCGGTGCGCCGGGTTAAAGAGTCCGGGGTGTTCGTCACCGTGGTAGATCGAGGCCTGACGGAAGAGGGGATCCAGGATCTCTATGTAGCGGGGAATAACCATGAACTAGGCCGCGTTTCCGGTGAGTACATCCGCGAACGCCTTGATGATCAGGGCGACATTGTGGTGCTGCGCGGTATTCCCACGGTGATCGACGATGAGCGGGTGCAGGGCTTCCAGGAAGCGATCGAAGGCTCCGAGGTCAACATCCTCGATATGCAGCATGCCAACTGGAACCGTGATGATGGCTTTGAAGTGATGCAGGACTACCTATCGCGCTTCGACAATATCGACGCCGTCTGGGCCCAGGATGACGATATCGCGCTAGGGGTAATTGAAGCAGTGCGCCAAGCGGATCGTGAAAACGAGCTGTTTATCGTCGGCGGGGCGGGCATGAAGGACATTATTAAACGGGTGATGGATGGTGATGAGCTGGTGCCAGTGGACGTGTTGTATCCACCTGCCATGATCGCCACCGCCATGGACCTGACCGTACAGCACTTTGTCTCCAATGGCCCGGTGTTGGGTGAGTACATTCTAGGCTCGCCGCTGATTACCCAGGAGAATGCCGAGCAGTACTACTTCCCCGATTCGCCGTTCTGACCGCGTATTGATTGCGTAGTGATTAATAGGCGCGGGTAAAAGCACCACTCCTTCCCGCGCCTACCCAAGCACTTAATCCAAACGATATTGAGAGAGTCCTATGAAAACAATCAAAGGGCCAGCGCTCTTTCTCGCCCAGTTCGCCGGTGATGAAGCCCCCTTTAATAGCCTCGACAGCATTGCTGCTTGGGCGGCGGGGCTTGGGTATCAGGGCGTGCAGATTCCCAGCTGGGATGCACGCATGATCGATCTCAAACGTGCTGCCGAGAGCCGCACCTACTGCGATGAGATCAAAGGCACACTGGCCGAACACGGCTTGGCGCTCACCGAACTCTCCACCCATCTTCAGGGCCAGTTGGTCGCCGTGCATCCCGTTTATGACGAGATGTTCGACGGCTTCGCGGTGCCCGAAGTGCGCGGAAATCCCAAGGCGCGCCAGGCCTGGGCGGTTGATCAACTAAAGCTGGCCGCCAAGGCATCGCAAAATCTCGGCCTCACCGACCACGGCACCTTTTCCGGGTCGCTGGCGTGGCCGTTCATCTATCCCTGGCCCCAGCGTCCGGCGGGTTTGGTCGAGACGGCGTTCGACGAGTTGGCGAATCGCTGGCGGCCGATTCTGGATGCATTTGATGAAGCGGGCGTGAACCTCTGCTACGAGATTCATCCCGGCGAAGACCTGCACGACGGTATCACCTTTGAGATGTTCCTTGAGCGGGTCGGTAACCACCCCCGCTGCCACATCCTTTACGATCCCAGCCACCTGATCCTGCAGCAGCTCGACTACCGCGGCTTTCTGGACGTGTATCGCGACCATATTCAGATGTTTCACGTTAAGGACGCCGAGTTTAACCCCAGCCCCAAGCAGGGCGTTTATTCCGGCTATCAGTCATGGACAGAGCGCGCGGGGCGCTTTCGCTCCCTGGGCGATGGCCAAATCGACTTCAAGTCGATCTTTTCCTGGATGGCGGCCAACGACTATCACGGCTGGGCGGTGCTGGAGTGGGAGTGCTGCTTGAAGCATCCGGAAGTCGGCGCCCGTGAAGGCGCAGCCTTTATTCGCGACCACATTATTGAGGTCACCGAGCGGGCGTTTGATGACTTCGCTGACGGCGGCTCCGACGAGGCCGCCAATCGCCGCATTTTGGGTCTTAATTAACCAAAGGGGAGGGCAATACGACATGAGCAATCAACACGACACGCCGCGTCGGCTGCGCCTGGGCATGGTCGGCGGTGGCCAAGGAGCGTTTATCGGCGGGGTGCACCGCATCGCCGCGCGGTTGGATGACCATTTCGAACTGGTTGCCGGGGCCTTTGCCTCTGACCCTGATCGCAGCCGGGCCGCCGCCGCGGAGCTGCACGTTGACGCCGAACGCGCTTACCCCGACTACCAGACCATGGCCGAAGCGGAGCAGCAGCGGCCGGATGGCATCGATGTGGTCGCCATTGTGACCCCCAACCATGTTCACTTCGACGTAGCGCGCACCTTTTTAGAAGCGGGTTTTCACGTCATCTGCGACAAGCCGATGACGATCACCCTGGACGAGGCGCAAACCCTCGCCGAGCTGGTGGAACGGACGGGGCTGTTCTTCGGTTTAACCCATAACTACTCCGGCTACTCGCTGGTACGCCAGGCGCGTGAAATGGTCGCCAAGGGTGAGCTGGGTGACCTTCGCGTCGTCCAGGTGGAGTACCCGCAAGATTGGCTCTCCACCCGCCTGGAAGAGAGCGGCGTCAAGCAAGCTGAGTGGCGCACCGATCCCAAACGCAGCGGCCCGGCAGGTTGTTTGGGTGATATCGGCACTCACGCCTACCACCTAGCGCGCTATGTGACCGGCCTGCAACTGGAGTCACTCGCCACCGATATGCACACCTTTGTCGAAGGGCGAGCGTTGGATGACAACGTACATATGCTGCTGCGCTTCAAGGGCGGCGCGCGGGGCATGCTGTGGTCTAGCCAAGTCGCGCCGGGCAACGAAAACGGTCTGCAGCTCCGCGTTTATGGCAGCAAGGGTGGCCTTGCCTGGCGCCAGGAAACGCCCAATCAGCTAGTGCATTCGCCACTGGGAGAGCCGCCACGGATATTGACCCGCAACGGCCCTGGCCTGGGCGAAGCTGCCATGGCGGCTGCACGCATTCCACCGGGGCATCCGGAAGGCTATCTCGAAGCCTTTGCCCAGCTCTATCGCGATTTCGCTGTGCAAATTCACGCCCATCAACGGGGTGAGCGCGCTGAGGCGCTGGCGTTGCAAACCCCGGGAGTCGCCGACGGTGTCGATGGTCTTACGTTTATTACCCGCGCGCTGGCCTCGTCCGCTGCCGGTGGGCAGTGGGTGGATATTTAAAACGCGGTTAAAGCACGCCTAAAAGAGAAAGGTGGGAAACAATATGAATCAGCACTCAGCGCGCTATACAAGCCTTGAACAGCGTGTGGTCTTTATTACCGGCGGCGGCAGCGGCATTGGCGCCTCGCTTACCCGAGCCTTTCACCTTCAGGGCGCGCGGGTGGTGTTCGTCGATATTAACGATGAGGCCAGCGAAGCGCTGGTCGAAGAGCTCCGCGCCGAGACCGGCGAGGCACCGCACTACCACCACTGCGACATTCGCGATGTGGCCAGCCTACAGCAGGTTATCGCCGAGACCGGCCAGCACCTCGGGCCAATCCATACCCTGGTCAACAATGCTGCCAGCGATGATCGTCACGCCTGGCAGGATGTGGATGTTGCTTATTGGGATGAACGTATGTCGCTCAACCTGCGGCCGATGTTCTTTGCTGCCCAGGCAGCGGCAAAACAGATGATGCAAACGGGCGGTGGCTCGATCATTAATTTTGGCTCGGTCAGCGTGCAGATGGCGTTAGGCGGTTTGCCCGCTTATGTGACTGCCAAAGCGGCCGTGCACGGTTTGACCCGCAGCCTGGCCCGGGAACTGGGCGAGCACAATATTCGCGTTAATACACTGGTGCCCGGCTCGGTGATGACCGAGCGGCAGCTCGAAAAGTGGATTAGCCCCGGCGACGAAGTCGCCATTCAACAACGCCAGTGCCTAAAAATGCGCCTTGAACCCCAGCATATCGCCCCCGCGGTGCTGTTTTTAGCCAGTGCCGAAAGCCAGGCCATCACCGCTCAGGAGTTGGCGGTAGACGCGGGCTGGGCTTGATGGATGATTCAACAGCAAGCTTTAAAATAACATTAGGAGAATTTCATGCACGTATCTAACAAATACAACGTGCCCTGTTCACGCCCTCGTCACTTAGCGCTGGTTGTTGCCGCTGTTGCTGCTTTGGGGTCAGTAACCGCAGCCGCCGATACCACGGTGACGGTGCTAAGGATTGAAAGCAGTAGCGCTGAAAAACGCTACTACGAGGAAGTGGTTGCCGCCTATGAGGCGGAGCACCCCGACGTTAATGTCGAGTTCGAATACCTTGCCAACGAGGCGTACAAAACGCGCCTGCCCACTATGCTGCAGTCCAGCCAGCGCCCGGATATCTATTACACCTGGGGCGGTGAGGGGTTGCGCGATCAGGTGGATGCGGGGTTTGTCCGCGACCTGAGCGAGCCGATGCGCGATGGCTGGCAGGATATCTACCCAGAATCTGCAGTACGCGCCTTCACCCTGGATGATCGTGTCTATGGCGCGCCGCTCTACGCCACGGTGGTGGGTATCTGGGCGAACACTGCCCTGACAGAAAAGGCGGGAGTTGATGCGCAAGCGATCAAGACCTGGGAGGATTTTGAAAACGCCGTGATGGCGCTGCGGGAAGAGGGCATAACGCCGCTGGTGGTCGGTGGCCAGGATGGCTGGCCGCTGCATTTCTATTGGGGCTCTTTAGTCACCCGCCTGGCCGGTGGCGAGGGCATCGAAGCGGCGAAAAATGGTGAAAACGGCGGCTTTGAAGGCGAGCCCTTTGTACGCGCTGGCGAGATGCTGCAGTCGCTGGTTGAGCTTGACCCTTTTCAGCCCGGCTTTATGGCCACTTCCTACGAGCGCGCCAGCGGCATGTTTGGCGATGGCGAGGCCGCCTTCCACGTGATGGGCGACTGGGATTATCTTCCTTCCAAACAGCGCTCAGTGAGTGGAGAGGGTGTCCCGGATGATGACTTGCTGTTTGTCCCTTTTCCAGAGGTCGAAGGTGGTGAGGGCAACGCACAGAGTTTTGGCGGGATGAACGGTTTTGCTGTCACCCGTGATGCGCCCGATGAAGCGGTCGATTTCCTGCGTTTTTTGCTCAATGCCGACAACCAGCGTAAAGCCGCCGCGACAGGCATCTTTGTGCCGGTTGCCGAGGGCTCAGCTGAAGCCCTTGAAACGCCCTATGCCCGCCGCGTTGCAGAAATTCTTGATGAGTCTGAGTTTCATCAGGTGTTTCTGGATCAAGCGCTGGGTACGTCTGTCGGTGCGACGATTAATGATATCAGCGGAGATTTGGCGCAAGGCGTTGTGACGCCCGCAGAGGCCGCAGCCCGGGTCGAAGAGGCCTGGCAATTTAGATGATCCATCTCTTGTGAGGGCACAAGCGATGCTGCTTGTGCTTATTCTTGCTCTGGCTCGGAGTTTGCCATGACCACGCTTGACCGAACCGCCGTGCCGCGGAGAGGGAATGCTGACCGGGTGAAGAAAGGTTTGGTGAGCGGTAAATTCACCGCGCTATTAATCCTGCTTCCACCGGCGTTAATCCTTTTTTCGCTGTTCGTCATTCTGCCACTAGCGGATGCCGTCTATTACAGCGGTTTCTCCTGGAATGGCTACGGTGCGCCCAGTGACTTTGTCGGCTCACAAAATTATCAGCGCCTGCTCGATCACTCGGTGTTTCATACCGCGCTGTGGAATACCGCCAAACTGATACTGGTATCACTACTGATTCAGATGCCCCTGGCACTGGGGTTAGCACTGTTGGTGTACCGTAAAACACCCACCAATACTCTGTTTAGGCTGGTGTTTTTCCTGCCCTACATCTTGGCGGAAGTGGCCGCGGGGCTCATCTGGAGCTTTGTTTTTGACGGCGACTACGGCATTACCAGTTCGCTGTTGCATGCCATGGGCCAGGAGTCGGTATATGTACTGGCCGACCACCAGTGGGCGTTTCCGGCGATTATGACCGTGATCGTTTGGAAGTACTTTGGTTTCCATATGATGATCTACATTGCCGCCCTGCAGGGCGTGCCCAAGGATCTGGTTGAAGCCGCCAAGCTTGAAGGGGCTAAACCCCGCCAAGTGGCGCTTTTTGTACAAATCCCGCTGATTAAGCATGCCATCGTGGTGAGTGGTTTCTTTGCCATTATCGGTTCGCTACAGATTTTCGACATTATTATCCCGATGACCAACGGCGGCCCCTCTAACTCGACTCATACCATCGTTACCTACCTGTACAGCTTCGGTCTCTCACGGCTCAATATTGGCTTTGGTAGCGCCGCTGCGGTTGTGCTGTTTGTGCTCGCTATCGGAATTGCTTTCTTCTACCAACGCACCACCGGCAAGGGGAGTAAGGCATGAAAAGTATCACTACCCGTAACACCCTGCGCGTGATCATTCTGATCGTGGTAGCGAGCGTGGTGATCGGCCCCCTGTTAGCGGCGTTCTTCGGTGGCTTCAAGGGGAATTCAGAGCTGCGTACCAATCCGCTGTGGCTGCCTGATAGTTGGGATGCCGGCAATTACATCGGCATCCTGCTGGACGGCAATTTCTGGCGCTATTTGGGTAATTCTTTTTTCATCTCGTTAATGACGGTGTTTTTAACCCTGGTGGTGGGGGCCGCAGCGGCTTATGTGTTTTCGCAGATCCGCTTCTTCGGCGCCAAGATGATCCTCTCCTATCTGCTGCTCGGCCTGATGTTTCCCTTTGCGGCGGCCATTCTGCCGCTGTTTATCAAGGTGCGGGATTTGGGCCTGCTGGATACCTACTGGGCGGTGATCCTGCCCCAGACGGCTTTTGGTTTGTCGTTAGCCATCCTGCTCTTTAAGGCTTTCTTCGACCAACTGCCCAAAGAGCTTTTTGAAGCGGCCTACGTCGATGGTTGTAGCTATTTACGCTTCTTCTGGTCGTTCACGCTGCCCCTCTCGACCCCCATTCTGGCCACGGTGGGCGTGTTTGTCTTTGTGCAGAGCTGGAACAACTTTCTACTGCCGTTAGTGGTGCTCAACGACCGCTCTATCTACACCTGGCCGCTGGGCATGATGCAGTTCCAAGGGGAGTACCTGACCCAGTGGAACATGATTTTAGCCTTCGTGACCTTGACCATCATACCGGCGGTTATTTTCTTTCTCGCCGCCCAGAAGTACATCGTGGCTGGCCTGACCGGCGGCTCGGTTAAGGGATAAAGGAGAATCCATAATGAACGATGTTATTCATAACCCGATTCTGGCCGGGTTTAATCCTGACCCCTCTATTTGTCGGGTAGGCGACGACTATTACTTGGCCACATCGACCTTTGAGTGGTACCCAGGCGTTCAGATTCATCACTCCCGCGATTTGGCTAACTGGGCACTGGTGACGAGGCCCTTGAACCGTGCCAGCCAACTAGATATGCGCGGTAATCCAGACTCATGCGGCATCTGGGCGCCCTGCTTAAGCTACGCCGACGGGCTGTTCTGGCTGGTCTATACCGACATGAAGCGTTATGAGGGGAACTTCAAGGATGGACATAATTACGTGGTGACAGCGCCGCGTATCGAGGGGCCCTGGAGCGATCCGGTCTACCTGAATTCAAGTGGCTTTGACCCTTCTCTGTTTCACGATACCGATGGTCGAAAGTGGTTGATCAACCTGCAGTGGGATTATCGCCAGCACGAAGGGCGGGATCGTTTCGGCGGAATAGTGCTGCAACAGTACGATCCTGAGCAACGCCGCTTGGTGGGCGATATCACCAATATTTTCGCCGGTACCGAAATGAAGCTTACAGAAGGTTCGCATCTCTACTGGCGCGATGGTTGGTACCACCTCTTGGTGGCCGAGGGCGGCACGGGTTACCAGCATGCGGTGACCATGGCGCGTTCCAAAACGCTGACAGGCCCTTACGAGGTACATCCCAACAATCCACTTCTGACGAGCCGACATGATCCTGAAAACCCGCTACAGCGTGCGGGCCATGCGGATTTGGTCGATAGCCCTGAAGGCCATAGCTCTGAAGGTAATAGCTACCTGGTGCATTTATGTGGCCGCCCCTTACCGGGTACCCGGCTTTCACCGCTGGGGCGCGAGACCGCTATTCAGCAGGTGGAGTGGGGGGCTGATGGTTGGCTACGGCTCGCCAATGGAGGCAATACCCCGGCGTTAAAGGTCGCCGTGAGTGGCGTTACACAAAAGCCCCCTGCGCAGGAGGAGCACTACGATTTTGAAACAGACACGCTGCCCGCTGCGTTTCAGTGGCTGCGCACCCCCTACCCTGAACGGCTCTTTTCACTTACCGAGCGGCCCGGCTACTTGCGCCTGTTTGGCCGTGAGTCGGTCGGTTCCTGGTTTGAGCAGGCGTTAGTGGCCCGGCGCCAGGACAGCATTTACTGCAGTGCCGAAACGACACTCACCTTTGAACCCGAGGATATTCAGCAGTTTGCCGGGCTGATCGCCTACTACAACCGCTTCAAGTTCCATTATTTAGCGGTGACCTTGAACGATGCAGGCGACAAGGTGCTCAGCATTATCAGTTGCCTGGATGATTGGCCGAACGGCAACTTGAGTATCGCCGAACAAGGCATCCGCATTGAACCTGATGCCACGATTCGGCTTGGGCTGGATATCCACGCCCGGGAGTTGCGCTTTCGCTATGCCCAAGGTGGCGAGGAGTGGCAGCCGATTGGGCCCGCATTAGACGCTGGCCTGCTCTCCGACGAAGGCAGCGGTCGTGCCCACGGCTATTTCACCGGCAATTTTCTAGGAATGGCCGCCCACGACATTAGTGGACGCGGCACCCCCGCCGATTTCCAGGCGTTTTGCTATCGCCGCGCCCCTCTTTCAGAGACGAGATAAGCTCATGGCTGAAGTAACACTACGCGACATCGAAAAGACGTTTCATGGAAAAACCACGGTAATCCCTGATTTAAATCTGCATATCGAAGATGGCTCTTTCACTGTGCTGGTTGGGCCTTCTGGCTGCGGAAAATCCACCTTGCTGCGCATGATTGCGGGCCTGGAGACTGTGACTCAGGGCACGATCACTATCGGCGGGGAAGACGTTACCACTGCCGAGCCGAGTGACCGGGACATTGCCATGGTTTTCCAGTCCTACGCGCTTTACCCGCACATGACGGTCGCTCGCAATATCGACTTCGGCATGCGGCTGGCAAAAGTGCCCAGCAAAGAACGGGAAGCCAAAGTGGCTGAGGCCGCGCGCTTGCTCAATCTTGAGGATCTGCTCGAGCGTAAACCCGCCGAATTATCCGGTGGGCAGCGCCAGCGGGTGGCCATTGGCCGTGCCATTGTGCGCAGCCCCGGCGTATTTCTGTTCGACGAGCCGCTCTCTAATCTGGACGCTTCGTTACGCAACCGCATGCGGGTCGAGTTGGCCGAACTGCATCAACGGCTCGATACCACCATGGTGTATGTCACCCACGATCAGGTCGAGGCGATGACCCTGGCCGACTGCATTGTGGTGATGAACGCCGGGAAGATTGAGCAAATGGGCAAGCCCATGGCGCTTTATCAACGCCCCGAAACGCTGTTTGTGGCGGGTTTTATTGGCTCGCCGAAAATGAACTTAATCGAAGGGCCGCTAGCGGCGGCCTATGGCGCCACCACCCTAGGCATCCGGCCCGAGCATCTAGAGGTAAGCCGTGATCGGGGTGAGTGGAAAGGGCGTGTGCGGTTCATCGAGAAGCTCGGCGCTGACGCCTTTGCCTATGTGGACAGCGAGCAGGCCGGCCCGCTCACCGTGCGTCTCTCCGGCGATGTCGAACTGAGTAATGGCGACACGCTGTTCATTACTCCGCAACAGACCCAGCTTCACGCGTTCGATGCCGGCGGACAGCGGCTGCCTGACGACGCGGTTCACCAACGCTCAACCAGTCGCGAGAGCACGCTACACCATTAGCTACTACCAATTTTCCAGCCATCAATAGGCACAAAAACGCTCAATAACAAAGCCAAGGAGCTAGACAATGACAACACAAAGAACGCTAAGCCGCTCATCGTATATCTTGGTGATCTGTTGTATTGCCGCCATCGGCGGTTTCCTGTTTGGTTTCGACAGTGGCGTGATCAACGGCACGGTGGATGGCCTACAGGCCTCTTTTAACTCCGATAGCGCAGGCACTGGTTTCAATGTGGCGTCGATGCTGCTGGGCTGCGCGATCGGTGCTTTTTTTGCTGGTCGTCTGGCGGATCGCTTTGGCCGTCGCACGCTACTGATCGTGGCGGCGGTGTTCTTCCTGATTAGTGCCTGGGGCTCAGGCGTTGCCGGTAGTTCTATGGAGTTTGTGTTGTATCGCATCCTCGGTGGGCTTGCCGTAGGCGCCGCCAGCGTGATGACCCCGGCTTATATCAGTGAAGTAGCGCCGTCTGCTTACCGTGGGCGACTAGCTACCATTCAGCAGGTGGCGATTATCTCTGGCCTGTTTATGGCCTTTCTGAGTAATTACGTATTGGCCTATGTGGCGGGCTCGGCCATGTCAGAGCTATGGTTTGGCTTCGCAACCTGGCGCTGGATGTTCTGGATTGAATTGATACCGGCTTCTGTTTTCCTGGTGGCATTGCTGTTTATTCCTGAAAGCCCGCGCTATCTGATCAGCACCGGTAAGCAGGGTGAAGCCCGCCGTGTGCTTGGGTTAGTAATGCCTGAGCGTGATGTCAGCAGCAAAATTGATGAAATTAATACCACCCTGGATCAAGATCACAAGCCACGGTTGAAAGATGTAATCAACCGTTCCACGGGCAAGATACATGGCATCGTCTGGGTGGGTATTGGCTTGGCGGTTTTCCAGCAGTTGGTGGGCATTAACGTCGTTTTCTACTATGGCGCAGTGCTATGGCAGTCAGTGGGTTTCTCCGAAGGCGATGCGCTACTCATCAATGTGATCTCTGGCGCCGTGAGTATTGGTGCCTGCCTGCTCGCCATTGCGCTGATCGACAAAATCGGTCGCAGGCCGCTGCTTTGGGGTGGTTCGGTTGGCATGGCGGGGACACTGGCGTGCCTCTCCTATGCGTTCTCTACGGCGACCATGGTGGATGGCAGCCTACAGTTAACGAGTGACATGGGCGTATTTGCGCTGCTGTGCGCCAACCTTTATGTGCTGTTTTTTAACGCCTCGTGGGGGCCGGTGATGTGGGTCATGCTGGGTGAAATGTTTCCCAATCAAATGCGTGGCTCGGGGCTGGCGATTGCAGGCCTTTTCCAGTGGCTAGCCAACTTCGGTATCACCATGACCTTCCCTATCATGCTGGCATCTATTGGCTTGTTTGGGGCCTACGGGTTTTATGCGATCAGTGCCGTTGCCTCTGTCTTCTTTGTTATCTACTTCGTCAAAGAGACGCGCGGTAAAGAGCTTGAAGAAATGGCTTACGAGTAAGTCACTATGTTGCCCCGATGGCCTGATTCATCGGGGATCATGTGCCTATTTTAAACAGTGTAAGGCTAGTTTTTATTAATAAAATCAAAGGGTTGGTGTGTGTTTAAAACATATAGGCAATTGTTTAACAATGATTTTTATTAACTATTGGCACAGGCTGGCACGGGGGCTGCAATGAAGTAAGTAAGAGTGGAGCAGGAAGGACGACCTGACGCTCTTACCCATTAAACCCAGTGCGATGCTCGCACCGATGTTTAAGTAGCAACGTTTGATAGGAGCAGTATCATGATGAAGACGGAATCTCTCAAGAAACTTGGCATCCTAGGTGTATCATTTGGCCTGATGGCCAGCCCACTTGCGTTTGCTCAAGTGGACAGCAGTGACGAGTACGAAGAACCGACCCCGCAAGAAGAAACGACGCAGGATGATCAAGGTACCTACAACAGCTACGACACTGAGCAAGATAAAGGTTCGGATGTAGGCACTGAGTATGAAGAGGAAGAGCAAGAATTCACTTACGAAGAAGAGGAAGAGGAGCAAGAAGTACCTGCCACCGATGAAGAGGAGGATGATTCCGGCTGGTAATTGCAATCTTTAAGGAATAACTTTTCTCGGGCTCAAGGATGAGTCGACAGATGCCCCGCCAACTGCGGGGCATCTTTGTGTGTGGCCGTTAACAGTATCAACCAAAGCGCACGATATAATTTCGCGCTAAGGTGTTAAGCATCGGCGCGCTTAACAATTTGAGAACGCTACCCACAAGGATGTCTCGATGCCCCTGAACTGGTCGCCCCTAAAATGGACAGACAAGCCCCAACTGCCCAAGGCCGAGGGCCGCATAGCGGCGATTGACCTAGCCCGTGGTATAGCCATCGGCTTGATGATTCTTAGCCATTCAGTCAGTGGGTTAGTCGGCATTCGAAATGTACCCGATTGGGGGATGGTGCCGGTTCATTTTCTGACTAAATTCTCCTCTTCGCTGTTTATTGTGGTGTTTGGCATTGCCCTGGCGGTGGCGTTTCTTTCCCACACTCAAAGCGATGACTGGCCTAAGCGCCGGTTAAAGCTATGGCTGCGCGCTGTAGAAGTGTGGTTCTGGTACAAAGCGCTCCTTGTCATTGAGATGCTGCCGTTCTACTCGCCCAGCGAGATCGTCGATGCGTTGCTCTATGGCCGATTTGCCATTTGGGTCGAAATCTTAGGCTTCTACGCCATAGCGCTGCTTTGGGTGCCGTTGATTCTGCCGCTCTGGGCGCGGGCGCCGCTCTGGAGTCGGCTTGCCACCATTGGCGCATTAACAGCACTGACTATTTGGCTGCAAAGCCTTACGTTTGGCGGCAACGATATTCTGAAGGCGCTGCTGGTAGATCATGAAGACCATTACACCTGGGGGCAGATCAGTCGCGCGCCGTTGATTTTGGTGGGCCTACTCATCGGCGAAGCGTTGCTGCGCTGCTACTTCGACTCCGCCAAACGGCGCCGCTTAGTACTCACTCTGTTGAGCCTGGGTGCGATGATGGTGGCGGGGTTTTATGCGTTGGCGTTTATCAGTGGCGATGTACATGCGGCGATGCTGGCGGTGGCCAACAATGTCGGCAAACACCCGCCAGGGCTTGAGTTTATGCTGTTTAGCTTGGGTGGTGCACTAGTGCTGTTAGCCCTCGCTTTAGCCGGTGGCGCCAAAGCCGCGAAGGCACTTTTGCCGCTGACGATGGTCGGTTCAGATGCCCTTAAAGCGTTTATTTTCCATATTGTGATGATCTTTTTAGTGCTGCGCTTTTTGTGGGAAGGCGAGGGAATGTACACCTATCCACAGGCGCTTGGCGTGGGCGGCCTGTTGATACTTGGCGCTGCGGGGTGGATTTGGTTGACCCGTTGGATGGCTAACCACCGCTAAAAGCGATTAATAACTGCTGGAGTTATGATTTGCGACACTGGATACAACGTGGGCTGGTGGCAGTAGCGCTGATTATAGCGCTCCCTGCTCATGCAGATGAGTACGATACAAATTGGTACGATGCTCATTGGTACTATGAAATCGATAAAAAGAGCGCCTGGCAGGGCGATTTAACCGCGCGCTTGAAGGCTATCGAAGACATCTTTGAGGGACGGCTGGGTGTTTATGTACAAAACCTCGCCAGTGGTGAAGCGTTTTCATGGCGCGCCGATGACTCTTGGTATTTAGCCTCGCTGATTAAAATACCGGTGGCAGCGCAGGTGCTTGCAGAGCGCCAGATGGGTACGCTGACGTTGGATGATCGGTTAACGCTTGCGCGTAGTGACTTTGTCGATGGCGCGGGCCCCACTAATTGGCACGACCCCGGCACGCCTATCTCTATCCGTTACTTGATGGAGCAGATGATTACCGTCAGCGATAACACTGCCACCGATATGCTGATTGACCGCGTGGGGCTGGCGGCAGTTAACGCACGCGCCCGTGCGATGATCGCCGCAAGCGGCGGCAACCCCGATGAGCTCGGCCCTATCTCGAAGTTGGTCGGCGTTCGCCAAGGCGTTTACGGTGAACTCCACCCTGATGCGCGAGAGCTTGGCGGAATGGACTTTATCGCCCTGCGTCAGCACTCGGTGAGCCAGCGTGGTCAGGCGTTAGCCCACGTTCTAGACGTTAGTACGGCGTCCTTCACCCAGCCTGATTACGACCATGCGTTTGATGCTTACGAAGCCAGTGGTGAAAACGTGGGCACCCTAAGCGCCTTTGGCGACCTGCTCGCCAGCCTGCACTCTGTTCAACAAGGAAGTGCCATGGATGATTTAAATGACGAGCAGCGGCAAACGTTGTTGGCGCTTATGCAGCGAACCAGTTCCGGCAAACAGCGTCTTAAGGCAGGTATGGGGAGCGGCATAAGCTTCGCCCATAAAACCGGCACTCAGCAGCGGCGTAGCTGCGATGCCGGTATAGCCCAGCGCACTAACGCGGATACGGCAACACAAGGGCTCTGGGTGATTGCCACCTGTACTCGCGGGCCAGAGGCGGTAAGCGCTCACGAACGCACCTTGGCCCGTGTGGGCGAGGCTTTGCGTTATAGCGGAGCCTTGGGTAAGCCGTGGTAAACTATCGCCCCGAATGACCCTCAGAACTTCATTAACTAGGAGCAACCTATGACACGCGCCAGCGCCCGCCACATTTTGGTCAGCAGCGAAGAGCAGTGCCTAGCACTCAAAGAAGAAATTCAAAATGGCCGCGACTTTGCTGAAGTCGCTAAAGAGCACTCCAGCTGCCCCTCCAGCCGTCAAGGCGGCGACCTTGGCAGCTTTGGCCCCGGCCAGATGGTGCCCGAGTTCGATAAAGTCGTCTTTAACGACGAAGTAGGCCAGGTACACGGCCCGGTGAAAACCCAGTTTGGCTACCACCTGCTGGAAATTACCGAACGCACTTAACTTTTCCTAACCAAACGCTCTGCTAATTGCGCCTATAAGGCCGTCAAGCGTTGCGGTCATTTGACCGCAACGTGAGGAGTACGCCTTGAACGACCCGATTATTACTATTAACGGCCTGAACAAAACCTACGAGGGTGGCTTTCAGGCGTTAACCCATATCGATTTAACCATCCAGCGCGGCGAGATATTTGCCCTGCTTGGCCCCAATGGGGCAGGTAAAACCACGTTGATTAGCGTGGTCTGCGGCTTGGTCAACCCCACCGCTGGTCATGTGTTGGTAGACGGGTTCGATAATATTACCCACTACCGCCAAGCCCGCGAGCGCATTGGGCTAGTGCCCCAAGAGCTGACCAACGAAGCGTTTGAAACCGTCTGGAACACCGTCAGTTTCAGCCGTGGTCTGTTTGGCAACGCTCCCAATCCTGCGCATATCGAAAAAGTGCTTAAGTCGCTGGCGCTTTGGGATAAGCGCAACAACCGCTTGATGACACTTTCGGGTGGTATGAAGCGCCGTGTGCTAATCGCCAAAGCGCTCTCCCACGAGCCGCGCATACTGTTTTTGGATGAGCCCACCGCCGGGGTCGACGTTGAACTGCGCCGGGATATGTGGGAAGTCGTGCGCCAACTACGCGATAACGGCGTGACGATTATTTTGACGACCCACTACATCGAAGAAGCCGAAGAGATGGCCGACCGCATCGGCGTTATCAATCGCGGTGAGCTGGTGCTGGTGGAAGAAAAAGCGGCGTTAATGAGCAAACTGGGTAGCAAACAGCTAACCCTGAACCTGCACAGCCCGCTGACAGAGATACCTGCAAACCTGCAGCGCTTTGAGCTAAGCCTAGCCGCTGAAGGATATGAGCTGATCTATACCTACGACGGTAGCCAGGAAGAGGATGGTCACGCGATTTCGGAGCTGTTGACCGCGCTTGAGCGAGAGGGCGTCACCTTTAAAGACCTGAACACTCGGCAAAGCTCGCTTGAAGATATTTTTGTTGATTTAGTTAAGGAGCGAGCATGAACCTGCATCCCGTTCGCGCTATTTATATGGCGGAAATGGCCCGCACGCGCCGCACGCTACTACAAAGTATTGTTTCGCCGGTCATTTCAACGTCGCTTTACTTCGTAGTTTTTGGTGCCGCAATTGGCTCACGTATCAGTGAGGTCAACGGGGTTAGCTACGGCGCCTTTATTGTGCCGGGGCTGATTATGCTAATGCTGCTCACCCAGAGCGTCTCAAACGCCTCTTTCGGCATCTTTTTTCCCAAGTTTTCCGGGAGTATTTACGAGCTGCTTTCGGCGCCTATCTCGCATTTAGAGATTGTCATTGGCTACGTAGGTGCGGCGGCCTCGAAATCGATTCTGCTGGGGGTAATTATTTTGGCGACCTCGGGCTTGTTTGTACCGTTGGAAATCGCCCACCCGTTTTGGATGTTGTTCTTTCTGGTGCTGACGGCTGTCACCTTTAGCCTGCTGGGTTTTATCATCGGCATTTGGGCCGATGGCTTTGACCGCCTGCAGCTGGTGCCGCTGTTAGTGATCACCCCGCTGACCTTTTTGGGTGGCAGCTTCTACTCCATTGATATGCTGCCGCCGTTTTGGCAAACCATTACCCTGGCAAACCCCGTGGTGTATCTGGTGAGCGGCTTTCGCTGGAGCTTTTACGGCATCAGCGACGTTAGCCTGGCCGCAAGCGTGGGCATGATTGCGCTATTTCTCGTAGCTTGCCTGGGTACTATCGGCTGGATTTTCCGTACCGGATATCGTCTTAAACCCTGATTGCCATCCAGCTTGCTATTCACTCTTCACCATGGAGCGCTAGTAGACCCTTATGCCGTTACTGCAAAGTATTGTGCACCGCCTTGACCCGACGCTTGACGGTGAGCGTTTGACCCTCACCGCCGCCCCCCAGTCAGAACAGGCTAATACCAGCGACGACTCGGTAATGGCGAGCTTGGTGGGTGCGCTCAACGACACCTACAATACCAAGCCCAAAGGCTGGGGGCGCTTTGCCGAAGAGGGCGAGCAGGCCGGGCCGTTGGCTGTGTGGCTACGTGACTATCTTGCCGGTGAGCAGAGCTTTGTTGAGCTGTCAGTGGCACTGGCCGAACGGCTCGCCAAACAGCTTCAAGAGCAGCTGTCAGTGAGTGGTTACTTAGTGTTCAGCCACCAGCGCCAAGGTGATACTGAAACGCTGCTGATGGCATTGGTGCACCAGCGCGAAGGGATTGGCATTAATGATGACCACCACGCGGTGCCTGCTGCCCAGCTCAACACCAGCCAGCTTACCCTGGCGGCGCGTATCAATCTTACCCAATGGCAGAGCGAGGCACCGAATGCCCAGTATGTCTCGTTCCTCAAAGATCGCGGCGGTAAAAAACTCGCTGAGGGTTTGGTCGCATTGCTGGGTATGGAAGAGGGCGTCGATGCTCCGGCCGAAACCCGCACGCTGCTAAAAGCGTTTAGCGACTACGTCGAGAAAGAGGATTACGACGACGAGGTGAGCCGAGAAAAAACCGACACGCTGGTGGATTACGCCAATGAACAGCTTCGCCGTGGCGAGCCAATGACCTTGGAAGAGCTTTCTGGGCTGGTGGACGAACAGCAGCCGAAAGCCTTTTACGACCATATTCGCAACGCCGATTACGGGCTCTCGCCGGAAATCCCCCCCGATAAGCGCACCTTGAGCCAGTTCCGCCGCTTTACCGGCCGAGCGGGTGGTGTTTCGATTAGCTTTGATTCGCACCTGCTGGGCTCAAGTATCGAGTACGACGCCACCCAGGATCGCCTGATTATCAAGCAAGTGCCCAAGCAGTTAAGAGAGCAGCTTACCAAGAAGGATTGAGGTAAGGACGACGCTGTAGCTACCTAGGAGCCCCCTATGCTGAACGCCATTAGTGATTTCTTCCAGCGCTCGCTGGCGCAACCCGAGCAGCGCGAAAATCAAACGCTTACCCTGGAACTGGCCACCGCAGCACTGCTGTGTGAAATCGTCCGCGCCGATTATGACACCACTGATGAAGAGCTTGCCGCGCTGCGCCTTATGCTGACCGAGCGCTACCAGCTCAGCGCTAGCGATGTGGAAGAGCTGATGACGTTGGCACAAACAGAAGTGGATGAGGCCGTCGATCATTACCAGTTTGTTAGCTTGATCAAAGAACACTATAACTACGACCAGCGCTGTGAGCTGGTCGCGCAAATGTGGCAGCTGGCCTGGGCCGATGGCAGCGTTGACCCGCTTGAAGAGCACCGTATTCGTCGCTTGGCGGATTTACTGTATGTTAGCCATAGCGATTTTATCCGTACCAAACTGCACGTAGAGGAGCGCAATAAACCCGATGCATAACCGCAACGAAGACTCGAATTTAATGGATCTAATCAGCTCGATTGAGCGTATGGAGCAGGATGCTTCGCGGGTCAGCGTTGACGATGTTGTTCACGCCGTTGGGCGGCGCTCGTTTGGGCCGCTGCTGTTAGTTGCCGGGCTGATCACGCTCACCCCGATCATTGGCGATATACCCGGCATGCCGACCTTAATGGCCGCATTGGTATTGCTGGTTTCCGTGCAGTTGCTAGCGGGAAGTGAGGCGTTTTGGTTGCCCCGTTGGTTGCTAAAACGCTCTCTCTCCCGTCAAAAGTTTGATAAAGGCATTCAGCTGATGAAAAAGCCTGCCCGCTGGATAGATGGACTATTGCGGGTGCGATTACCTTGGCTGACGGGCTACATCGGTATCCGGGTAACTGCCTTGATGTGCTTATTGATTGCCTTGGCCATGCCGCCGATGGAGTTTATTCCCTTTTCGGCCAACGGAGCGGGGCTTGCGCTTACCCTGCTGGGGTTAGGCTTGGTTGCCCGTGATGGTATCGTGCTACTGCTGGGGTTCGTGCTGTTCGTCGCCACCTGTGTATTGATCACGATGAGCCTGATATAACAACTTTTATATAACAACAGGAGTATGCCATGACTGATCCGGTTTCAACGCCGCCGCCTAACCCCCCCGAGAGCCAGAATCGCTGGGAGCGACGCATTGAAACAGCGCTGTGGAATTCGCGCTTTTTGGTCATGCTGGCGGTCGTGCCCAGCTTATTGGGTTCATTGATGCTGTTTATCGTCGGTACCGTGGATATTTTCAAGGTAGTCGCCGACGTGATGGGTTACTACCTATTGGGTGGCACCCAGGACATTCACGACAGCCTGGTGCCCGATATCATCATTGCGGTGGACATCTATCTGATTGCCATCGTATTGCTGATTTTCGGCTTAGGTGTTTACCGACTGTTTGTCTCCCGTATTGACCAAGCCGAAGCGAGTAATCTGCGCCACCCGTTTAACGTCGCTTCATTAGACCAACTGAAAGATAAAATCGCCCGGGTGGTGATTCTAGCGGTGATCATTGAGTTTTTCCGCGCCGTGGTGGATATCCGTTTTGCCACGCCCCTGGAAGCTATCTACTTAGCGCTTTCAGTGCTGGCACTGGCAGCCGCGCTCTACCTGATGAGCCTAGGCCACAAAGGCGAGTAAGCGCACCCGCGACCTGGCTGTGCTACTCATCATTTTCAGCTAACAAACCTTCTACCAGTCTGTTTAACCGCTGCTGGAACTGCCCGCCCGGCGAGGGTGGGTTAGGGTCTGAGGTGATCGCTACGGTCATCTCACGCTCTGGAATAACGTAAAGTGCCTGGCCGCCGTAGCCACGTCCGTAGTACACGTCTTCGCCTGCCAACTGCGTAATAAACCAACCATAGCCGTATCCGTCGCCTGTCCAGCGCGATGTACCGCGCGGTTGCCATGATTCTTCCACCCAACCCTCCGGCAGAACGCGCTGCTCGCCTCCTGCTTCATTCACTACGACGCCATCATTACGATACAGCTCGCCTACCTCAATGAGTGCTCGTGGCGAGAGCTGCATATCGTTGCCGCCAAAGTAGATCCCTTGGGGGTCGCGTAGCCAGGGGCGAATGGTGATATTAAGCGGATCACCCAATAGGCGCTGGGCAAGGGAATGGGTCGTCTCGCCGCTGGCGTGGGTGAGTGCGGCGGAAAGTAGATGGCTGGTGCCGGTGGAGTAGAGCATCTGCCCACCCGGCTCATCCACGAATGGGCGCGTCATCGCATCGTTCACCCAGTTGGCGCTGGCCACCCAGGCGCCATAGTTGCTGCCAGAAGTGCGCTCAAGCCCCGCCTGCTGGGCGAGCAGGTGCGCCACGGTAATGTCACCAACTTGTGGATCAATACCGCTAGGTAGATGTTCGCCAAACAGCTCCATCATGGGTTGATCAGTTGATTCAATGATGCCTGCTTCAATCGCCGCACCCGTAATGGCAGCCAGCACCGTTTTGGACAGCGACTTAATATTGGCAGGCGACGCCACCCCTGGCCCACCTTGGTGAAGCTCGTGGATAATCTCACCGTCGTAGGACACTACCACGCTGTGCACGCGGTTAAGCTGGCGGGTTTGCCGCTCTAGCGTTTGGAGTGTGTTTGCAGAAGGTTCATTAGCGGCTGCATAGGCGGTGGGTAACAACGAAGTAACAGCAAACGAAACAAGCAAAGCAGTAGCGCGCATCGCAACACCTTCGGTATAAGTGGCAAAGGTTCGAGGCTTAGAAGTAGCAGAGGTTCCACAGCATAAGCACAGCCACTTTCTAAGAGGGAAATGCAGCGACATTACGCAAAAGCAGAAAAAGCCTGCTAGGCTGGAGGTGTTGGCTAATGGGTAAGCAAGCCTTTGATTTCCCTAAAACGCAATAAGCAAGGAGTGCCCTATGCGTAATATTATCTACATTATTGGCCTTATCGTGGTTGTGCTGTTCATTCTGTCAATGCTCGGCCTGCGCTAAGCTACATAGAACTAGGTCTTATAGGGTCAGGCTTTAAAAACGAGCCTGAAGAACATAAGACCAAGCAAAAAACGCCCAAAGCTTTCGCTTATGGGCGTTTTTTTTGATCAGCTGTTTAGGGCAGCAATGCTTGGTGGCAGAGGGATTAGGCGCAGTCAGCGGCCCCTTGGCCAAACATATCAAACATCAATTCGCGGCCAAGGCAGGTTAATACAAAACGGCCATACTCATTAAAGGTTGCTGCCTCACTGTCTTCCATCACCTGTTGGCAGGTTGCCCAGGTGGGCGCGGCAGAACTAAGTGCCGACAATTCGCGGCGGGCTAAGCCGCGCTGGGGAAGGGTAATGGTTTCGAGCACATGACCATGATCGTAGAGCAGCTCAGCGGCAATCGATAAGCACTGGCGAAGGCTACGTTGAACGTTTGCGGTGGTCGATGTCCCATAAGACGATGGAGTAGAGCGTTCTTTCGTCAGTTCTGGAGGCGTAGGTTCTGAAGTCATAAGTCTCGGAGTCATAGCATGTTCTCCTGCGGTCAGCACCAAGTCGGGCTTGTTGCAGCGCATTATAAACCAAAGTCGATGTTAGACCAAGGTCTATAGTTTAGAGAGAATCTCCCACTATTGAACTCATCAACGGTAGGTCAATGTGCTACGCTCGCTACCACGTATTTTAGCGAGTTAATAAGTCATGCATATCAGTGTATTCGGAACCGGTTATGTCGGCCTTGTCGCAGGCGCCTGTTTAGCCGATGTTGGTCATCAAGTCACCTGTATGGATGTTAACGCTGATCGGATTGATCAGCTTAATGGCGGAGAGGTGCCGATCTTCGAGCCAGGGCTAAGCACTATCGTTGCCCATAACGTGGCGGCTGGCCGTTTACGCTTTACTACCGACGCTGCCCAGGCGGTAGCCGATGGCGAACTGCTGTTTATCGCCGTGGGAACGCCGCCCGATGAAGATGGCAGTGCCGACCTACGCTATGTATTAGAGGTGGCGCGCACGATCGGCCAGCATATGGATAGCTATAAGCTGGTGATTGATAAATCTACCGTGCCGGTGGGCACTGCGGAAAAAGTCCACGCCGTTATCAGTGATGTGCTCGAACAGCGCGGTGCATCACTCGAATTCGATGTGTGTTCGAACCCTGAGTTTATGAAGGAGGGGGCGGCGATTGAAGACTTTACCCGTGGCGCGCGGATTATCGTTGGTACGGAGAGCGAGCGGGTGAAAGCCCATATGCAAGAGTGCTACGCCCCCTATAACCGCAACCACGAAAAGCTGATGTTTATGAGCGTGCGGGCCGCAGAGCTGACCAAATATGCCGCCAACGCCATGCTCGCCACCAAAATCAGCTTTATGAACGAGATCGCCAATCTTGCCGAACGCCTCGAAGTTGACGTTGAAGACGTACGCCGAGGGATTGGCAGCGACCCACGTATTGGCTACCACTTTATATACCCAGGCTGCGGCTACGGCGGCTCCTGCTTCCCCAAAGATGTCCAGGCGTTAGAGCGTGCCGCGCGTCAATTAGGCTATACGCCGGAACTGCTCAGCGCTGTCGAGTCAGTGAATTTACGCCAAAAGCAGACCCTGTTCACAAAACTGCAAGATAACTTAGGCAATCTAAGCGGTAAGACCATTGCAGTATGGGGCTTGGCCTTTAAACCCAATACGGATGATATGCGTGAAGCCCCAAGCCGTACGTTAATGGAAGCACTCTGGCAAGCGGGCGCTAAGGTGCAGGCGTTTGATCCCGAAGCCATAGCAGAATGCCGACGCATTTACGGGGAGCGGGATGACCTGATGCTAGCAGGCGACCGGATTCAGGCAGTTAAAGGTGCCGATGCTTTGGTTATCTGCACCGAATGGAAAGAGTTTCGCAGTGTCGATTTTGATTGGCTAGCCGACCAATTGGCTGGAAAAGTCGTCATCGACGGGCGTAATTTGTACACGCCAAGTGCCGTTAAAGAAGCAGGGATGCGTTACGTTGGGGTGGGGAGAGAGAGCAGCTAAAAGAGGAATCTATTATTGTGGGTTCTCTCATTAATTGATGATGGCTGTTACGCTTTGTTACTTTAAACAACGTCTTAATACGAAAAAAAAGAAGAAGAATATTTAAGTTATTCTTCACCTAGCCGAGGTTTTAAGGTAGTCGTATTAAAAATAGTGCTGCGTATTGCTTAATGAAGGAACGCGAATCGTAGCTACATGTATTCAAAAAAGGCATTGGTTCTATGGCTTCTATTACATCATTAGGCATCGGTTCTGGCTTGGATCTGAACGGCTTGCTGGAGCAATTAAAAACTGCAGAACAAGCAAAGCTTGAGCCCATTGCGCAGCAGATTAAGTCTGAGCAAACGCAGATATCTGCCTACGGTCAGCTTAAAAGTGCGCTTGAGCAGTTTCAAAGCTCTGCTCAAGCCCTTAATGATGGGTCGTCATTCGATAGCCTGACAACCAATGTAGAAGGCAGTGCAGTTGGTGCTGTTAGCAGTAATGAGGCTCAGCCAGGCCAGTACGAAGTGGAGGTCAATCAGTTAGCTACTGCCAGTAGCTTGGTGACGGAGCGTCTGGAAACAGCAGTAGAAAGTATAGTGACGGGCGAACAGTCTTTAGATTTTACTATCGCTGATGGAAACCTGACCACGATTACTATCCCCGACGGCAGTTCTCTTGAAGATATGCGTGACGCCATTAATGAACAGAGCGATGGCCGCTTAAACGCCTCAATTATCAATGATGGCGAAGGATATCGGCTTTCCGTTAATGCTACCGATACCGGCGCAGACGCGAGTATTGAAAGCACTAATTTTTCTGACATTCTAGCCGCTGGCGTCGCAACCTCCGATGCACAGGTGGTTCAAGCGGGCCAGGATGCAGCGTTTAACGTCAATGGAATCGATATCGTTAGCCCCACCAATCAAGTGGAAGGTGCAATTCAAGGCGTTACCTTGAACCTTGCTGAGGCTGGCGCGACGAGCACTGTAACCGTTGAGCAGGATGACGAAGCTATTCGCGAGCAGGTCACCGCTTTTGTCGATGATTTCAACACGCTTAAAGAGACCATTACGACTTTGACAGCCTTTGATCCAGAGACGGGCCAGGCGGCAGGGCTGAATGCTGATGCAACTACTCGCGCTGTTGAAAGAGAGATTCGCCAAACAATCAGTGCTGTTGTCGGCGGAGATGGCTTTAATGTGTTATCCGATATTGGTATTTCACTTCAAGTGGATGGCAAGCTGGAAATTGATGAAGATAAGTTAAATAGCATTGTTGCTACTCAGCCAGACCAGTTAGCCAGTTTCTTTGCTGGCAATAGTGAGGAAGGTGGTATGGCAGGCCAAATAGCTTCAGCGCTTGAGGGCCTTGTGGGTACAGGTGGTCGGCTTGAAAGCGCCGTTAGCTCATCTGAAAGCCGCGTTAGTTCGTTAGAAGATCGTTTTGCGACCACTGAAAACCGTATCGAACAAACCGTTGAGCGTTATCGCACGCAGTTTCAAGCAATGGATAGTATGGTGGCGCAAATGAACCAGACAAGCGCTTATTTGACCCAGCAGTTTGCTGTGTTGGGGCAGCAAAACCAAGGTTAAGCAGATAAGCTAGCTAAATTAATAGCTTACAAAATGCCCGGCACTATGTGTTGGGCATTTTTCTTTGCAATGCTTTAAAAACAGCTTAAAAAAGGCATTACCTCTAAAGTTTGTTCTTCCGTAGCCGATAGGTTACCTAGACACCTTTCTCTACTTCTTATAAGGAATGAGCCCCATGGCATCGATCACAGCACTCGGTGTAGGTTCTGGGTTGGATCTCTCAGGTTTGGTGGATCAGCTTCAAGCGGCAGAGCGCCAAAAGCTTGTGCCTATTCTAGAGCAGCAAAGTGCTCAGAAAACTAAAATATCTGCTTATGGGCGCCTTCAGTCGGCAATGGATAGAGTGCAAGCCTCCATCGCTGCGTTGAATGATGCTTCTACGTTTAAGCAGCAAAAAAGCACCGTGACGGGCGATGGCGTGTTGGCAACAGCAGGCGAAACCGCTAACGCAGGGCGCTATGAAGTCACCGTTACTCAATTGGCCCGCGCAGGCAGCGCAGCTTCTAATAGCGTGGCGCTAGATCAAGAGCTAACGGCTGCCGATGCGACGCTTACACTTAATTTTGGTGCTGGTGGTACACAAACAAGCTACGACGTTAATATTTCAGCAGGCAGTACGCTGGCGGATGTTCGTGACCAAATCAACGCGGATAAAGAGGCTGGTGTTACTGCTTCTATCGTTAATGATGGCACTGGGTACCGTTTAGCGCTGAGTTCAAAGGAAACAGGCCAAGATGCTTCGCTGGAGGGCTTCTCAGGCTTGGCATCGCTGACCATGGATGCAGCCACCCAGCGTTCAGGTCAGGACGCTGAACTGAATGTTAATGGCATTGCTATCACCAGTAAAACCAACCGCGTTGAAGAGGCAATTCAAGGCGTAACGCTTGACCTCACGGCGGCCTCTGGTAGCTCCGTTACGCTGGTCATTGAGCGCGATGAAGAGTCGTTGAGAGGCGCGATTGACGAGTTCGTTAAAAACTACAACGAAATGAAATCCACCGTTGGCCGAATGACCGCATACAACGGCGAAGGCGAAACGTCTGGCGAACTAATTGGCGACCGCACCGTTCGTACCATTGAAGACCGTCTACGTCGGGATATCACTGACAACCTCGGAACAGGCGATATTTCACGACTTTCTCAGTTGGGTATTGCCATTGATGAGCGTGGACGTCTAAAAGTTGATGAGGATAAGTTAGACGATGCTATCGCTAATAACCCTGAGGGGCTATCCACCTTTTTTGCGGGTGACACGGAAGAAGGCGGCTTTGCAGGGCGCTTAAATGCAACGCTTGAAGCAATTACTGAGGAAGATGGGATTATTCAAAGCTCGGTTGATAGCGCTGAGCTAAGGGTAGACAGCCTGGAAGAGCGGAAACTGCGTATGGAAAGCAGTATTGAGCGGAGCGTCGAACGTTATCGCAAGCAATTTGGGCAATTAGATGGCTTGATCGCCCAAATGAACTCCATGAGCAGCTATCTCTCCCAGCAGTTCAGCATGCTGAGTAATATGCAGAACAGCAACTAAGCGTGCAGTTGAGAAATAACTGAAAAGTTACAGTACTTTACATAAAAAAAGAGCATTTTTTCCTAAAGAATTGAGTTGGGCTGCCGTTAATTATAATAACGGCGACGCAAGCGCCGCTAAGCAGGCCATAAGGCCAGTTAAATTTCGAGGAGCACACACATGTCTGTAATCAACACTAACATTACTGCCCTGATCGGCCAGAATAACCTGTCCAACTCCCAGTCTATGCTGGCCAAAGCGCAAGAGCGTCTGTCTTCTGGCCTGCGCATCAACAGCGCTTCTGACGATGCCGCTGGTCAAGCCATCGCCAACAAAATGACTGCCCAAATCAAAGGCATGGATCAGGCTAGCCGTAACGCTAGTGATGGTATCTCCCTGGTGCAAACCATGGAAGGCGGCCTTGACCAAGTCAACGACAACCTGCAGCGTATTCGTGAGCTAGCGGTACAGGGTGCCAACGACACCAACACTGCAGATGATCGCGCAGCCATTGAAACCGAAATCAATGAACGCCTGGCCGAGATTGATCGTGTAGCTGATAGTAATAACTTCAACGGCACTAACCTGCTGAATTCTGGTGGCGTTAGCTTAAGTATTCAGGTTGGTTCTAATACTGAAGCTGAAGATGTTATTGAAGTGGCAACAGTTGATGCAACAGTTGCAGGCCTAGCACTTGCTTCTGGCAACTCTGCAATTACAGGCTCCACGTTCGACTCTACTGCTGTTAGTGCAGCTAGCGGTGGTGCTGCCCAAGCCTTCCAAAACCTGATCGATTCCGTTGACACAGCTACATCAGCTTTGGACACCAACCGCGCGACGTTGGGTGCTACGCTTAACCGCTTTGACTCGGTAATTGATAACTTAGCGACGACGTCGACCAACCTGACTGAGGCTCGTTCGCGCATAGAAGATGCCGACTATGCGGTGGAAGTATCGAATATGACGCGCGCTAACATCCTTCAGCAGGCAGGTACTTCCATGCTGGCGCAGGCTAACCAGACGCCGCAGTCTGTACTGTCTCTGCTGGGCTAATCTTTTGGCTGGTAATGTTGCAAAAGAAAGTAATGACGGGGCCAATAGGCCCCGTTTTTTGCATTTAAGCTTGTTAATCTCGATGTTGTTGAGTTTCTGATTGCTGTTGAAATAATAAGCATTATGTGCCTTTGTTAAGCCTCTATTTCTTGCCTACTAAATATTTTCGATGGCGCTAACATGACCGTGCAGTCAAAGTGGCTGTAATGGATGGCTAGTGGCTATGCCGTATAGCTACTAAGTACGGCCGTATGCGGCAACTCTAGAAGGGGAGGGCGTCTGTGCATGCTTAGCACTATGAAAAGTAACTAGATAAGTTACAGCACTTTTCATAAAAAAGAGCGTTTTTTTCTAAAGAATTAGGTGGAGCTGCCGTTAATTATAATAACGGCAACGCAAGTGCCGCAAAGCAGGCCATAAGGCCAGTTAAATTTCGAGGAGCACACACATGTCTGTAATCAACACTAACATTACTGCCCTGATCGGCCAGAATAACCTGTCCAACTCCCAGTCTATGCTGGCCAAAGCGCAAGAGCGTCTGTCTTCTGGCCTGCGCATCAACAGCGCTTCTGACGATGCCGCTGGTCAAGCCATCGCCAACAAAATGACTGCCCAAATCAAAGGCATGGATCAGGCTAGCCGTAACGCTAGTGATGGTATCTCCCTGGTGCAAACCATGGAAGGCGGCCTTGACCAAGTCAACGACAACCTGCAGCGTATTCGTGAGCTAGCGGTACAGGGTGCCAACGACACCAACACTGCAGATGATCGCGCAGCCATTGAAACCGAAATCAATGAACGCCTGGCCGAGATTGATCGTGTAGCTGATAGTAATAACTTCAACGGCACTAACCTGCTGAATTCTGGTGGCGTTAGCTTAAGTATTCAGGTTGGTTCTAATACTGAAGCTGAAGATGTTATTGAAGTGGCAACAGTTGATGCAACAGTTGCAGGCCTAGCACTTGCTTCTGGCAACTCTGCAATTACAGGCTCCACGTTCGACTCTACTGCTGTTAGTGCAGCTAGCGGTGGTGCTGCCCAAGCCTTCCAAAACCTGATCGATTCCGTTGACACAGCTACATCAGCTTTGGACACCAACCGCGCGACGTTGGGTGCTACGCTTAACCGCTTTGACTCGGTAATTGATAACTTAGCGACGACGTCGACCAACCTGACTGAGGCTCGTTCGCGCATAGAAGATGCCGACTATGCGGTGGAAGTATCGAATATGACGCGCGCTAACATCCTTCAGCAGGCAGGTACTTCCATGCTGGCGCAGGCTAACCAGACGCCGCAGTCTGTACTGTCTCTGCTGGGCTAATCCTTTAGCTGGTAATGTTATAAAAGAAAGTAATGACGGGGCTCCAGTAGAGCCCTGTTTTTTTTGCATGCAAGCCTGATAATCGCGATGCGGTTGTGCTTCTGACGATTTATCTAGAGATAGTAATCGCGAGCAGCTTATATTTAAAATCTCAATTTGTTGCTTGTTCCAACCTCGGAGCAGTACTGATCGAGAGAACACCTACTTAAATACGGGGGCATTCGCGCCTTTGCCCACTGTTCTAACGCGGTAAACTAGATAAATTGCCATTTTTCCCTGTGAGCCGCTTTATGGTTAAGAACACCCCAGCATCCGCTACTCAAAAACGCAAACCCCGCTTGCTTTGGGCCAATCCTTACTGTTTGCTGGATACTTCCAGCGGTGCCAGCATGACCGTGCGGCAAATGTTGCTACAGCTGGTGGCGCGAGGCTATGAAGTTCAAGTGTTGGGGGCAACCATTTTTGATAACCCCAAGGGAATGGGGAGACTCAAGGAGCAATACCCAGACCTGAACGCTCACTTGCATCAATTGATTGAAGCCGAGGATAGCCCGCTAATTCACCAATTGGTGGTCAGCTACAGCCATAATCGTAATCATTTTACAGCGCATGAAGAAGGGCTATGGTATAGCCAGTATCTTTATATGCTGGATTCATTTAAGCCTGATGTTGTGTGGTTCTACGGTGGCCAAACCCTGGACTTGCTAATTGCCGATGAAGCCCGTGACCGCGGTATTCCTGTCGCCTTCTATCTGGCCAACGGCAATTATAAGGCATCACGCTGGTGTCGTGATGTTGATTTAATCCTTACCGACAGCCAAGCCACGGCGGATATGTACCGCAAATCGGTGGGCTATGTCGCCAAGCCGGTGGGTAAGTTCATCGCTCCGGAAAACTTCATTGCCGAACACCATGAGCGCAGTCGACTGCTGTTTGTTAACCCTAGCTGGCAAAAAGGTGTCAGCGTATTTGTGCAACTGGCAGAAAAGCTGGAGCGAGAAAGACCCGATATTAAGCTTGAAGTGGTAGAAGCCCGGGCCGACTGGCCAGCTGTGCTGCGGGAGACCACAAGCAGAATGGGAGAGCAGCGTAGCTCTTTAAGTAATGTCATGGTGACGCCTAACACCAGTGATATGCGTGGCCCTTATAGCCGTGCCCGTGTGGTAGTGGCGCCTAGCTTATGGTGGGAAAGCTCTGGGCGTATGTTAGCAGAAGCTATGCTTAATGGCATTCCAGCGCTAATTACCAACCGCGGTGGTATGCCCGAAATGATTGGTGACGCTGGTATTGCTTTTGACTTCCCTGATGAGTGCTATAAAGAACCCTACCAGCATCTGCTCAGTGACGACGAGCTTCAACCTCTAGTCGACGCAGTCATCAGCTTTTTCGATGACGAAGCACTTTATCAGAATTATGTGGAGCGAGCCTGGCAAGTAGGTAAAAAGAAGCATCACCTTGATCGCGCCACTGAGCGGCTAATTAACGCTTTAACGCCCCTGGTAGGGGGGCGCGCTGGCAACAAAGACTTTGCCATTAGCCAGAAAAAACGTCATCGCCAGCGCCTAGCCAGCCGTGCAAGCAAGCCTGAATTCAAGGTCGATAACTCTCTGCAACAGTTGGTTGGCACTCAACCAGGAACCAAACAGGACAAAGAAGCGCAAGGGAGCCGTTTATGGCTTAACGATGATTTTACCTGGCAAATCAAAGGTAAAATCATGGTGCTCGACAACCGTGCCAGTTTGATCAAAAGCGGCCTTGCCGACCAGATGGCGTCAACGAAAGCCTTTGGCATAGTCGCCTTTGACCCTGCCAGCGAAGTAAAGGATGCCAAGCAATACGAAGGCAGCGATTATATTCAGTTATTCCAGCATGCCTTGTTAGGTGATGGAGAACCTACAACGCTGCATGCTTGCGTCGCCCCCGAAATGACCAGCACGCTTACACCGCTACCGACCGAAAAGCTTCCCAAACGCCACCATCTGGCTGCAAAGCCTTTGGCTGAGCTAGCAATTAATACAGTGGCGCTGGATAGTATTGACGGACTGGGAAGCCTGGATTGGCTTATTCTTGATGAGCTAAGCGATGCCATGGCCGTACTGGAAAATGGTAAAAAGTCACTTGCAGACACGCTGCTGATTCAGGCGCGTGTTCCCTTCCAGCTCACCCATGAAAAGCAACCCAGCCTGGCTGAACTACAGCACTGGGCCAGCCGAAATGGCTTTCGCTTTTATCGCTTCCATAATATTTGCCATTACAGCCATTTGCCAAAAGAACTGAACGCCCGCACACCTTGTGCCACTGAGCAAGAAAGTGCCGATGTACTATTTCTCCCCAGCCATGAGCGAATGGGAGTTCTAAACGACGAAAATAAGACCAAGCTTGCTTTTATACTGAGTGCAGGCTTTGCGGCGCATGATGTTGCTTTTGAACTGATAGCCGATGTTAGTCAGGAGAAGGCACTGGAATTTCTTGAAGCACAAGATTTACTCCCGCGTATCTCAAAGCAACAGCAAGATAGCGACGGTTCAGACCAGTTATTATCTCAGCACCCGGACAATAATGATGATAACAAAATCAATGTTAAAGAAGTGAACGATGCGAGTTTGTATGTGCGAAATATGCAAACTATTATTGATAATAAAAGTTACACAAAAGTGGTTCAAGTCGGTGCAAATGATGGGTGTATTAACGACCCAATCTATGAAGTTGTTATGCGTAACAAAGAGAAGACCAAGATTCTTCTCATTGAGCCACAAAGTAATATCCTAGAGCACTTAGAGAAAAACTATGCTCTTCACCCCGAAGCTCACATCGCTAATTATGCCGTCGGTCCTGATTCACTGCTGAGCCTTTATCGTATTAAGCCAACTTACTACAGCTTATTCACAAAAAGGTATTTACACGATTCGCCTAGTTACCGAGTGCCTAGTGGTTTTTCTTCATTTGATAAAAAACATGTTATAAAACATGCACAAGGAAATTTTCCTAAAAATACTAAGATAGATGATGTTATAGAAAAGATTGAAGTGCCTTCACATGATCTTTTGACTATTCTAAACACCTCTTCTTGGGAAGAGCAACAAATCGATATTTTGCAGATTGATGCCGAAGGTATGGATGATAAAGTCATTTATTCCTGTAATATCGAATTGACTCAGCCGAAACTGATAAACTTTGAAAGAGCCCATCTGTCGCAACGAGCATATAGAGATTTGTGTGTTTATCTTTTAGGTATGGATTACGAATTATATAACTACAGTAATCTTGATACTTTAGCAGTAAAAAAGACTTCTTTGTCTAAAGATAAAGAGGGTGTTGTAGTTAGTGATGTGTCGCGTCCGAAGGGGCTGGGTAGCCCGAGGGAGAAATCAACTTATAAAATTACTCAGAAGCTAGGTGAACTTTATGAGTTTTCTCGTAAGGTGTTAACGGAAGAGTTAAATGCTATTCATGGTTTAGATAAGAGTGAGAGGTTCTGGGAGATATTGTTGCATTATTTCTTGGGGCAGCGCTTTGTCTCAAGGTATATTGCCCGTTGGAATAATGGGCTGTTAAATGCAGTTCCAGATGCAGAGGCTATACTAACGAATTTTCCTTATAGAACGTTTAGAGAATACATGAATAAAACGGAGACGCTTGTAGGGTCGATGTCTCCTTATGTAGTGAGTAATGTTATTCCCTGGGATGCGCAAAACGGGAAATTAAAGGGTGCAGAAAGCTTTGAATTGATGAGAAATAAAGAAGTTAAAGTTCGTGAGTTGCTCGATAGCTATGAATTGAAAAATAATTCTATAGCTTATAATCTAGGTGTGCATAATCCTAAATATTGGAAGGCTAAGTATAAGTCTACCGGTGTTGATTTTGTAGATGTGCCCACTTTTGATACTTTCTTAGCAGATAAGGTTGATTGGAGTGCCCGCTATAAGCTTGCTAGGCTAGATGAAGTTAACTCAGCTGAAGGTTATGAGGGGTTTTGGGCTAGCTTAGCGCTATGTTTGCCTACAGAGTTGCTAGAAGATTTTATGCCTCTTTACCAAATGATTGAAAAAAATTTAGAAAACCGGAAACCTGAATTTGTTTTTTCAGCGATGCTACCCACCATTACTTCTAGACTAATAGCAGCTATTTTAACTGAAAAAGATGTGCCATTGTATCTTCATCAACATGGCCCAGGGTATGAAAAAAACCCTTTGCATTTTATGATAGGGATTGAAAAGAGGATAGCTAGCGCATTTTATACTTGGGGTTGGGAGGATGATAGTGGAAAAACTGTGTCAGAAAAGCCTCATCGACTAATTGATCTTAAAAGGCGATATAAAATGCTTTTTAAATCAAACGAGGAAATATTGTTAATAATGCCTCATAAAACTATTGTGCCAAATTTTTATGATGGCACAGATTTAGATTTTTACAGCGAGGATGCAATAAGAATCTTTTTTGATTCGCTGAATAATGGAGATAAGAAGCGTGTTGTGGTTAGGTTTCGACGGCAGCACGGGTATAGTAAAGAGATAGAAAAAAGGTTGTTGGGGTTGATGCCAGGAGTGAAGATAGATGCTCAGCAACGCCCAATTGAACGGGCGTATGCTAATGCAAGGGAAGTAGTCATAGTAATGCCATTTAGCACCTCAGCAGCTGAGTGCGAGTATCTTGGCATCCCATACCGTGAATTGATCCAGCCAAGTGGCGAGTTAATGCAAATTCCCTCCTTCATCTCTGAGGCGTATGAGTAATGTTTAATCAATCAAAAATTCTTATCACTGGTGGAACAGGTTCTTTTGGACACACCTTTATTCCGATGCTTTTGGCTCACTATGATCCACAAAAAGTTATTATCTTCTCTCGTGATGAGATGAAGCAGTGGGAGATGGCAAAGAAGTTTGAAGGCGACCATCGCGTCCGTTTTTTTATTGGTGATGTACGTGACCGTGATCGTCTTTACCGTGCTTTAGATGGAGTTGATTACGTTATTCATGCGGCGGCGACTAAGATCGTTCCCACTGCCGAGTACAATCCTTTTGAGTGTATCAAGACTAATGTGATAGGTGCCATGAACCTTGTTGATGCTTGTATTGATAAAGGTGTAAAAAAATTAGTGGCGCTTTCAACCGATAAAGCCAGCAGCCCGATCAATCTTTATGGTGCAACTAAGCTGACTTCAGATAAACTCTTTGTTGCAGGTAATTATTCTTACGCAGGTGGACATAACACGCGATTTTCTGTAGTGCGTTATGGTAATGTTATGGGGTCGCGCGGCTCAGTAATTCCGTTCTTTATGTCGGTTAAGGAAAAAGGTGTTTTGCCTATTACAGATGAGCGAATGACGCGCTTTATGATTTCGCTGGAAGAAGGTGTGGAACTTGTTTGGCACGCTTTTGAGGACATGGAAGGTGGCGAAATCTATGTAAAGAAAATCCCATCGATGAAGGTAACTGACTTGGCGCGCGCGATCGCTCCAGAAGCTAAACAGGAAATTGTGGGTATTCGACCCGGTGAAAAGCTTCATGAACAAATGATCAGCGCTGAGGATGCCCTCTATACCTATGAATATCCCGAACATTTCAAGATACTACCGCAAATAAATGGCTGGGATAAGGACGCCAACCGCATTAAAGACGGCAAGCGTGTGCCAGATGGCTTCGTCTACTCCAGCAATAACAATACCGAATGGATGACGGATGGTGAGCTTAACGCATGGATTAATCAGAACCGCGATAAAATCGGAGCTATTTAATGATCCCTTACGGCTGCCAAGAGATTACTCAAGCTGATATAGATGCAGTGATCTCTGTGCTGGAGTCTGACTTCCTCACTCAGGGGCCGCAAGTACCTCGCTTCGAGCAGGCAGTAGCCGCACATGTAGGGGCAAAACACGCCTTGGCAGTCAATAGTGCTACCTCTGCACTACATGTTGCCTGCTTGGCGCTAGGACTTGGTGAAGGAGATTGGCTGTGGACTTCACCAATCACCTTTGTTGCTTCAGCTAACTGTGGGCTGTACTGCGGTGCTAAGGTAGATTTTGTTGATATCGATCTTAGCACCTACAATCTCTGCCCGAAAGCGCTATCGGCTAAGCTAAAAAAAGCGGAAAAAGAAGGGCGCTTGCCAAAGGTCGTCGTTGTAGTGCATTTATGCGGCCAATCGTGTGATATGCAGGCGATTAGCGCGCTAAGCCAGCATTACGGCTTTCGCCTAATTGAAGACGCCTCCCACGCAATTGGTGGAAAATACCAAGATGAGTTCATTGGCAATGGCCGTTACAGCGATATTACGGTGTTTAGTTTTCACCCGGTGAAGATCATCACTACAGCTGAAGGCGGTATGGTGGTAACTAACAGTGATGAGTTAGCCAACAAAATGACTTTGCTCCGCAGCCATGGCATAACTCGCGACCCTGTACAGATGACACACGAAACCGATGGCTCTTGGTACTATCAGCAGATAGATCTAGGCTTTAATTACCGAATGACTGAACTGCAAGCAGCGTTAGGTATAAGTCAGATGAGTCGCCTGGATGCTTATGTTGCTCACCGTCACGCTCTTGCTAAGCGTTACGATGTTCTATTAGCAGAACTGCCTGTTCACACACCATGGCGTCACCCTAGCAGCTATTCTGGTTTTCACTTATATGTGATCCGTCTGAAACTTGATAAGATAAATAAAACACGCCGTGAAGTGTTTGAAGAATTGCGTAGAAAGGGGGTTGGCGTTCATGTGCATTATATCCCCATTTATAAACAACCATATTATAAGGCTATGGAAGTTAGATATGAAGAATTTCCAATAGCAGATGAATATTACAAAACAGCAATTAGTTTGCCTCTCCATCAAAAAATAGACTACAAAGCTCAAGATGAAGTTTGTCAAAAGTTATGCGAGGTGTTAAGTGAATAGAGTTGTGAGGATTGATAAAAAAAATGTTGGTGATGGATTCCCTACATTTGTCACGTTTGAAGCAGGGCCTACTCATAATGGTTTTGAAAGTGCAAAAAGGCTAGTTAAATATGCAGCTGAAGCAGGGGGGGATGCAGTAAAGTTTCAAATATTTGACCCAGATGAATTAGTGGCAGATAAGTCTTTAATGTATAGCTATGAAGTGTTGGTGGATAAAAAAACGGGTGTTACAGAGACTGTTAGTGAATCTCTTTATGAGATTTTTAAGAGAAGATCTTTGAGTGATGACGAATGGGAAAAGTTGAAAGCTTATTCTGATTCTCTCGGCCTAACCTTTTTTGCAACTATAGGAGATGAGGCGGGGCTTAGACTTGTTGAGAAAATAGGTTGTCACTCAATAAAGGTCGCATCTGCTGATGTGAACTATTTACCATGGCTGAGAAAGATTGCAAGGCTTGGTGTTTCAATTCAACTCGATACAGGAAGCGCTACTTTTGGTGAAATAGAGCAAGCAGTTGATGTTATTCGTGCAGCAGGAAACGACAATTTTATTATTCACAATTGTCCATCGGGTTATCCTGCTCGCCTTGATAGTATAAATCTTAATATGATTCCAGGTTTGAAAAGGATTTTTAATTGTCCTGTTGCATATTCTGATCATTCTCCAGGAGAAGTTATGGATATAGCAGCTGTGGCTTTAGGTGCTAATTTAGTAGAAAAAACGATTACAGAGGATAAAGGTACACGAAGTGTTGAGCACATTATGTCCATAGAGCCTGATGAAATGAAGTCTTTTGTAGAAACTATTAGGAATGTCGAGAGGGCAATGGGGCAGTCGAGGCGAATTATGACTGGGGTTGAAAAGGAAAGACGTTTAAGTGTAAGAAGAAGTGCAGTTTTAGATCAAGATGTGAAAGCAGGTCAAGCTCTATCGACTGTCAAAGTCACGTTCAAGCGTCCAGGTTATGGCATAGCACCAGATTATTATGAATCAATGACTGGTATGATCCTAAATAAGGATTTACCAAAAGGACATGTTCTTTCAGTTCAGGATTTATCATGAACAATATAGCTATCATACCTGCAAGAGGTGGGTCAAAACGACTTCCACGTAAGAATATTTTACCTTTGGGTGATACTACATTACTTTCTCATGTTGTTGATTGTTGTTTAAAAAGCCAACTATTTTGCAAAGTTATTGTCTCAACTGAAGATGAGGAAATTAGTAAAATTGCTACTAATTCAGGTGCATTTATACATGAGAGGGAAGAGTCACTAGCTCAAGATAAATCTACAGTTGTAGAGGTTTGTGAAGATGTGTTGAAAAATGAAGTTTGCGATAATTTTTGTTGCGTTTATGCGACATCCGGTCTTCTGACCTCTAAAACATTAAAATCTTCCTATGCTTTTTTTCAGAGTAATAGAGAGTCAAATGTATTGATGGGGGTTTCAGTTTATAATTACTCTCCGTTTCAGGCATTAAGGGTCAATCAATTCGGTTATGCAGAACTAATGCTTCCAGAGTATATGGATAACCAGTCCCAGGTTTTTCCTAAAGTCAGAGTGAGTAACGGTAGTTTTTATTGGGGTAGAAGAAGTTCTTTTATGAAGGAAAAAACCTTTTATAGTCAAAAGTTAATGGTGTTTGATGTGCCTGAGGACGAAGTTTGTGATGTGGACACTCAAAGTGATTATGAGAAGCTTTTAAGAAAGTACAACGATATTGTTTAATTTTAGAGAAATATTATTCATATTATTTTTCTGTGAGCTGCATGTTTTAGTAGTGTTATTTTAGATTTTAATTAAATTTTAAGGAGGGGGTATGAATTTCAAAACTGAACAGGAGAAGTTTTGGGCTGGAACCTTTGGTGATCAATACATTCAGCGTAATCAAAGTGAGCAGCTGCTTGCGAGTAATATAAATTTTTTCTCAAGGGCTATAGCGCAGACCTCTGGGGTGAAAAGTGTCATTGAGTTTGGTGCAAATATTGGGATGAATATCAAAGCTCTCAGTCTACTGCTGCCGGAAAGTGATATATTTGCAGTTGAAATAAATAGTAGTGCTGCTGAACAGCTGAAAAACATTATGCCTGAAAAAAACATATCAAATACTAGTATTTTGAATTTTTCACCTCAAAAACAATGTGACCTTTCATTAATTAAAGGAGTGTTGATACACATTAATCCTACAGAGCTTGGTTTGGTATATGAAAAGCTTGTCAGTTCGACAAGAAACTATCTGCTTGTGGCTGAATATTATAACCCAACGCCGGTAGTTATAGATTACCGTGGACATAAAGAAAAGTTATTCAAGCGTGATTTTGTAGGTGAAATTATGAACCAGTATCCTGAAATGAAATTGATTGACTATGGATTTGTCTATCATAAAGATCCAAACTTTCCTCAAGATGACATCACATGGTTTCTTTTGCAAAAAAGCTAATGAGTTGCATTGTATTCAGAGTTGATGCTTCCTTAGAGATAGGCACTGGGCATGTGATGCGGTGTCTTACGCTTGCTCAAGCACTTCGACACATTGGTGCGGAATGCCACTTTGTCTGTCGAGAGCATCGTGGGAATCTGATTGATTTTATAAAGACACAAGATTTTATTGTCCACCGTTTGCCAATGCCTGATGATGGAAGTAAATCCTTATCGTCTGAGGAAATAAATGAGCCGTCTCACGCTCATTGGTTAGGTGTTTCTTGGCAAACAGACGCTGAGGCATGCAGAGCGTATATTGAAGCCCTTTCACCTGACTGGTTGGTGGTTGATCACTACGCGATAGATTCTCGTTGGGAAGCTTTTGTTTGCCCCCATAATACTCGACTGCTTGTTATTGATGATCTAGCTGACCGGAAGCATCTTTCAGATATGTTGCTAGATCAGAATCTTGGACGAGAGGCGGAGGACTATATGGCTTTGGTGCCCATGTGCTGCCGCTCTTTTATCGGCTCTGAATTTGCTTTGTTACGGCCAGAGTTTGCCCAATGGCGCGATGTAAGTCTTGCTCGTCGTTGTCAGTCAATGGAGCTACGAAAGTTGCTGATTAGTCTGGGCGGTGTCGATAAAGACAACGTAACGGGGCAGGTATTGGAAGCTCTCAAGCATTGTGACCTGCCTGACGGTTGCAAGATCAGCGTAATTATGGGCGCAACGGCTCCCTGGTTGAATGAGGTCAAAGTACAGGCAAGCACATTGCCTTGGCCGACTGAGGTGGTGGTTAACGTCAGTGATATGGCGCGACGTATGTCGGAGGCGGATCTAGCTATCGGTGCAGCGGGTAGCACCTCCTGGGAGCGCTGCTGTCTGGGGTTGCCTACCCTAATGCTGGTATTAGCGGATAACCAGAGAGCGATTGCTGAGGCTCTTAATAGAGCTGGGGCGGCGGTTTTTCTTGATAGTGTAAATACAAGAGACATTTCGAGGAACGTGAATGCCCTATTAGAGAGGGGGGGAGTGTGGAAAATGAGCAAGGCTGCTGCCAGTCTCACTACAGGTCAAGGGGTTGATTTGCTTTGCCATGTCCTGTTACAACAAAGTGAAAATGCATGACTTACTCAGTGAGCTTACGTCCCCTGACAGAAGCGGATCTTGCCATGTTGTTGCAGTGGCGCAACGCACCTGAAGTGCGCTGCAATATGTATACGCAACACAAAATCAGTGAGAGTGAGCACCGTCAGTGGTTTCAGCGTGCACAACAAAACCCTCAACGCCACTTACTGATGGCTGAGCAAGATGGTCAACCGTTTGGCTTCGTCAATATCCAACTTATAGACCCAATGGCGAAGAGAGGAGAGTGGGGCTTTTACCTTTCCCCAAAGATACCAAAAGGCAGAGGCCATTCATTAGGTATCGCCGCCTTAAAATACGCCTTCATTGAGCTGAAGTTGCATAAGCTATGTGGCGAAGCGCTCGCAAATAACACGCGCTCAAGAAAATTTCATGAACGTTTAGGTTTTAAACAAGAGTCTTATCTACGCGATCATCACTTTGATGGTCAGGCCTATCATGATGTCATTGGCTATGCACTTCTCTACAGCGAATGGCAAGCATTTTAAGGAGTTCACTTTTAGATGACGATAAAGATTGCTGGACGTGTAATTGGCCCCTCTTGTTTTCCTTATATTATCGCCGAGTTGTCAGCCAACCATAACGGTAGCATTGAGAATGCCAAGAGAATAATTGAAGAGGCAATGAAGGCGGGTGCTGATGCGGTTAAAATACAGACTTATCGACCTGACACCATCACGCTGGATTGTGATAACGAAGAGTTCAAGATCAAAGGTGGCCTTTGGGACGGCCGTACACTTTATGAACTCTACCAGGAGGCGCACATGCCCTGGGAATGGCATGCTACTCTCTTTGAGCATGCTCGCAAGCTAGGGATAACTATCTTCAGCTCCCCTTTCGACAATACAGCGGTCGATCTTCTAGAGAGTCTCAACGCACCAGCCTACAAAATTGCTTCGTTCGAAGCAGTGGATTTGCCTCTAATCAAATACGTGGCCAGCACCGGCAAGCCGATGATTATTTCTACTGGCATGGCCAATGTAGATGAGATTGCTGAGGCCATCGAAGCTGCCCGAGATGGTGGCTGTAAAGAGTTGGCGGTATTGCACTGCGTCAGTGGCTACCCAGCTCCCGCCTCGGACTACAATCTGCGTACCATCCCCGATATGATCTCGCACCACGGTTTAGTAACGGGGTTGTCTGACCATACCCTCGACAATACTACTGCGATCACTAGTGTGGCGCTTGGTGCTTCAATCGTCGAAAAGCATTTCACCCTTAATCGAAGTGGTGGAGGGCCTGATGATAGCTTCTCACTTGAACCCCGTGAACTAGCAGCATTATGTCGTGATACCAAAACTGCTTGGCAGGCGCTAGGCAGAGTAGACTATGGTAGAAAATCCAGCGAGCAGAGTAATGTGCAGTTTCGCCGTTCTCTATACTTCGTCAAGGACTTAAAAGCGGGCGACATCATTATGGAAGATGTCGTCAGGAGTGTTAGGCCAGGGTATGGACTGCCGCCCAAGATGCTGAAAGATATTTTGGGTAGAAAGGTTGTGGTAGATGTGAAAGCCAACACGCCAGTGAGTAGCAGTGTATTGGGGTCTTGGTGATGAGCTGCTTTGTTGTATGTTTTGTCAGCTAGAGTTTTTGATAGCATTTCCTGTTTCAACCGTTGCGCTAGCGATTTGAGCATCTGTAAATAGATTCGTTTCAATCAGCCTCGTGCAACGTCTTCGCGGGCGATATCGGCAAGGGTCCGCTCCTCTATCGATAAGTGAAGCTGGCGTTCAATACGTCTTTTAAAGCGACAGCGCACCAAAAATAGTGTATTGCCGGTTGCTCAATAGTCGCTATATTTTTCTTGAGTGTATCTAAGTGCCTCACCGACCAGCTTGCTTCTTCTAAAACCTCTGCCACTAATTACTTAGCCTTCAAAATTGATCTTCCTGGCGTTTGCTCGATAATGAGTAGTTATCTTCGGCACTCGTCACCTTGTGGGTGCTCAAATTGTACGTTCCTAACCGGGCAGGAAAACACCCCATGGATCCGCAAAAACTGGCGGTAACCTTAGCGATTGCTGCAGGTTGGTTAAGTTTTAACAGCCTTATCATTTGCATGTATTTCCTATTGAGTGGCAGAGGCGTGCTGGAAGGGGGAATGTGGCGAGGCGGAGAGTGGCTAAGGCTCGGACAGTCAGTGCCAACTGATGAGAGCAATGAACTGGCCGCTCAGCCCCCTGCTGTTGCTAAACAGGTGAATACCTCCTCTACGTTACCCGAGAATGAAGATAGCGTAGAGGAGGTGGCACCTGTAGAGGCAGAAGAGAGCACTCATGTACTGTTTGTGATGTTTGATCAACCGGATATCGCACTCAACAAAAAGCTGTTCTCGAGCCTGCAAAAGTGGGAGGCCCACTACGATGAGGCCTTTCAGGTTTATAGCGTGCCAGGCGTTACCCCGCAAAACCCATTGCGGGTTACCAATGCCTACCCGCCTGGATTGATGCCACCTCCAGAAGCCTTTCAGCAAGAAGAGCATTTGATCAGTGGTGTAAGTGTCATCCTCAAAAAGCCAAAGCGCAGGCGCGGGTTTGATAAGGTACAGTTGGAAAAACTGGTTACGTTTACTCAGGAGTTGGCAGCGCTGGGTGGAGGTGTGCTAGATGCCGATCGCCAAGCCGCTACCTTTAAAACGTTTCAGGCCATTCGCCACAAATAGCCATACATCACGGTGTGACTGCATATTCAATAAAAGAATAAAAATTATCTTTAATATTCTTTTGTATGCTTTTGTCGTAGAGGTAAACTAGCAGCCATCAATGCCTCATGATTATTTGTGTGGCTATTCGGATCGTCGGGATATCGACTAACGAGGAAACAGACTCATGCCACTACCAGCTAAGTTAACTACTACCCTTGCGGCGCTTTCGTTGAGTGTTGCCAGTGGGTTTTTCGCCGCTTCTGCCCAAGCCGATACGCTCCGGGTGGGCATGTCCGGCGGTTATTTCCCCTTTACCTTCGTTGAGCAAGATGAACTCAAAGGCTTTGAAGTTGATGTCATGAATGCCGTGGGTGAGATCACCGGTGATGATATCGAGTTCGTCACGGCGAGCTTCTCGGGCTTGGCGGGGATGCTTGAATCTGGCCGTATCGACACCATTGCCAATCAGATCACCATTACCCCAGAGCGTGAAGCGAAGTATGTGTTCACTTCGCCTTACGTGTATGACGGCGCGCAGGTTGTGGTGCGGGCAGGCAATGACACCATTGAAGGTGTTGAAGATTTGTCCGGTAAAAGCGTGGCCGTCAACCTGGGCTCGAACTACGAGCAGTTATTGCGTGAGCAGCCCAATGCCGATGAAATCGACATTCGCACCTATGAGTCCAATATCGAACAGGATGTGGCGCTGGGCCGGGTAGAGGCCTTTGTGATGGACCGCGTGAGTGCTACACAGGTCATTAAAGAGAAAGGCTTACCGTTAGAGCTGGCGGGGCAGCCGTTCTCGACCATTGAGAACGCATTGCCGTTCCGTGATGATGAAGCGGGCCGTGAGCAGCGCGACCGTGTCGATGCAGCGCTGAGTGAGTTGCGTGAGAATGGCGAGCTGCGTGAGATATCGGAAAAGTGGTTCAATACTGATATCACCCAGCCCTAAACGCTGAACTGATCCGTTCAACGCGGCCGTGGCATTGCCACGGCCGTTTGCTTATAAGCGATTTAGCCTATGTTTAATTATCATGCTTAACCTCGAATACATGTGGGGGCTGCTGCCGGTTCTGTTGCGCTACTTGCCGCTCACCCTTCAAATGGCAACGATTGCCATGTTCTTTGCGCTGATTCTGGCGTGCCTGCTGGCGGTAGTTCGCGTATCGAAAGTGCCGTTCTTAAATGGCTTCTCACTGCTGTTTATCTCGTTTTTCCGGGGTACGCCGCTGCTGGTTCAGCTGTTCCTGTTCTATTATGGCCTACCACAACTGATTAGCGCCTTGATCTCGATTACCGGCGTTACCGCCGCTGTGCTAGGCCTGACGCTGCACTTCTCTGCCTATATGGCCGAATCCATTCGTGCGGCGATTGTCGGGATTGATCGCAGCCAAACTGAAGCCGCGCTTTCCATCGGGATGACCCAGTCGCAACTGATGCGCCGCATCATTCTGCCCCAGGCAACCCGCGTGGCAACGCCGACGCTGATGAACTATTTCATCGATATGATTAAAGCGACTTCGTTGGCCTTTACGCTGGGGGTGACCGAGTTGATGGGCGCTACCCAAAAAGAGGCCGCGGGCAGCTTCCTCTATTTAGAAGCATTCCTGCTGGTGGCGCTGATTTATTGGGCGATTGTGGAAGTGCTCTCTTGGGGGCAGCGCCGGTTAGAAATTTATCTGAATAAGGCCTACCAACGATGATTTCGCTGCAAGGCATTACCAAGCGTTTTAGTGGCCATACGGTGTTTAAAGATATCGACTTGAGTCTTGCCCAGGGCGAGATCATTGTGATCATTGGGCCTTCCGGTACAGGTAAATCGACGTTGCTGCGCTGTATCAACTTTCTTGAACGCCCTGATGCAGGCCGTTTGCAGGTGGGTGATTTGAGCGTTGATACCCAGCGTGCCAGCCGGGCAGATATCCTGGCATTGCGCCGGCGTACCGCCTTTGTATTTCAGAACTACGGCCTGTTCGCCAACAAAACCGCGCTGGAGAATATCAGCGAGGGGATGATCGTGGTGGATAAGTTGCCGAAAGCGAAGGCCCATGCACGGGCAAGAGAGATCCTTGAGCGCATCGGTCTGGCAGACAAAGCAGATGCTTATCCCGCTTCTCTCTCCGGCGGTCAGCAGCAGCGGGTGGGTATTGGCCGTGCCATGGCCGCCAACGCTGATGTAATCCTGTTTGACGAACCCACGTCGTCCCTTGACCCTCAGTGGGTTGAAGAAGTGTTGAGCCTGATGAAGCAGTTGGCGGTAGAGCGCCAGACGATGATCGTGGTCACCCACGAGATGCAGTTCGCCCGGGAAGTAGCGGATCGGGTTGTCTTCATGGACGAGGGCGGCATCGTCGAGGAAGCTCCTCCTGAAGAGTTGTTCACTGCACCCAAAGATGAGCGAACGCGCCATTTCTTGCGCAAAATTTTAGCGCCTACCGGGCAGGCCGTGCCTTAAAGGCCGCAGTAGGTCAGCTACATCGCGTTAACAACCACTTGGTTTCGGCCATTATCTTTAGCCTGGTATAGCCCTATATCGGCGCGTTTTAGGGCAGGCTTAAGTGCTTTTTCGTTGTCTAGAATAGTCGTTACCCCTAGTGAAGCAGTCAGCCAAAGTGCCTGTTCGGCGTGCTCAGCTGTGACGTTAATGGGGGTAACTGCCGTTGTTCTGCGTATTCGTTCGGCCACCTGTTCCGCTTGAGAAAGTGAGGTGCTGGGAAGCAAAATAGCAAACTCTTCGCCGCCCACTCGGCATAGCAAGTCTTCCTGTCGAAGCAGTTTGGTTACTATTTTGGTGAAGTTTTTCAGTACGTCATCGCCTGCGTCATGTCCGTACGTATCGTTAATGTGCTTAAAGTGGTCAATATCAATGGCGATGAGCGCGATTGGGAGATTTTGCCTTCGCGCCCGGGATATTTCAGTCGTTGCTTGGGCCTGTAAATAGCGCCGATTGAAGACCCCCGTTAAGGGGTCAGTCATGGCTTGGGCGCGTAGTTTCTCTTCTAGCTCTTTGCGCTCGGTAAGGTCAAAGACGGTAGCGCGCGAATGCACAAACTGACCATTGCGGCAGAAGGCTGAGGCTTGAATCATGACGTGACGCTGCTCGCCGTTTCGGGTTAGCAGGCTGCATTCAGCGCTACTGGGTTGATTTTGTTTTACGTTTGCGAAAGCTTTATCAAACTGATCGCGGGTTTCTGGCGTGATCAATTCTCGATAAGTGATGTGACCAATAACTTCTTCGTCGGTGTAGCCTAGCCAAGCGAGCTCGGTGCGGTTCATTTTGATCACTCGCCCTGTGGCATCGAGCGAGTGGTAGCCGCAGGGGGCGTTTTCATAAAGATCGCTGACTTCATGAGCGTGGCGCTGAGCCGCCCTACGTAGCTGGCGCTGACGCTGGCTGCTGAGAGCCCAGAATATTCCAAAGGCGACGGCGACACCGTAGGTCAACAGTAGAAACCAGAGCACGGTGGTCTCTTCTTCTATTAAGGATCGCCAAGTAGGTAGTGGTAATGTCACGCCCAGCTTCCAAGGGTAGTAAGCGTTTTCGCTGAAAACAGTACCCGCTAGGCTACGGTAGCGCTGAGTGCGTATATCTTCAGTCTGAAAGCGTAATAGCTGGCCATCGACCTTGGTATGACCTGTATTGCGCTGCTGCATGGCTTGCCAATAGAGAGGTGAAAGGGCGGCAAAATCGCTGCCAAAGCTCGTCGTATTTAATGGCGGGATGCCTTCATCGAGCAGCCATCGTCCTTGGGCGTCGATTAAAATCGCATTGGCATCTTGGTCAAGCAACATGGCCTGACGTAGGGCGCTGGTAAGGTAATCCCAATTGAGGCTCAAAAGCACCACGCCACGGCGTTCCCCCATGGCATCAAAAACGGGTGTCGACACATTGACCACAGGAATCACGTCGCTACCCATTAGCTCAAATTGGAGGTTACGGCCCGGCGGCGAGATATAAAGATCGCGTGGCTGCAGTGAAGAGGCTTCTTTGAAGTAGTCGGTATAGGCATGATGATTGCCATTCACGCGGTGCCCCGTTTGAATACTTTTAGGTGCGCGGAGTACTTCGCTGCCATGATTATCAATGAGTACCAGCTTGGTATAGCGAGGGTTGTGGCTGATCAACGTGTTTAGAAAGGTTGAAAGTTGCGATAAGTCGCTAAGCGAATAAGGCTGGGCTGATATCGACGAGTTGTCCTGTGCTGCCAGGTACCGCCTTAACGCAGGCATTTCGGCAATCGCCAGCGCGTAATTTAGGCTTTCATTAATATCGCGGGTTAGTGCCTCCTGGCCAACTTTCAATAAGGCATCTGCTTCGGTATGCAGGCTATCTAGCCGGGACTCCATATGGACATGGAGCACAGGCAGCAGTGTTGTCGATACGAGGATCAACGGTATGCAAATGGCTAGTAGTAAGCGAGTGTGTAAACGCCGCAATGACACTGACATGTTTCCTTTGAGTAGGTCTGCGCCGGGCAGCCTGCTTTTAAAGTTATACGTTGTACTTGTAAAGGCGTAGCTAGCAAGCTCGCCAAGCGCGTGATAGACTACGCCATCCTCTCAGACAAGTCCCGTGAGCGGGCAGCTTATTTCGACTGCCTGCTACACACTTTGGTAGGGTGATACGCCTGCCAAATCAATTGGTTGTTGCGGAAACGTCGTGCTGTGGCAGCACAGCAGACGAACACATATTTAATTTCGTTGCCGTTTTATCGGCAACCTTTATTCTCCAAGGAGATACCCTGTGGCGAACAGCAAGCAAGCTCGCAAGCGCGCCCGCCAGGCCGAGAACCGTCGCGTCCTGAAATCCAGCCAGCGCAGCATGGTCCGCACCTACATCAAGCGTGTAGTGAAAGCGATCGGCACCGGCGACCACGCTAAGGCAATGGAAGAGTTCAAGGCAATGCAACCGGTCGTTGACCGTATTGCAGACAAAGACGTGCTGTCTAAGAAGAAAGCAGCTCGCCTGAAGAGCCGTTTGAACAAGCGTATTAAGGCACTGGCGGCGTAAGCCGGCAGGCGCCATAAAAAAACCGGCTGCGGCCGGTTTTTTTGTGTCTGGATGATTTTTCTAGATGATTTTTCTGGATAGCTTATGACAGCGAAGAAAGCACCCAACACATCCTCAGGCACCACAGTCGTGCGTCGCGGGCTAATGCGCTCGGGGCTTGTAGTCAGTGCCATGACCATGCTGTCGAGGGTGATGGGGCTGGCGCGTGATGTGGTTATCGCTACCTTCTTAGGGGCAGGGGATGGCGCTGATGCGTTTTTCGTGGCGTTTAAGATCCCTAACTTTCTGCGCCGTCTATTTGCCGAAGGGGCTTTCAACCAGGCTTTCGTACCCGTGCTCTCAGAGTACTCCACCCAGCGTAGTCGGGAGGAGATACGCGCGCTGCTGAATGCCACTGCTGGTAGCTTAACGGCGGTGCTGGCGCTAATTACCGCCGTGGCGATGCTCTGTGCGCCGTGGCTGATTTGGGTATTTGCCCCTGGGTTTGGCAGTGAGCCGGACAAGCTGGCGCTGACCGCGGATATGCTGCGCTTAACCTTTCCCTATTTACTGCTGATTTCGCTCACCGCGTTTTCCGGTAGCGTACTGAATACCTGGAATCGCTTTGCGGTTCCCGCGTTTACCCCGGTGCTGCTTAACCTTTCGCTGATTGGTGCGGCGCTGTTTTTAATGCCGCTAATGGAAGAGCCCGCCATGGCGCTCGCCTGGGGCGTGTTGATCGCCGGAGCGGCCCAGTTGGTTTTTCAGGTGCCGTTTTTACTGCGCTTGGGATTGATGCCTACTCCCTGGCCTAATTTTGCTCATGAGGGCGTGCGCCGCATACTGAAACTCATGGGGCCTGCGCTGTTTGGGGTATCGGTATCGCAAATTAACCTGCTGTTGGATACCGTTTTGGCGTCATTGCTGGCGGCGGGCAGCGTGTCGTGGCTTTACTACTCGGATCGTTTAGTGGAACTGCCGCTGGGCGTGTTTGGGGTGGCCATTGGGACGGTGATTTTACCAGCACTCTCTAAACGCCATGCTGACCAGTCCAAGGAGCACTTTGCTGCGATGCTTGATTGGGCGATCCGCATTGTATTGCTGTTAGGCTTGCCCGCGGCACTGGCGCTGGCGGTGCTTGCCGAGCCGCTGTTAATCACGCTGTTTCATTACGGAGCGATGACCGACAACGACATCCAGATGGCGGCCATGAGTCTGCGTGCTTATGCCTTTGGTTTGGTAGCCTTTATGCTGATCAAAGTATTGGCACCGGGATTTTTTGCTCGCCAAGACACCAAAACCCCGGTGAAGGTAGGCATTATCGCCATGGTCGCTAATATGGTGTTTAACCTACTGCTGATTTGGCCGCTGGCCCATGCCGGATTGGCGTTAGCCACCGCGCTTTCTGCGTTCTTGAACGCGGGCCTGCTGGGTTACTTACTGCATAAGCAGGGAGTGTTGGTCTTTCAGCCGGGCTGGAAGCGCTATTCGGTGCAGTTACTAGGTGGCAGCGGGCTAATGTGCGCGGCCCTCTATTTTATTGCGCCCGACTGGCAGGCTTGGCTCGCGTTTGGCCTTTGGCAACGGATAAGCTGGGTCACCGGGCTAGTGATACTGGGCGGCTCGCTGTACTTTGCGTGGCTGGCGGCACTGGGTTTGCGCGTTCGTCATTTAAAAATGCACTCATAACACTGCATCCTGGGGTGTGGGTTCGTTATAATCAGAGGCTTTATGTCCTCCAACGGCTGAGGTGCCATGCGCGTCATTCGAGGTCTGCACAACTTGAGAGCGGCTCATCGTGGCTGCGTTGCCACCATCGGTAATTTCGATGGGGTGCATCGCGGTCATCAAGCCATCCTGCAGCAGTGCCGAGAGCATGCGGCGCGCTGGAGTGTGCCGTTAACAGTGGTGGTGTTCGAGCCCCAGCCGCGTGAATTTTTTGCTGGTGATCAAGCTCCACCGCGTTTAACCCGGTTGCGCGAGAAAGTACGGCTGCTCCGCGATTTTGGCACTGAACAGGTTCTCTGCTTGCCGTTTAACGATGCGCTGCGCAGCCTTACCGGGCGTGAGTTTATCGATCAGGTGTTGATTGATGGGCTAGGCGTTAAGCACTTGGTCGTGGGCGATGATTTTCGCTTCGGCTGCGACCGCCGCGGTGATTTTGCCCTGCTGGCGGAGGTCGGGAGCGAACAGGGGTTTGGCGTAGAGCACACGCGTACTTTTACCGTGGATGACGAGCGGGTTTCCAGTTCTCGGGTGCGTACGCTGCTTGCCAGCGGCAATTTTTCTGCTGCTGCGCGTTTGCTGGGCCGCGCCTATTCGTTACATGGCCGAGTGGTGCGCGACCAGCAGTTGGGGCGCACCATTGGTGTACCGACTGCCAATTTGCCGCTGATGCCCCAGCCATTAACGCTGCGTGGGGTTTATGCGGTGGTGGCTGAGCTTGAAAATGGCGAGCGCTACCCAGCAGTGGCGAATGTGGGCTTCCGCCCTACGGTGGGTTCGGAACGGCCAACGCTGGAGGTGCACCTGCTGGATTTTAAAGGTGATCTCTACGGCCAACGCATGACGGTGTTTCCCTGCGCGCGCCTGCGGGGCGAGGTGAAGTTTGACAACCTTGAGGCACTTAAAGCGCAAATTGAACGTGACCAGGCCCGCGCTCGCCACTATTTAATGGCAGCGATGGGTGAGCAAGACAGTGCTCAGCACCATGATGCTGAGCAAGACGATGGTGAGCAAGACTATTCTCTTCCGCTGGCCTCGGCCCCGCTTGGGCGTGAGTCCATGTCTTCAAATACGATTTCTTCTGATTCTTCTTCGGCGGATGATGCCGCCGATGCTAACAACGGCTGACCAGACCATGGATTATAAGCACACGCTGAATTTGCCTGAAACTGATTTCCCCATGCGCGGCATGCTGCCAAAGCAGGAACCAGGGCGGGTTTCCCAGTGGCAGGATATGAACATTTACCAGCGCCTGCGGGAAGCGCGCGCGGGCGCGCCGCTGTTTGTGCTGCACGATGGCCCTCCCTACGCCAACGGCAGTATTCATATTGGTCACGCCGTTAATAAGATCCTTAAAGATATTATCGTTAAATCGAAGAATTTAGCCGGCTTTGATGCGCCTTATGTGCCCGGCTGGGACTGCCACGGCTTGCCCATTGAGCACAAAGTAGAAACCACTCACGGCAAGAACCTGGCGCCGGAACATGCCCGTGAGCTTTGCCGTGAATACGCTGGCGCCCAAGTTGAAACACAACTGGCCGACTTTGTTCGTTTGGGCATTATTGGCGATTGGGATCACCCATACCGCACTATGGATTTCGCCAACGAAGCGAGCGAGATTCGTGCTTTGGCCGAGATGGTCGACGCGGGTTACGTGTTTAAAGGTTTGAAGCCGGTCAACTGGTGCTTTGACTGTGGTTCGGCGCTGGCGGAAGCCGAAGTCGAGTACGCTGATAAGAAATCCGACGCCATCGACGTCGCTTTCCCGGTAGAAGATGCCGACAAGCTCGCCGCCGCCTTTGGCTTAAGCGAACTGGCCAAGCCTGCGGCAGTGGTGATCTGGACTACCACGCCGTGGACCATTCCGGCCAACCAGGCGCTCAACGTTCACCCTGAGTTCACCTATGCACTGGTCGATACTGGCGAGCGTTTGCTGCTGCTGGCGGAAGAGTTGGTGGAGAGCTGCCTGGAGCGCTTTGGCCTGCAAGGCAAGGTAATTGCTACGACCCAGGGCAAAAACCTCGACCTGATCAATTTCCGTCACCCATTCTACGATCGGCTCTCGCCAGTCTACCTGGCAGAGTACGTCGAGTCTGAGGTGGGTAGCACCGGTATCGTTCACTCCGCGCCCTCTTACGGTATGGATGACTTTATCACCTGCCGCGAGCATGGCATGGAGTTTGATGACATGCTCAACCCGGTGCAGGGAAATGGCGTTTACGTTGACGACCTGCCGTTCTTCGGCGGCCAGATGATTTGGAAGGCCAACCCGCATATCGTCGAAAAACTGCGCGAAGTGGGTGCGCTGATGGCGCATATCCCGATCAAGCATAGCTACATGCATTGCTGGCGCCACAAAACGCCGGTGATCTACCGTGCCACGGCGCAGTGGTTTGTGGGAATGGACATCAAAGGCAAAGATGGCAAAACCCTGCGTGAACGTGCCCTTGAAGGTATCGAAGCCACGGCGTTTACGCCTGCCTGGGGCCAGGCGCGCCTGCACAGCATGATCGCCAACCGCCCGGATTGGTGTATCTCGCGCCAGCGTAACTGGGGCGTGCCGATCCCGTTCTTCCTACACAAGCAAACCGGTGAGCTGCATCCGCGCACCGTTGGGTTGATGGAAGAGGCGGCCAAGCGCGTTGAGCTGGAAGGCATCGATGCCTGGTTCAAACTCGACCCGGCAGAGCTGCTGGGTGCCGAAGCGGCGGATTACGATAAAGTCACCGATACCCTGGATGTCTGGTTCGACTCTGGCACCACCCACCGCCACGTACTTCGCGGTTCGCACCCCCATGGCCACGAAAGCGGCCCGCGGGCGGACCTCTACCTGGAAGGCTCCGACCAGCACCGTGGTTGGTTCCACTCATCGCTGCTCACCGGTTCAGCGATTGATGGCCATCCGCCGTATCGTCAGCTGCTGACCCACGGCTTTACCGTCGATTCCCAGGGCCGCAAGCAGTCCAAGTCGCTGGGCAATGTGGTCGCGCCCCAGGAAGTGATGGACAAGCTGGGCGGCGATATTCTGCGCCTGTGGGTCGCCTCCACCGACTACTCTGGCGAAATGGCCGTTTCTGACGAAATTTTGAAACGCACCTCTGATGTGTATCGGCGGATTCGTAACACCGCTCGCTTCCTGCTGTCGAACCTTAACGGGTTTGATCCAGAGAAAAACCAGGTAGCGTTTGACGATATGCTGGCACTGGATCAGTGGGTGGTGGATCGTGCCCACCAATTGCAGGCGCGGATCGAAAAAGCCTACGAAGAGTACCGCTTCCTGGATGTTTACCAACAGGTGCATGGTTTCTGCGCCCGGGAACTGGGTGGCTTCTATCTGGATGTGATTAAAGACCGCCAGTACACCACGCAAACCGATTCGTTGGCGCGGCGCAGTGCACAAACCGCGCTCTATCACGTGGTGGAAGCGCTGAGTCGTTGGATTGCGCCGATTCTCTCCTTTACCGCTGAGGAGATTCACGAAAACATCCCCGGTAAGCGCGGCGACAGCGTGCTGCTGGAGACTTACTACACTAACCTTGGCAGCCTGGAAGAAAATGCTGAACTGGGTCGTGCTTTCTGGGAGCAAGTGCTGGAAGTCAAGCACTCGGTCAACAAGTGTCTTGAAGATGCCCGTAATGCCAAAGTCATTAAAGGCAGCTTGGCAGCTGAAGTCACGCTGTATGTCAGCGATGACCTGCAGGCGACTCTGGCTAAACTGGGTGATGAACTTCGCTTTGTGATGCTAACTAGCGAAGTCACGCTGAAGCCCTTGTCTTCTGCAAGTGAGACTGATGCAGGCGATGCAGAAGCGACGGAACTTGATAGCCTGAAAGTCTCAGTCAAAGCCAGCGACAACACCAAGTGCGAGCGCTGCTGGCACCATCGCCCGGATGTCGGCACTCACGCTGATCATCCGGATCTATGTGGTCGCTGTATCAGCAACCTCCCCGAAGGCAGTGGTGAGATTCGCCACTATGCGTAAAGATAAAAGCATGCCTAATGAACAGCAGGCACCTAAGGATACAAACGCACGGCCGACGATGCAGCGGCCACTGCGCTGGCTGTGGCTGGCTGTGGCAGTAGTTGCCTTGGATTTGATCACCAAATACGTGGCCAGCAGTCAGTTAGGCTACGCCCAACCGGTCGAAGTACTGCCGTTCTTTAACCTGACGCTACTGCACAACACTGGTGCGGCGTTCAGCTTTTTAGCCACACATCCTGGCTGGCAGCGCTGGTTCTTTGCGTTGATTGCCGTAGGTGCCAGCGTAGCGTTGACGGTGTGGCTTTCACGCATCAAACACGATGAAAAGTTATTGGCGATAGCGCTGCCGCTGATTATTGGCGGGGCGCTGGGGAATCTCTACGACCGCCTGGTGCATGGCTATGTGGTCGACTTTTTATCGTTTCACGTCGCTGGGTGGTACTACCCGGCGTTTAACGTGGCGGATATAGCGATTACCCTGGGGGCGGTCGCTTTAATCTGGGAATCCATTATGGGCGAGCGGCGGCGCAAAAAAGCGGCCAAGACTTCCCATTAATCGAACGTTGAGAACTGCAATGAGCGACTATCTGATCGATGAAGGCATGGAGGTGACGCTACACTTCACCTTAAAGCTGGAAGATGGCACTTTGGTGGACTCCACCAAAGACAAAGCACCGGCTACCTTCGAGTTTGGCGACGGAAATTTGCCGCCCGGTTTTGAGCATCCGATTAAAGGCTTGGCTGCGGGGCAGGAGGGTACCTTTCAGATAACCCCTGAGCATGCATTCGGCCAGCACAACCCGCAAAATATTCAAACCCTGAAGCGGGCAGATTTTGGCGATGAAGCCCCGGAAATTGGTATGGTAATGTCGTTTGCCGATAAAGCGGGAACGGAATTGCCAGGTGTGGTCAAAACCATTGACGGTGATCGTATCGAGGTGGATTTCAATCACCCGTTAGCAGGCCGCACTCTCACCTTTGAGGTCGAAGTGCTCGACGTCAAACCGGTGACAACGCATTAATTCACTAAGCGATGCCGCTTACGCATCAAGGCGCTACTATGCAAACGACGCAAGCACAGCCCATACAGATCAAGTTAGCCAATCCGCGTGGTTTTTGTGCCGGTGTGGATCGCGCGATTGATATCGTTAATCGCGCGTTGGATGTGTTTGGCCCGCCGATTTACGTGCGCCATGAGGTTGTGCATAACCGCTTTGTGGTCGAAACGCTGCGCGCTCGTGGGGCAGTGTTTGTTGAAGAACTGGATGAAGTGCCGGACGATGTCATCGTCATTTTCTCCGCCCATGGCGTTTCCCGTGCGGTGCAAGCCGATGCTGAGCGGCGGGGCTTGAAGGTATTCGACGCCACCTGCCCGCTGGTCACCAAAGTGCACTTGGAAGTATTGCGCTACGCCAAGCGTGGTCAAGAGTGCATTCTCATTGGTCATGAAGGCCATCCGGAAGTTGAGGGAACTATGGGGCGTTATGACACCTCCCACGGTGGGCGTATCTACTTGGTAGAGGATGAAGAAGACGTCGCTAAGCTGGAGGTGAATGATCCCTCAAAGCTGGCCTTCGTGACCCAAACTACGCTGTCGATGGATGATACCGCTAAGGTGATCGACGCGCTGCGCGATAAGTTTGCCGAGATTCAGGGGCCACGCAATGACGATATTTGCTACGCCACGCAGAACCGTCAGGATGCAGTACGTGAGCTAGCGGCCCAGAGCGATCTATTGCTGGTGGTGGGCAGCCCCAATAGCTCCAACTCTAACCGCTTGCGAGAACTTTCTGAGCGCATGGGCACGCCCGCCTACTTGATCGATAACGCTGACCAGATCGACCCCAAGTGGCTTGAGAACGTAGCGCGTGTAGGCGTCACCGCAGGCGCCAGTGCCCCTGAAGTATTGGTGAAAGGTGTGATTGCCAAGTTGCAGACCATGGGGGCTGCATTACCTGAAGAGCTACAGGGCCGCGAGGAGACCATTACTTTCTCTATGCCAAAGGAGTTGCGTGAAAAGGTGATCGCCAGCAGCTAACCATAGGCCTCGCAATGCAATGCGTATTGGTTTGCGACATACTAAAACGGTATGAGCCCACTAATACAGGAGCGAAGCCGCGTGTCTTATACCTCTCATCTTTCGACTGGCCGTTCTTTACTGAATGGCCAGCGCGGCTTCACCCTCATTGAATTGATGATTGTGCTGGTGATCATCGGCATCGTCGCCTCCATTGCCTACCCCAGCTATACCCGCTACGTGCAAAAATCAGTGCGAACCGACGCCCACGCAGGCCTTATGCAAGCCGCTTCAGAGCTTGAGCGCTGTTACACGCGCTCTTACAGCTATAGCGATTGCACCATCAGCGAGTTATCCCCCGAAAAAAATTATGAGATTGCTGAGAGTATTAACGGTGACGGCTACCTACTGACTGCGAGCACCGTTCAAGATGATGGCTGTGAAGAGGATATAACCTTAAGTTCGAGTGGCGAAAGGTTACCCAATGCCTGTTGGTGAGTTAAGGCGACAACGCTTTCAAAGTGTGGGCAACGCTGCCACTTCCAACTGTCCTGACTCTCCCTGCGAAATGACGTTAAACCCCACCCATCAAAGTGCTTCAGCTCCTTCTGTAACGCTGGTGATTAGCACATCGGACAGCCTTCGCAGGAAGGAGAGTGAATCATGAATTCTCAGCGCGGCTTTAGCTTATTGGAAGCGCTAATCGCACTGGTGGTTCTCTCGATTGGCCTGGTCGGCGTTGCCGCCATGCAGCTTAAAGCACTGCAAAGTGCCAATGCAGGCTATCAGCGTTCGGTGGCAAGTGTTGCGGCTGTGGATGCTCAGGAGCGGCTTTGGGCTCAGCTAGCCACGCTCGAAACAGGCCAGACCTGCGAGGATGTCGACATCTCCGGCGTGCAGAGTGCATGGAAGGAACATTGGTTTCAAAATAGTGATGCGACACCGCTACGGGGAGCCTCTTCTTCCCACAGCTATATTGCAAAAGATGACAGTGGAAGTGATTGTCGCATTGACGTGACTGTGGCCTTGGGCGAGAACAATGACGATCAATTTAGCTACTTCTTTCTTCTTCCCAAGGTCGAGAGCTCACCATGAGGCAGCGTCAGCAGGGCTTTACACTGGTGGAGTTGATGGTGGCGTTGGCGATCGGCACGGTCATTATCCTTGGGGCTGGCCAACTGTTTCTAACGACCTTTCAGACCTTTCAAAATGTTGACAAGGTAAGCCGTAAGCAAGAGAACCTGATTTTTATTGCCCAGAGGCTTACCAGTGAAATTCGTCAAAGCGGGCCGGGTCGCTATACGTTACGGTGTGAACAGAGTCAGGATGCCTGTAGCTGTACGGTGGCGGATCAGGAAGAGAATGGGCAGCCGCTGGTAAGTTTTCTGAAAGATGTACCGAATCATGATTCGCCAAGCCAGTGTAATGAGGACGAGCACGTGTTAGGCGAACTTGTGCCGGGTGATGCGCCGCTTTACCGGGTGGAACTGCCCTTAGAGAACAATGGTGAGGCGATTGTATTTCATGTCATGGAGCGACAGGGCATATATACCAGCTTCTTTGATACTCCTACCAGTCAGAAGGGGAAAGGCGATGCAGTGATTGCGGGAGGTGACGTGAGCGGAGCAGAAAATATCCTGGTAAGTGAATCAGCGGTCAACTCGAATTTAGACCTATCGATTATCCCTTCTCCGCAATCAAGCGACTCGCATGATTACTACACGGGTTATATCAATAACATTAAAAATTTGGACGGCGTGATCGCTACTTGTGCCGAGAATGACATCATGTCTTTATCGGGAAAGGCCTTTTATTGCGATGGCAATATAAATAAGTTAAACGTGACTGAACTTAGTGGAAAGGTGGTCGTAGTAGAGCAAGACATTTCAATACAGCAGAATGATAACTCCTCAGTCACTGATGTCGCCATTGTCGCTGGTGGCGAAATTAATTTTAATGGCAATAATACCAATGCACTGTTTCGAGGACTTATCTGGGGAGCGGGTAGTGTCAATTTAAGCATGTCTGGCGTTGAGTTTGTTGGTAGTGTTATCTCCAATGGCTCTGTTGTATTCAATAATGTCAATAGTATTAATGCTGACCTGAGTGTTTGGGAGTTACTGTCAGTATATGGTTATGAGTTCTCTATGCGTCAAGCATTAGAGGGTTTGTCAGAAAATATCGATTTTGGTGACGACTGATGACTCTGCAAAATCGTCAGAAAGGCGCTGCATTGGTCATCGTCATGGCGCTACTAGCCGGGGCACTGCTATTGGGGACTGCCGGCATGCAGTCAGCAATCATAAATGAGCATTTGGCAGGTAACTACCGGATAGTGGCGCAAGCCAATATGAATGCAGAGTCGGCTTACGCAAAAGCGGTTGAGGAGAATCTCGAAACAATAAACTGGGGTAGTGAGTCTTATGACCAAAATTATATTGAAAAGATGAATTGGGAGAGTATCAAAGGGCTTGGGAAGGTCGTAGATCAGTGTGAGGGGGAGGCCTTCCTGTGTTTTTATTTTCCTTTGCTTGTTGATGGAGAAAAGTGCTTCGTCGCGTTTGGAGCTGTATATGATGATCAGGAAGAGCCGCTTGCCTTTAGTGACCCCTATTTTCTTTTCATCGATTGAGCATTTCTTTCAGAATGATAACGGCATAATGCTCTTGTAAATCCTCACCACTCTCTGCGGATATTGTAAAACCAAATTCTGCCTGTCGCATCCCCAGGTTCATACAAGTATCATACGACAATGTACGTTCAATGATGAGCCTAAAAACCATGAGCCAGACCGCAAAAACCCGCGTCCTCACCGGTATCAACACCACCGGCACGCCCCATTTGGGCAACTATGTTGGAGCGATCAAGCCCGCCATTGAGGCAAGCCAGGATCCCAACGTGCAGTCGTTCTATTTTCTGGCTGACTATCACTCCCTCATCAAGTGCCAAGACCCTAAGCGGGTGCAGCAGTCTCGCCTGGAGATTGCCGCGACTTGGCTTGCGCTAGGGCTGGATACCGATAACGCCATTTTCTATCGCCAGTCTGATATTGGCGAAATTCCCGAGCTGATGTGGATGCTCTCCTGCGTATGTGCCAAAGGTTTGATGAATCGCGCCCATGCTTACAAAGCAGCGGTGGCTGAAAACGAAGAGGCAGAAAACCAGGATCCTGATAAAGGCATTACGATGGGCCTTTTTGGTTACCCTGTGCTGATGGCGGCGGATATTTTAATGTTTAACGCCAACAAGGTGCCGGTAGGACGCGATCAGATTCAGCATATTGAAATGGCGCGCGATATCGCCGGGCGCTTTAACCATCTTTATAAAGGGCAGCACTTTACCCTCCCTGAGGCCGTGGTAGACGACAAAGTACAGCTGTTGAATGGCTTGGATGGGCGCAAGATGTCCAAAAGCTACGATAATACGATCCCGCTCTTTTCCGCTGAGAAAAAACTGCAGAAGCTGGTACGTAAGATTAAGACCAACTCGCTGGAGCCCGGTGAGCCGAAAGATCCAGACACCTGCACGCTGTTTCAAATCTACTCCGCTTTTGCGACACCTGAAGAGACCGCTAGTCTACGTGAGCAGTACGTGAACGGTATTGGCTGGGGCGCGGCTAAGGATCAAGTGTTTGAGTACTTGAATGCACACTTGAGCGCGCCGCGTGAACGCTATAATGCGCTGATGGAAGACCCGGCCCACATTGAGGCTGTGTTGCAAAAAGGCGCCGAACGGGCGCGGGAAGAAGCTGTTGTAACGATGGATCGTCTCCGTTCAACGGTAGGTTTGGGGCGGTTTGTTTAATCCCAGAGCCTTGGCGCAATACCAATAGCGAAACACCTGCAGCAATAGAGCAGAAACGACGAAGCCCCTTCCAAGTGGAAGGGGCTTCGCTTGTTTCAGGCCTTGTTTTTCAGGCCTTGTTTTTCAGGCCAGGGCTAGGCTATTAGCAACAGCTTAACCTTCGATCGGGGCGCGCCAGTCGTCGGAACCAGAGGTGCCAGCAACAGTGTGTTCCCAATCAATTTTACGGTAAGCCAGTGACACGTCCATCAACTGGGTGAATTCAGACTTGGTGATGTCTTGGGCGTGTGGCATACGCAGGTTGATGTCAACGATAGTGGCATCGGTCAGCGTGGTCGTGAAGAAGTGCTCCTGCTTACCTTCAACAGAGGTGCGGTACCACTTCAGCTCAACGTTGGGCAGCATTTCACCAGACGCTAGTGCGTTGTACATCAGCGGTACTGATTTGTTCAGGGCAACGGTAAAGATAAAAGGCTTGTGTGCACGCTGACCGGATGGCTGACCAGACTGCGGATCAGTGGGTACGGTAACGACATGCTTAAATTCTTGTACCAGCATTTGGTCTTCATGGCCCTCAACGTAGATGTTGCCTACGGAGTCAGGGGTAAAAGCGCCTGCTGTGATGTTGCCCTGAGTTTGGCCTTCGATGCTGATATAACATGGTGTTGGCATGGTCTGCTCCTTGACTGAAAAATTAAAGAAATGTCACGTGGACGAAGACAATAGAGCAACTTCAGGGCCAAGTTTTTAAATTTTTTATATATCAATATGTTATGTGTTTGTTGTGTAGGGCGCTTCTTTCTGCGGGGCAAAAAGTTGCCTGTGCTGGGCAAGATATTGCCTGGCAGGGCAAGAACTTGCTTGCTTGCTCGTTACATCTACAAGCGCTTAGTAACGCTGGGTTGCATCTACCGTTACCTTGCTTTATGACTAAAGCCTTTCTTGGAATTTTAAGCAGAAATAGGGCCATGGGAGCAATATTTTTGCCGCTAAAAATGACGGCGCTGCCCATTTAAGCACCTCTCTTGTATGAATTTTGCTCTCCGTTTTGTAAGAAATCACTGACAGTTTTTGTAAGAGATCTCTTACAAATGCGGTTTTTAAGAATTAGTTTTAATTAGCTTCTTTTATTGTGCTGCTAAAATTCGCGAAAAAGGTCGTAAAACACGTCTTCTTGAAAGTCTTCTTCTCTCAGATTGTCGCAATACCTGCTTAGAGCCATTTGGTACTTTCGGTGTAAATCCGGTACTTTCCCGCAATTAATAAGCATTCTTCTTTGAATCGAAAATGTTCTAATTTTTACGGGCGAAAACCATGGCTAAGCAAGGAACGGTCGCGCCGAAAGAGCGCATCAATATCAAGTATGTACCCGCTACAGGTGATCAGCAGGCCGAGACTGAACTGCCGTTGAAATTATTGGTGGTCGGTGACTTCAAGGGAGGCGAGGAAGATACCTCCATTGAGGAGCGTGAGGCTGTTTCTGTTGATAAGAATAACTTCCAGTCTGTTATGCGCGAAGCGAACCTTGGCTTGCAGGCTGCGGTTCCCAATCGGTTGCAAGAAGAGGGTGAAGCAAGCGATTTGGCCGTCAATTTGGAATTTAAATCACTCCATGATTTTGCGCCCGACAGTATCGCTCGGCAGGTACCGGAGCTGCGTAAGCTAGTCGAATTAAGGGAGGCGTTGGTGGCATTGAAGGGGCCGCTGGGCAACGTACCTGCTTTTCGTGATCGTTTGCAGAAGCTACTCGAAAGTGACGAAACGCGTCAGCAGCTGTTGGCGGAGCTAGAGCTGCTTGATTCTGACCCTAATCGTAACGATTAAGCATTCTTATTTTCGTGCTAGTCCAGTAACCGGATTGTATTCGAGGCATCTCTATGAGTGATACGGCGCAAAAGAAAAGCCAAACGGTGGAAGCCCAGGAAGAGGTTTCTTTACTTGACCAAGTGATGGCGCAGACGCGTATGGCGCCAGCGGATGAGGGCTACGACGTTGCCAAGCAAGGCGTTGCCGCTTTTATTTCCGAACTGTTAAGCGGCGAGAATGCTGCCCCGCAGGTTAATAAAGCCGTTGTGGATAGCATGATCGTTGAACTTGACCGGAAAATTAGTCGGCAAGTTGATGAGATTCTTCACGACAATAGCTTTCAGCAGCTGGAGTCTGCGTGGCGTGGCTTGAAGCTGTTGGTCGACCGCACCGATTTCCGCGAAAACATTAAGCTTGATGTGCTTCACGCCACCAAAGAAGAACTGCTGGATGACTTTGAGTTTGCCCCGGAAATTACCCAAAGCGGGCTCTACCAACACGTTTATGCTGGCGGGTATGGTCAGTTTGGCGGTGAGCCGGTAGCAGGGATTATCGGGCATTATGATTTCACCCCCTCGACCCCTGATATGAAACTACTGCAGCACACGGCTGCTGTAGGGGCGATGGCCCATGCGCCGTTCCTGTCAGCGGTGGCGCCTTCCTTCTTCGGCATCGATAGCTTTGAAGAGCTGCCCAATATCAAAGATTTTAAAGCCATCTTTGAAGGGCCCAAGTACGCGCGCTGGCGTAGTCTGCGCGAGTCAGAAGACGCGCGCTATTTAGGTCTGACGGCGCCTCGTTTCTTGCTGCGGATGCCCTACGACCCGGTCGAAAACCCCATCAAGACATTTAACTATCGTGAAACCGTCAGCGAAGATCACGACCATTATCTTTGGGGTAATACGGCGTACCTGCTGGCCGAGCGCTTGACTGACAGCTTTGCAAAATACCGCTGGTGCCCGAACATTATTGGCCCTCAAAGCGGCGGTGCGGTTGAAAACCTGCCTGTCCATACCTACGAAGCGCTAGGCCAGTTGCAGGCTAAAATCCCCACAGAGGTGCTGGTAACGGATCGCCGCGAGTTCGAGATGGCCGAAGAAGGCTTTATTTCGTTAACGATGCGTAAGGGCAGCGATAACGCTGCTTTCTTCTCGGCTAACTCCGTACAAAAGCCCAAGGTATTTCCGAACACGCCCGAAGGCAAAGACGCTGAGACCAACTACAAGCTGGGTACTCAACTGCCGTATATGTTCATCATCAACCGCCTGGCTCACTACATTAAAGTGCTCCAGCGTGAACAGATCGGTTCATGGAAAGAGCGTCAAGACCTTGAGCGTGAGCTGAATACCTGGATCCGCCAATACGTGGCCGACCAAGAGAACCCGCCCTCCGATGTACGCAGCCGCCGCCCGCTGCGTGCCGCCTCTATTCAGGTGTCGGATGTCGAAGGCGATCCGGGTTGGTACCAGGTGTCTATGTCGGTGCGCCCGCACTTTAAGTACATGGGTGCCAACTTTGAGCTGTCGTTAGTCGGGCGTCTCGACAAGGAATAAGGGAACCTCTCCATCATGGCTATTAACCATGGCAGCCTGCTAGGTAGCCGTCTGTTTGAGCGTCTTGCGATGCCTGAACAGCCGTTAGCGCATGGGGAGGATGAGAGGCTGGCGGAAACTGTTGAGTCGATCAAACGACACTTAGTGGAGTTGCTCAACAGTCATCCGGGCAATAGCGCCTGTGAGCCTGAGTTGGGGTTGCTGGACTTCAATGATGCAACGATCGGCGTGCTGGATTTAGAGCTGAATATCCAGCGCGCCATTCGGCAATGCATCGAACGCTTTGAGCCGCGGGTTCAGCACGTTGAAGTTGAGTCATTACCCAATAATGGCGATCCCTTACAACTGCATTTTCAAGTACATGCCACCGTAGCGTTAGGGCGAGATAACGCCCACGCCACGATCGACTTATTGCTCAATAATAAGCGCTATCAGTGTCTTAACTGATAGGCTTGCGAGGCCCGAATGCTAAATCGCTATTACCGGGACGAGCTCAATTTTCTGAAGCGCCAAGGGCGAGAATTTGCGGAGGGCAACCCCGGCCTGAGTCGCTTCTTGTCAGAGCGCAGTACCGATCCTGATGTTGAACGTCTATTAGAAGGCTTTGCCTTTCTAACTGGCCGTATGCGCGAAAAAGTGGAGGATGAGTTCCCCGAACTTACCCATTCGCTGATCAGCATGCTATGGCCGAACTACTTGCGCCCGGTGCCTAGCATGACCGTGGTGCAATTTACCCCTACGTGGCATGCGCTGAGTACCCATCAGCTCCTGGAGCGGGGTACGGAATTGGCCAGTAAGCCAGTGGATGGCACTACCTGCATGTTCCGCACTTGTCATGACGTGACGCTCTATCCGCTCGAACATGCGGGGGTTGAGGCACGCCATACACGCGATGCCTCCATTGTTGAGTTGGCGCTTGATGTACATAGTGATCAGCCCCTCAGCGCGATGGGGATTGATACATTGCGTCTGCACCTGGGTGGAGACGCTTATACAGCGCGCACGCTTTACCTGTGGATGAGCCACTACCTAGCGCGCGTAGAGCTGGAAATTGATGGCAAACGGCTGCCTCTGCCCAAGCAGTTGCTGCAGCCGGTTGGTTTTGATCGCCATCATGCACTACTGCCCTACCCGAGGAATGTGTATCAAGGGTATCGGATACTGCAGGAATACTTGTGTTTTCCAGAGGCTTTCCATTTCTTTGATGTAACAGCCCTGAGCCAACACTTGCCGGCCATTCCCGCAGACAAAATTATTTTGCGCCTAGAGTTTGAGCGTACGTTACCGACCGACGCACGGGTGAGAGACGAGCATTTCGCTCTGTATTGCTCGCCGGCGATCAACCTGTTCTCTCACGATGCAGAGCCTGTTGATGTCAGCGGGGAGCGCAGTGAATACCGCATTCACCCCAATAGTCGATCTCCCGGCCACTATGAAATTTTTAGCGTCGATAAGGTGGAAGGCTGGTTAGAGAACGAGACCGGTAAAGGGCGCGGTACGCCGCGTGAGTACGTGCCTTTTGAAAGCTTTCAACACCAAGTCAAGAGAGACCGTGGCAACGATGCCTCCTACTACCGTCTTCGCGTGCGCGACAGCTTGCGCGGGGATGGATTTGATCACGACATCTCCTTTGTGCGTGGCGATGAGCGCAGCTACATCGGCATGTCCGAAACCGTCTCGCTCGGATTGACGTGTAGTAACCGAGAGCTGCCTGAGCGTTTGACGGTAGGCGATATTTGCTACTCAACGGAAGAGAGCCCCTCTTATGCCATGTTTCAAAATATCACCCGCCCCACGCCAGTGTTGCGCCCCACGCTGGACGGCAGCTTGCTATGGACACTGATTTCTAACCTATCGCTTAACTACTTATCGCTACTGGAGCGTGATGCGCTGTGTTCTGTGCTGCGTGCTTACGATTTCCGTGCCTTGGTCGATAGGCAGGCCGAGCGAGTGGCTCAAAAACGGCTGGCAGGCATTGTTAGCATTGAAACCCAGCCCATTGATCGGCTGAAAAGAGGGCTGCCCATTCGTGGTCTGCGTTCGGTCATGACGCTAGATCAAGATGCCTTTGGCGACGAAGGGAGTCTGTATTTATTTGGCAGTGTGCTGGCGCGGTTCTTCTCCTTGTACGCCAGCATCAACTCGTTTCATGAGCTGCATGTTATTAACCGTCAAAATCACGAGCGCTACAAATGGACCTTACAGTCGGGGCAACAGCCTCTGATGTAGCGCTTGCCCCTTTGATGGCAAAGGCGCGGCGTTACGATTTTTATCAGCTAGTAGAGCTTCTGCACCGTCATCATGGCGATGACCTAGAGTGCGCTCAGCGAGGCGCGCCCGCTTTTGAGCGCGTGCGCTATAGCGCTTCAGCGTCACTAGGCTTTCCCAGCAGTGATGTGCTCTCACTGGCTTTTCAGCCTGAGGGCCATTATGAGCTGGAAGTTAGCTTCTTGGGTCTGCAGGGGTCTCAGTCGCCGCTGCCCAGCTATTACCTTGAAACATTAGCGCATGAGGCCGCCCACCACGACGGTGTTGCAGGCGATTTCCTGGACTTTTTCAATAACCGCTTACTGGCGTTAGTGCACCGCAGTTGGCGTAAATATCGCCACTACATCCGCTATCAGGATGGTGCTAGCGATGGATTTTCGGCGGCCATTTTTGCTTTGGTGGGGTTGGCGGACAGTGACCTGCGCGTTGAGACGCCTATTAACTGGAGCAAGATGCTGGCTTATGCCGGTTTGCTGGCAGGCCGTTCGCGTTCACCCGAGGTCGTCTGCAGCATCGTAGGGCACTGCTTTGACCTTGATGATGTGCAGATTGAAGAGTGGGTACATCGCTGGGTTCAGATTCCGATGGATCAACGCAGCCGAAGCGGTATGGCAGCAATGACGTTAGGCAGCGATGTAGTGGCCGGTGAGCGCGTTGCTGATGTTAACGGCAAATTTGTGCTGGGTTTATTTGGTCTTACTTTGGAGCGTTTTCGCGACTTCCTACCCGATGGCAGGGAGCATGCTCCATTGCGCACCTTGGTTGAGTTTGTGCTGCGCGAGCCGTTGGCCTACGACCTAGAGCTAGAGCTGTTACCCAGCGCCGTAAAGCCGATGCGGTTAGGCGATGCTGGCACCTGCCAGCTCGGCTGGACCACCTTTGTTAATCCCGAGTCCGGCAGCGCCTCAAAACGCCGCCGAGTGCGTATTCAGATGACAGGTTAAACAATGAACGCCAACCCAATTTCCGCTGTAACGCTGGTCATTGCCAATAGTGAGCGCCTAGAAGGCCGTTCGACAAGTAGTCATGTCTTTCATGAAGTCGGCGGCACCCTAGGCTGCTCAACCGATGATGACTGGTTATTGCACGATCACGCCGGCCGAATTCGCCCGCAGCATGCCCAAGTGAGCAAAATTGACGGCAAGTTCTGCCTGATTGATAGCAGCGGGCACACCTTTATCAATCGCGCCACCCTGCCGATTGGGCGAAACCGTAAGGTCGCTTTGAGCGAGGGCGATGAAGTGCTAGTCGGCGAGTACCGTCTTAAAGTGCATTTGGGTGATCGGCAGAGTACTCAACCCGGTGCTCAACCTCTGGCCTCGTTAGTCAATGAAGAGCAGGAGGCGGTAGATGCGTATGGCCGCCCGTTGGTTCAAGAAGACCAGCCGCTACGTGCGGAAGCCGCAAAAAAAGAAGATCCCATGGAGGCTCTTGGCGGGGTAGCGCGTGGAGTGGGGCACGAAGACCCAATGGCCGCTCTCGACCCTCGTGCTGCCAATGCTCAGCTTTCCGAATCCATTGAAGAGATGCCTGAGTTGCTTGGCTCCGAGCGGCGCGTTGAAGGAAGTGTGGGGCGTGACCAGCAAGAGCGGCGCGAAGGCGCTGTTCGCATGCCCGCGATCAAACGCAAGCTAGGCAGCCATTCACCGGACAGCTATTCACCAAGCGGTTATTCACCAAGTAGTCATTCGCCAAACGGCTATACAGCAGGCAACCAGACAGAGAGGAGCAGTAGCATGGATGAGCGGGCAATAGATGACCTCGAACGTTCCGTTGGCGAGCAGTTAGAGGATCGCTGGCAAAAGCCTAGTGGCCGTTCCCTTGGCCATGTGGGGGCCGACCCGCTATTAAGGGGGTTGGATATCGACATTCCCTTCCGTGATAGCGAAGAGCAGCAGGCGTTTCTTGAAGAAGCGGGCCATACGTTACGGGCTGCTATTAATGGCTTACGTGCTCTGCAGCAAACCCAAAACGATAGCAAATACCCCCTCCGGGATCGTCGTTTACAGCCTATCGAAGATAATCCCCTGCGCCTTGGCCAGGCGTACGAGGCCACTGTCGAGACGATGTTTTCGGCCCAGCGCAGCCCGGTTCACCTTTCGGCGCCCGAAGCAGTGGGGGAGTGCCTGCGTCATCAAGGCCATCACCAAGCGGCAGTTGAGGAAGCCATTGAGTACGCCCTAACCGCTATTTTGGATGCCTTTTCACCTGAAGCGCTGCTCAAACGTTTCCATGCTTATCGGGGGGCAGGCACCCGCATTGAAGATGAAAACAGCTGGGCCTGGGAAATGTACCGCCACTATTACCACGAGCTTAACTCAGGCCGCCAGCTAGGTTTCCAAAAACTGTTCTGGGAGGTTTTCGAGCAGGCGTATGACCAGTCTGTTCGTCGCCAGCAGCGGGAGGGCGCATGAGCAAGGCCAAGAGCCTCGGGCTTGTTGGGGTGCTTTTAGTGCTGCTGTCAATCACGGGCTGTGCCTCGACCCGTGAAGCAGCCGGTAAAGCCTGGGAAGTCATGCTAGACCCCTCGATACCGGTTGGCTATCCAGAAGATCAGCCCACGCTGGTCGATTTAAGCATGGTCGCAGAGCCCGATGTGAACCCAAACATCGATGGCGAGGGGACGCCGCTGCGCTTTCAAATTTTGCAGCTTAAAGATGACTCCATGCTAATGGCGGCTGACATGGATCAGTTAAGTGAGGATATGGAGGCGGCATTGGGCACGAACTATCTGACCCATGACGACTTCACCTTGCTACCTGGCCAGTGGAAATTCTACGAACCCTTCGCCATTGAAGAGGACACGCGCTATATCGGTTTGATTGCGTTCTACGCTGAGCCAAACGAGGCGGAGTGGAAGAAAGTCGTCAAAGTGAAGGCCAGTTCAGAGAATTATCACTTGCTGGTTCATCTGCGCAACAGTGAAGTAGAACTAAGGAAGGAAGAGTGATGGCCAGTCGCAATCGCGTGGTATGGAGTGAAGGGCTATTTATCAAGCCGCAGCACTTTCAACAGCAGCAGCGCAGCCTTGAAGGGTTGATTGATACGCGGCTTAAAGGGGTTAGTCACTATCTGTACGGATTTTTGACCCTGGAGTTGAACAACGAGTTTTTAAGCTTTGGCCGGATTGCGATTAGCCGGGCGAGTGGCGTCATGCCCGATGGCGTTGCTTTCCAATTGCCTGAGGATGATTTAGAGCCTTCTGCACTGGAAGTTGTTGATGCGGGCATTACTAACCAGGTGGTCTATTTAGGCTTGCCGCTAGCCACGGATAGCGTCGGGGAAGTGCGCTGGCCCGATGACGAACTGCCCGCACGTTATCGCCTTTCGCCGCGCAGCGTGCGCGACCTGCACTCCCGCGACGGTGATATGGCCGACCTGGATGTGGCGCGCGTTTCACCGCGCTTGTTGTTAGAGCAAGAAGACCGCAGTGGTTATGCCTGCTTGGCCGTTACGCGCATTCTAGAGCGTCGCCCCGACGGCAGCTTGGTACTGGATGAGCAATTTATCCCCACCTTAATGAACGTGCAAGCAGCGCCAAGCCTGCAGCGGTTTGTGGGTGAGATGGCGGGTTTGATGCGAGAACGGGCGCGTAATATTGCTCAGCGGCTGTCGACGCCCAATCAGGCAGGGGTGGCCGACGTAACGGATTTCATGCTGCTGCAGCTACTGAACCGTGCTCAGCCGCGTTTTCAGCATCTGGCGCGTTTAGGGCAAGTTCACCCAGAACGGCTTTACGACACCATGCACGAAATAGCTTGTGAGTTGGTGACGTTTACCGATGAGTCGCGTTTGCCGCCTGAGTGCCCTGCTTATGACCATGAGCATCCCGAGCGCGGATTCCGGCCCTTGATGCAGATGATGCGCCAAGCGCTCTCCACCGTGCTTGAACCCCGCGCGATCGCCATTCAGATACAGACACGGAAATTCGGCCTACTGGTGGCGCCGCTTTCGGATACCAGCCTGTTCGAAACAGCCGAGTTCATTTTGGCAGTGCGCGCCGATATGCCTAGCGAGCGCCTGCGTAAGCAGTTTCTACAGCAAACCAAAGTGGCCAGCGTCGAGCGTATTCGCGACCTTATTAGTCTGCAATTACCGGGTGTGCCCTTGGAGCCGTTACCGGTGGCCCCTCGTGAGTTGCCTTATCACGCGGGCTATACCTATTTCCAACTCAGCCGACAAAGCGAAGCCTGGGGAATGCTGGATGGTGCAAGCGGTTTTGCCTTCCACGTGGCGGGCGAATTTCCCGGGTTGGAGATGCAGTTTTGGGCGATCAGGAGTTAAGCCATGCAAGATATTGCCACGCATCAAGATGACGCCAAAAACGACTACCCGATGGGTGAGCCGGTTCGCCATGAAGATCAAATAAAAGACAGCGGCGTTGAGCAGTTGGTGCATAGCCATGCCCAGCACCTGAATGCTGACGAGGACTACTGGTTTCGGCTGCGCGGGCACAACTTAAACCCGCTGGTCGATGCATCGAGCAGCCTGCTGGGCATGGCGGTGCGCGTCCGACAGGTGGACGGCGCTGATGATCTCGAGCGCTTATATCGTCAGGTAGTGGACGAAATTGCCTCTATCGAAATTGAGCTAACCGAACAGGGGTATGACCGCCCGACACTGCTCGCCTACCGCTATGTGCTTTGCTCGTTTATCGATGAAACCGTGATGGGCATGCCCTGGGGGAGGCAGAGCGTGTGGGCTGAGCACTCGCTGCTAGCGAGGTTTCATAACGAGACCTGGGGTGGCGAAAAAGTTTTCTCTATCCTCGCGCGGCTGCAGCAAGAGCCTCATCGCTATCGCGACATGCTGGCCTTTATCTATTTGTGCCTGTGCCTTGGGTTTGAGGGGCGTTACCGGGTGAAAACCCATGGTCGTGAAGAGTACGACCAGATTGTACGCGCGCTGGGCGATCAACTGGCGTCCCTTGATGAGCCGCCAGATGAGATGCTGACCCAGCCACTTAGGCATGTGGTGAAAGGGCGTGGCAAAGGGATGCACGAGGGGTTACCGCTGTGGGCCATCTTTGCCCTGTTCGGCGTTACGTTGGTGGGTATTTATTTGGGGCTTTCTTGGTCGCTGGATCAGCAGGCTGAGCAAGTCAGAGCTTTACTCGATCAGATTTATCGTTAGGAGATAGCATGCTTAGGGTAGAGCTACCGGCGCTTATTAGTCGACTGAATGGAATTTCTCGTCATGGCCTCGAGCAGGCCGCCGTGCTGTGCGCAGAGCAGCAAGCACCGGAGGTGACCACCGGGCACCTGCTGCTGGCGCTGGTCGACCAGCCGCTATGTGATGTGCGCTTACTGCTGGAAACGCTTGATATTGATGTCGAGGAGCTGCGCGCACGAATGGCTGAGGAGAGCCGTCCGCCTCGTGATCTTGATGTGTCGACACCCAGCTTTTCGCCGTTATTGGTAGAGCTGCTGCAGGACGCGTGGTTACTGGCAGCCACCGAGTATGGACATCAAGCGCTTCGCAGCGGCGTGCTTTTCACGGCGCTACTGCACAACGCCCCGCGCTATTTAGGTCCGAAGAGCACGGCGCTACTGGAAGATATCAATCGCGAAAATCTACGCCGCCACTTGGAGCGTCTTACGGCCGATTCAGCCGAAGCACCTCGGGAGGGTGCCGACGCTAAACAACGCCAGGCTGCTCATCCTGCTGGCGATGACAGCGCACTCGCCCGTTTTGCTACCTCGCTGACCGAACAGGCGCGCAAGGGTGAGCTTGACCCTGTGCTGGGGCGTGACCCGGAAATCGACCAAATGCTCGATATCCTGGGGCGTCGGCGCAAAAACAACCCCATTGTGATTGGCGATGCCGGGGTGGGTAAAAGTGCTGTGGTAGAAGGTTTAGCAGCACGCATTGTGGCGGGACAAGTACCCGCTGCGCTGGCAGGTGTTGAGTTGCTGACCCTTGATCTAGGTGCGCTACAAGCCGGTGCCGCGGTGAAAGGCGAGTTTGAAAAGCGCCTTAAAGCGGTGATTGACGAAGTCAAAAACGCCCCTCGTCCCACGCTGCTATTTATAGATGAAGCGCACACGCTGATCGGTGCTGGTAACCAGGAAGGCGGCGGTGACGCGGCCAACTTGCTCAAGCCCGCCCTGGCCCGGGGCGAGTTGCGTACTATCGCCGCCACTACCTGGCGTGAGTACAAAAAGTACTTTGAAAAAGATCCGGCGCTGTCGCGGCGCTTCCAGCCCATTGCGCTTTCCGAGCCAAGCGTAGAACAGGCACTGGTCATCCTGCGCGGTTTGCGGGATGTGTATGAGCGCGCCCACGGCGTGCTGATCGGCGATAGCGGCCTGCGTGCTGCCGCTGCGCTTTCTGCCCGTTACCTGGCCGGACGGCAACTGCCTGACAAAGCCATTGATGTGCTGGATACCGCCTGTACCCGATTGGCGCAGGCTCTGGATACCCCGCCCCGCAAGCTAAGCCACTTACAGAGTGAACATATCGCCGCGCTGCGTGAGCGCGATCAGGTCGAGCGTGAACGTCTGCTGGGGCGCGAACCGGATAGTGAACGCCACCACGACTTAACCGAACGCTTAGCCAAGCTGGAAGAGGAGTTGGCAAGCCTGGAAGCCGCCTGGCAAGCGCAGCGCGAATGCGTCGATGCCATTGTGGCGCTACACCGCCAACTGCTAGAGGCAACGGATAATGATGCCGTTGATCAACTTCCCGAGGGCGTGCATCAAGAACTCGCCGAACGGGAGCAGCAGCTGGCCCAACTGCAAGAGACGTTTGCGCTGGTTAATCCCAGCGTTGAAGAGGCGCAAATTGCCCAGGTGATTGGCGACTGGACCGGCGTACCGGTCGAGCGTATGACCAGCGACGAGCTAACCCGCCTCACCGAACTGCCGACCCATCTGGATGCGCTAATCCAGGGGCAGGGCAGTGCGATTGAGCGTATCCATCGCCACTTGCTAACCGCGCGTGCGGATCTCCGTCGCCCGGGGCGGCCATTGGGCGCATTTCTGCTGGTAGGCCCCAGCGGCGTGGGTAAAACCGAAACCGTGGTGCAAATTGCCGACCAGCTGTATGGCGGTCGTCAGTTTCTTACCACGATCAATATGTCGGAATACCAAGAGAAGCACACGGTTTCACGTCTGATTGGTTCGCCGCCGGGGTATGTCGGGTTTGGCGAGGGCGGGCTACTCACCGAAGCGATCCGTCAGCGCCCTTATTCGGTGGTGCTGCTGGACGAAGTCGAAAAAGCCCATCCCGATGTGCTTAACCTCTTCTACCAGGCGTTTGATAAAGGCGAACTGGCCGACGGGGAAGGGCGCGTTATCGATTGCAAAAACGTGCTGTTCTTCCTGACCTCTAACCTGGGCTACGAAGCCATCGTTAGCTATGGCGATGACCCAGCAGCGCTGGATGCCGCGCTCTACCCGGTGCTGGCTGAGTTCTTTAAACCGGCGCTATTAGCGCGTATGGAAGTGGTGCCTTACTTGCCGCTGGACGGCGATACCCTGCGTGACATCGTCAAGGCCAAGCTGGATACCTTGGCAACACGCATCCGTGAGCGCCATCGCCATGCCGAGGTGGTGCTGGATGACAGCCTGGCCGAGGCAATTTGTAAACGTGCGACGCGGAGTGAAAACGGCGCACGCATGCTGGAGTCGGTGATCGACGGTGAACTGCTGCCGCCGCTTTCCCGTGCCCTGCTTGAGCGTATGGCACGGCGCGAGAACGTTAGCCGGGTAGTGTTGGGCACGGATGCCGACAGCGGTGTCTTTACTGCGGAGGTGGCATAGCGCCATGCAGGTAAAGGCTCTTGACCAGCGCAATGCTAGCGAAGCGCAGCCTTTAGCTGGGCTGGCGGCTATGCCCATGGCGCTTGCGTTGGTTGAAAGTACCACACCACGGGAGCTGCGCTTACGCAGTCGGCAACTGCTGGGTAATAGCCTGGGCTTGGCGTGGGTGGAGTGCCTCTATCTAGACAGCAGCGGCCGCTGGGTGGGCCGTGATAATAGTGAGGCGCGCTTCAACTGTGATGAGTTTAGTCACCCCTACGCCCATGCCATCCGCAGCGGTAAACCGGTGACACTGGGCGTGGGGGAAGCGCGTACCCGGCTTGATCATCCCGGTTTTCAAGCCCAAATAGCCTCCCTCAGTGGCGACTTGCGGCTACACGTGAGGCCGTTACGACTCCAGGACAGTTCGCGGGAGTGGCTAGGCGTGCTGGCCTTCGTCACGGAAGCGGCAACCTTGACGAACCTCATGGAGTGTAGCGATTTTGTCGCTTTTGAGGCCCTGCTGTGTCGGTTGTGGTCGCGCCTGGCAAGCAGTCAGGGAGAGCGTCAGAAATCAGCGGTATTGCGTGACTCGTTAGCCAAGCTCAACGACAACACCCGGCGCCAGGGGTTAGCGGCCAAGCTTGCGAGTGATTTGCTGGGTAACTCCATCGCCATGCAAGAGCTTCGGCAGCAGGTGATTCGTGCGGCCGAAACCAATTTAGCGGTGTTGCTCCAGGGCGAAACCGGTACCGGCAAAGACCTCGTGGCGAGAGCGATTCACCGTTTCTCGGCACGCGCCAAGGCGCCGTTCATGGCGATTAACTGTGCCGCGATCCCCGAGTCGCTGCTCGAGTCGGAGCTGTTCGGCCACTCCAAAGGGGCGTTTTCAGGCGCTGATCAAGCCAGGGAAGGGCTCATCGCCCAAGCCGACGGCGGTACGCTGTTTCTGGATGAAATCGGCGATATGCCGCTAGCGCTGCAAGCCAAACTGCTCAGGGTGCTGGAGAGCGGCCGCTATCGCCCCTTAGGGTCGAATGAAGAACGCTGTGCAGACCTGCGTCTTATTGCGGCTACCCATCAGCCGCTACGCGAGCAGATCAAACAGCAGCGGTTTCGCGCTGACCTCTATTATCGCTTAGGCCAGTTCCCGCTTTCGCTGCCTTCGCTGTCGGCACGGCGTGAAGACATCGCCTTTCTGGCCGAGCACTTTGTTGCTGATTTCTGTGCACGGGAAGAACGCAGTGAGATGGGCATCACACCCGCCGCGTTGCGGCAGCTAAAAGAGCGTGATTACCCCGGCAACGTGCGTGAGCTCAAAAACTTGATCGATTATGCCTGCGCCATGACCCCCGCCGGTGGCGATATTGAAGCCTTGCTCCTGCCCAGCGATACCGCCAGTGGCGCTGATTCAGCGACATCAGAAGCCAGCGGCACGCTGAATAAGATCCATGATCTGCGCCAAGCGGTTCGCGATTATGAAGCGCAATTGATTAGCCAGCGATTGCTTTACTACGGCGGGAATCGTGCCCTTGCAGCAGAGAGCCTGGGAATACCCAAGCGAACGCTCTCCCACAAATGCCAATTGCTAGAACTGGATGCTAAATGAAAGTGACATTCGTAAGTTGCCGATGGCAGCACAGGCTATTGATTTGCCTCTGGCTACTAAGCATGAGCAGCGCACTACAAGCAGAGGATAGCGCGGCGGTATTGGAACAGGCGCATCAGTGTGGCCAAGAAAGCTCCCGTTTGGATCGCCTGGGGTGCTACGACAGTCTGTTCCTGGACGAGCAGAGCACGCCAAGTGATAGCGCTGAATTGCCGCCACTTTGGCACGCAGTTGTCAGCCAAGAGGAGAAACGCAATCCCGATGACTTTGGCCTGATAGTCAGCGCCGAGGGAAGCCAAGTATTAATGACGGTGCCCGCGCGGGGCACAACGCCTCCGCGGCCCGTATTAGTACTGGCCTGCGAGAAGTTAATTACCCGCTTCCAGGTGCACCTGCCCAATGCCTTGGATACCCCCCGCGTGTCGTTGCGGGTCGTCGCGGATGGACGTGATGTCTCTCAACAATGGCGAGTGCGCGATGACGGCCACGTGGTAAGCGGTGGGCGCGGCCTGCCCGCCATTGAAACGCTGCGGCAATTATTGAGCGCCAACGAGCTTGTGTTGAGTAGCGACGCAGCGGCTCTGGACGGGCTGCGTTTTGATGTATCAGGACTGCGTCAGCAAATTCAACCGCTTCGCAGCGCCTGTCGCTGGTAGTGGGTATAGGAGTTCGTGATGCGTATAACGGCGGATAGTCACCTTGAACCCCTGCTAGCGCCTCTGCCTGCCAATGAGCAGGGCGAGGAGATCGGCGTTGTGCTGGAGGACAGCGCCGACTACCTGCGCCTTGAGGCTGAAATGATGAAGGTCGGCTCATTGCAGCACCAAGACGTTGATTGGGATACGGCAGAAGCATTAGCCATCACTATGCTCAGCCATAAGGGCAAAGACCTAAAGGTGTTGGGACACTTGCTGCACTGCCTGCAGCATGAAGGCAATGGCGTGCGTTTCGCGCTTTCCCTAAGGCTGCTGGCCGGTTGTCTTGAAGCCTGGTGGGCGTTGGCATACCCCTTCAATGGCGCACGTGGGGCTAAGTTGCGGCCCAGGCTGTTCCAGCAATTTACCCAACGCACGCTGAAGCTTGCCGCGGGCCTCGACTTTCATAATGCCGAGGATGAGTTTCTGGCCTGCCGCCACTCGTTGGAAAACCTGCAAACGTTAGCCGCGGACAAGCAGTTGCCCGCTGACTCACTTGACGAGCTGATGCGCCTGCTGGATGAAAAACAGCCTAATCAAAACCGTGCTGCATCGGACTCTCAAGGCGGCAACGCGTCCGGTGGCGATGCACGGACGGCCGCGTCTTCTTCCTCCAGCGGGGCTGAAAAGGTTGAGCAGCCCGGTGGGGCAAAAGTCCCCGAACTGCGTCTGGAGGCGGGCAATGAGCGCGCCAACCGCCAGTCTCTGCTCAAAATGGCCGATTTTCTAAACGAGCAAAACCCGGGCGAGCCGCTGGCATACCGCTTGCGTCGCTATGCCATCTGGAGCGCCATCCAGGCGTTACCTGCTGCAAGGGAAGGGGGGCGTACCGAGTTAGCCCCTGTGGCTGCTGACCGTGTGGCGGATTATCGAGAGGCGCTTTCCCGGGGCGGTGACGAAGCGCTTTGGCAGCGCATAGAGAAAAGCGTTGCGGTCAGCCCCTACTGGCTAGAAGGACACCGCTTGAGTGCCGAGCTGGCCAAGCGCCTAGGGCGGCCGCGGTGCGCTGAGGCTATTCGCGATGAGTCGGTGCGGTTTGTGGAAAGGCTCCCCGGTATTGAGTCGTTAACGTTTAACGATGGCTCGCCTTTTTTAGATAAGGAAACACAGCAGTGGCTGTATAGCGGTGCTGGCAACGGCGTAAATGACGGCGCCGGTGGCGGTGAAGCATGGCACGCGGGGTTAGAGGAAGCGCGTAGCTATATGGGGAGTGAAGGGTTAGGGCCTGCCTTGCAGGTGCTTGACCAGGGGTTAGCGTCGGCACGCTCCTTGCGCGAGAGCACGTACTGGCGCTTGGCCAGCGCTGATTTGCTGCAGGAGGCGGGGCTAGAAACGCTCGCCCAGCAGCACTACAGCACGCTGCACCAAACTGTTAATGAACTTGATTTAGAGCAGTGGGAACCAGCGCTGGTTTCGCGGCTTCAGGCATCGCTTAGGACATGACCTCAGGGTATGGCAACGATGATCGACTTTATCACTAGGGACGAGGATTAAAGGCTCATGTGGGGAACATTGAAATCAAGGCTGAGCCGCTGGGTGCCCGGCTTTTCACGTGCACAGAGCACTCACAATCGCGCCAAAGCGCAAGCTAACAGAGTCAAGGGGCTAGGGCGGCTTTCCATGGCCATGTGGGGCGTATTAATCGTGCTCCTATTAGTGGCTATCTGGTGGTTAGGGCCTAGTTGGGAAGTGCGAGACAGCTACCCATTAGGCCCCTGGGTCAATCGGTTACTGGCTACCTTGGCGCTGGCAACGTTAGTGGCGGTGATTTGGGGCGTTCGGCTTTCCCGTCGACTGCGCAAAGCCGATGAGCTCGCGCAGGATATGGAGTCGCAGCAGTCAGACCCCATACAGGAGAGTATCGACCAGCAGGAAACCTCGCTGAACAACGTATTATCCGAAATCATTGATAGCGTTGGCAGTGGGGACAGCAGCCGCTATCGCCTTCCCTGGTATTTGGTCATGGGGGTCGAAAACGCGGGCAAAACCAGCTTGGTCAACCGCTCTGGGCAAAACTTTGCGCTGTCCAATGTCATGAAAGCCTCTGGCATCAGCAGCAAGAAAAACCGCTTTGGTTTTGACTGGTGGATTGGCGATAAAGCGATACTCATCGACCCTGATGGCGAGTTATTGACCCAAGGCGCACTGGAAACTGGCGAGCCTGACGAACTGAATAGCCGCCTATGGGATCACTTCACCGAATGGCTAGAGCGTAACCGCCCACGCCGCCCGCTGGACGGCGTTGTGCTGGTGTTGGATCTAGCCCGTCTTAGCCACGCCCAGGTAGCCGTTCGTAAAGCGTACGCGACGCTGTTACGTAGCCGCCTGCGCGAGTTGATGGAGCGCCACGGCAGCCGACTACCGGTTTACGTCACCTTCAGCAAAATGGATTTGCTGCACGGTTTTGACGATTTTTTCCGCCATTACTCCCGTGCTGCACGGCGGGCGCCGTTAGGCTTTACCTTCTCGGCTAAATCCATTGATACACCGGGACAGTGGGAAGAAGAGTTCGCCGCCGCTTACGACAACATGCTGGAACGCCTTAACCGCGCAATGCCCACCATGCTGGCAGAGTGCCGCGACCGGGAAGAACGGGAATCGGTATTTCGCTTTGTGCGCCAGCTAGCAGGGCTGCGCGATGTGCTGCTCGGTTTCCTCAACGAGGCGCTTTCCAGCGACCGCTTTTCCACCGCGGCGATTGTACGCGGCACTTATTTCACCTCGGTTTATCAGCAGGGGGTGCCTGAAGATCCTTTCGTTGATGCCGCGGCCCGCCGTTATGGCATGCCCGAAAGTGTTCAGCCAGCGCACCGTGCCACGCGCAGCGCCCTGTATTTCACCGAAGAGCTGTTTGAAAAAGTCATTTATCCAGAAGCTGGCCTGGCCGGTGACAACGCCAAAGTAGCCCGCCGCCGCCAGCGCACTCGCCAGGCGTGCATCGTCGGTTGCATGTTAGTGAGTGCGGTAATGATCGGTGGGTGGAGTCATTTCTACCAGAAAAACGCGACCTCGCTTTCCACCGTCGAGCATCGGGCGGAAACTTTCCTGGCCACCCATCCCGAAGAGTTTCAGAGCGACGACCCAACGGGCTACGAAATGCTGGCGCCGTTGGATCGCCTACGCGATGCGATGCAAACCTTCGAGGGCTACCGTACACACACACCTTTCCTTGCCGATATGGGGCTTTATCAAGGCCACATTATTGGTGGCCAGTTAGAGAATGCTTACCTCGCCATGTTGGAGTACCAATTCCTGCCGGCGTTGATGGTGGGCATCATGGATGACATGAACCGCGAAGAAGAGGGCAGTAACGCCAAGCTGGCGCTGCTGCGCATTTTGCGCATGATGTCTGACGCCAGTGGCCGCCAGCCCGAACGCGTACACGACTTTATGGCGCAGCGTTGGCAGTCGGATTTCCCCCAGCGTGGTGAAATCCAAGACCGCTTACTGGCTCATTTAGATTACGCCCTGCAGCACAGCGATTTGGAAAGCCGGGTTGCCGCTGGTAATCGGCGCGCTGAATATGCCATGGCGCCACTACGCGGCAGCTTAGTCGCCGCGATTGACGACCTATCACGCCTGCCGATGGATGAGCGGGTCTACGCCACCATGAAAGCTGACAGTAGCCGTCGCGGAGACCCTCTCGACCTGCACCGTCAGGTGGGGTCGATGTTCAACACGGTGTTTATGGCGCGTAACGATGAGCCCTCGTATGTGCAACTGCCGTATCTGGTTACCCGGGGTGGCTTCGAAAATCACTTCCTGCAACAGCTTGATAGGGCAACCGAGCTAGCGCTTATCGACTTGTGGGTATTGGATCAGCGCGAAGACATCAACTTCAGTAACGCTGACCGTCAGCAACTGCAAAATGCCCTGCGTGACTATTATGTCAGTGACTATCGCGTGAGTTGGCGTGATGCCCTGCGCAACACCCAGCTTGTGCCCCTGCCGGACATTCATCAGGCAGCGGTGGTCGCCGATGCGCTGGTCAGCGCAGAGCGCCCGTTAGACCGTCTGTTAGCAGCGGTCGAGCAGAATACCCGTCTCTATCCGGAACTGCCTGAAGATGACGAGGAAGCCCGTGAAGCGCTACAGCGCTCACCGCGCTATCAGCTTGCTCACGATATCGAGCAGCAGTTTACCGCGATTAACAAGCTCTCCAATCCTCAAGAGGGGGATCCCTCCTCCCTGGAAGAGATCAAATCGGCGGTAACGGAGCTGCGCGATTACCTGCTTGATATAGAAGAAGCCAGCGACCCAGGGCGCGCCGCTTTCATCGGCGCGCGTGACCGCTTATCGCTGCGCGGTGATGACCCAATTTATCGCCTGCAGCGTATTGCTGACAGCTCGCCCGAGCCTGTCGCAAGCATGTTGAAAAGCCTGGCGGATCAAAGCTGGCAGCTCATCATGGCAAGCGCTATCAGTCACCTGGAAAATATCTGGATAGATGAGGTAGTGGCACCCTATCAAGAGCGTTTAGCCGGGCGCTATCCGCTGGTGCCCAGTGCAAGCCGGGATGCTTCGCTAAGCGACTTTGAAGCCTTCTTTGCTCCTGAAGGTATCCTCGACAACTTCTATCAGGATAACTTGCAGCCCTTTATCGAAGGTGCGCCTGAGCAACTGGTGGATACCCAGGGTAATTCGCTACTGCGTGAAAGCGTGTTTGCCGCCGTGTCACAGGCGGAACAAATTCGCCGTGCCTATTTTGGCCCTGATGGTGCGCTAGACGTCGAGTTCGCTCTTGAGCCGATCAGCTTAAGCCCCGACAAGCGGCGCAGTGTGATCAGTGCCGATGGCCAGCTCATTGATTACACTCACAGCGCCAGTAGTCGGGTCTCCATGATTTGGCCAAATACGTTGCGTGGCGGCACGGATAGCCGCATCACCATGGTGCCCAGCCAGGTAAATCACTCGCCGCGGAGTATAACCCGCGATGGCGCCTGGGCTTGGTTCCGGCTGTTGGAAGAGGCAAACATCACCAGCGTTAATGAGCGTGAGTTAGAGCTACGTTTCAACGTGGACGGGGGCGCTATGCGTTATCGCCTATTTACCGATAGCGCCCCCAACCCCTTTACCCGTTCGCCCGCCGCAGGCTTCCAGTTACCGTCGGCACTCTATGCAGAACGAGGGCCCTATGCTGACGAAACTTAAGCAGTGGCTCTCCCCCTCAGCTAGCACGACCCATGACCACCCAGGTGGTCATGTGGATAGCGGCCCTGATGTTAATGGCCAAGCATCTTCCCGCGCGCTTGAAAGCGCCCGCGAAGGGGATATCGATAGTTTTATCGAAGCCGTCCAGCGTGCCGATGCAAAAGGGCATTCGCCCTGGGTACTGCGTGACAAGGCCTACCTGGATACGCTGCGCCGTGCTCTGGAATTTACCTTGCATCGCCAGGTGTGGTTGCAGCGTGAGCAAGAGCACGTTGAGCACTGGCAGGGGCGTTTACTCGCCCTGCGCCATGGGGATGGCCCGCCCCTGGGGATGGTGTTGGCGTGCCGACCCGATGACGAAGCCGCCTGGCAACTGCGCTTCTTCTTTATCAGCCAAGAGTGGAAAGGCAGCGGCCATGGCGCACGCCTGCTGACCGCTGCCCGGCTGAGTCTAAGCGGCGTACCGCTACAAACACGGCTACCACTGGGCTGCCACACGGCGATTCAAAGCCTGGAAGCGGCGGGATTTCAGCGCATGTACGTCGATGCTTTTGAGGTAGCGAGCTACGAAGCGCCCGCTCAATGGGATGTAAGACAGCAGCATCGAAGAGGATTTTCATAGTGGCTGATAGTACCGGTCTACAATTCACTCTGACCCTACCCGGCGCTGATGACACCGCCGTGGTGCGCTTTACTCACCGCGAGGCGCTGTCTGAGCCGTTTGCGCTCTCGGTCGAATTCGCCAGCCGTACCCACGACCTTTCGCCCAGCGACTGTTTGGATCAAAATGCCACCCTTACTATTTGGCAAGACGGTGAGCCGCTACGCCGGGTGCATGGAATTATAAGCGAACTGCATCGCGGCGATCGCGGGCACCGACGCAGCTTTTACCGAGTGGAGATTCGCCCCGCCCTGTGGCGGCTATCGCTGCGCCACAACTCGCGGATTTTTCAGGATACGTCGCCCTATGATGCGATCACCACCCTGGCCAACGAGCGCGGCCTCACCGATATCGGTTTTGCCACCACCCGAATGCCCCTTGATCGGGAGTATTTGGTGCAGTACCGTGAGACCGATTTGGCCTTTATCGAGCGCCTGGCCGCTGAAGAAGGCTGCTTCTATTTTCATGAGTTTGAGAACGCTGAGGGCGGCAAACACCAGCTTGTGTTTGCTGATGCCACAGTGGTGCTGCCCGGCGTAGGCGAGCGCACTTACCACGCCCGCGCCGGGGGAACCCCGCCCCGACGTCACGTGCGCAAATTGCGACAGGTCAACCGCGTGCGCCCAGCCTCGACGATGCTCAAGGACTACACGTTTAAGAACCCGCGCTATGCACAGTTACACGAACACCAAGGTCGAGATATAGAAGCTAGTGGTCAGCGAACCTATTACGAACACTTCGACTATCCCGGGCGTTATAAGAAAGACGCCTCTGGCAAGCCCTTCACCCGCCACCGATTAGAGTCCCTGCGCGCCGACGCGAGCACCGCCGAGGCGGAAAGCGATCTCCCTGAACTTGCCCCTGGTATCTGTTTTACCCTCACGGATCACGATATCGATAGCCTTAACTGCCGCTGGCAGGTGGTTTCGGTGGTGCACCACGGCGAGCAGCCTCAGGCGTTGGAAGAGGACGGTATGGCCCGGGGTAATAACGGTAGCAGCGTCCAATCGGGCGAGCAGATGACCCGCTACTATAACGAGCTGTTGATCATGCCTAAGGATCAGACCTTCCGCCCGGTGCCCAATCCCAAGCCGCGAGTGGATGGCCCCCAGGTAGCTTTTGTGGTCGGCCCCGAAGGCGAAGAGATCTACTGCGACGAATATGGCCGGGTCAAAGTGCAGTTTCCCTGGGATCGCTACGCCGAGCCCAATGAAACCGCCAGTTGCTGGGTACGTGTTGCCCAGGGCTGGGCGGGTGGCGGTTACGGCAGCATGGTGATCCCCAGGATCGGCCACGAAGTTATAATATCACATTTGGAGGGCGATCCCGATCAGCCGCTGATCACCGGGCGAACCTACCACGCGTCCAATACCCCGCCTTATCCGCTCCCTGCCAACAAGACACGCACGGTGATACGCACACAGAGCCATAAAAGCAAAGGCTTTAACGAACTGCGCTTTGAGGACGCCACCGACAAGGAACAGATCTGGCTCCACGCCCAGAAAGACCTAGAGTTATTGACGCTTAACGACCGCACTGAAGAGATCAAGCGCGACAGCCATCTAAAGATCCACCGTCACCGCCAAACAGAGATCGATAACGATGACCATCACACGGTGCACCGCCACCGCTTTGAGCATATAGAAGGTACCCAGCATTTAAACGTTGAGGGCACCATGCACATGCGTGCTGGGCAAGCCTGGCTAAGTGAAAGTGGCCAGGAATTGCATATCAAATCGGGCCAACAGGCGGTGCTCGAAGCCGATGGTGAAATCACCCTCAAAGTGGGCGGCAGCTTTATCAAGCTCGATGCTGGCGGCATCACAATCGTCGGCCCCCAGGTCAAGATCAACGCAGGCGGCAGCCCCGGAAGCGGCACCGGGCAGGCAGCAGAAAACCCACGCCTACCGGGCGAGGCAGCGCCAGAGGTCAGTGAAGATGTCACCCTGATGGCGCATCAGCAGGCAGAGCTTGAAAGTGAAGAAGCGGGCTTCTTCCAAAATGCCTGGCGCCATACCAAAGGGTTTGGGCGAGGCGCTGCAGGGGTGGTAGAGGAAGCCGTTGAAGGCACCATCGATATGGCGGTCTACTCCGCTAAGGTTAGTCCAGGCTCTTGGGCGCTTGAGCAACTGCATCCAACCTATCAAGGTCACTCCGATGCGATTAATGCGGCCCGCGAAACGACAGCAATGCTGATTGATAACCCTGGATTAGTGGCGGATGCGGTCACCGAACCGTATCGAGATGCGATGGCACGAGGAGAGGTAGGAGAAGCCATTGGCCGTGGAGGAGCAGAGTTTGCTAGCTTGATTTTTGCGCCTGCGCGAATAGGACAAACGGGGCGCGCTGCTTCACGTGTGGGACAGTTGGGCAGGGGCAACCGCAGTGGGGTGCCAGTAGGCAACGAAGGGGTGCAGATTAGCGCGAAGCAAGGAGGGAAGATTGTTCACCGGTTTGATAATGTTACGGATTTCAATCGGGCGGCTAACAATCCTCTGCCAAATGCGCGTTATGAATATGATCCGTATGCTTGGGAAACTGATAATCTAGGCCGAGTTACGGAAGCTTCCGGCACAGTCCGGTTGGATGCGCTGGATGGCCGAGCAGGCACGGACGGCATTAGCACTAGTGTTATTGGAAAGGAAGGGCAGCCAGGAGATGTAGGCTTTCACCTTATTGGTGATCAGTTCGGTGGGCCTACAAATAGATTGAATGTGGTGCCGGGTAATGGGGCGCGAGTGAATCCCAATGGCCCGCCGAATTTGAACCAGGGCCAATATGGGAAATTTGAGCGCTCTATGAAGCGAGCTGCCCAAGATCCAGTGAATGTTGGGAAGAATGTGGAAGTCAGGATTTCGCCTCAGTATAACCCCAATAATAGTACAAATAGGCCTGATGAGTTTGAAGCTTCATACCGTGTTGATGGAGAGCGCCGGAAAACGTTTGTATTTGAAAATAAACAAGGTGGATAAAGAAAGGAGTAAGGAAATGTCTATAGAATTTCAGAAAAATGTTGTTCAAGAGGTGGCAGGCTTAGTTGGGCCAGGATGGGAGAAGATAACTGTAAATATTGAAATTGATGATGTTGAAGGAGAAATAGTGGTAAGCCCAGAGGCTGATGTTTGGTATGACGGAAGTGCCGATGAACTTCGATTAGATATAGTGGCTCGAAATTCTTTTAAAAAGCTTCGTGAGGTTATGGCCCAGAACGATAAGGAAAATCGTGCCTGGACGATTTGCGATCTTGAAATTCAGAATGATGGACAATTCAAATTTAAGTTCTCATATGATGAACCGCCTAGATTGGCTACTTTGAAGGAGTGACAAAGAGAGCGCTTAATATTCTGTGCCAGCGGTAGTGTTCAGAATTCTGTGTCAGCTAGCTCACAGGTAGATATGATCGTCTAGTTCCGCTGGCAACTGCTCGGCGGCTGGCGAGTGACACAAGCCGAACCGGTGAGCGAAGTCCCGCTGGACTACCGCTACGCCTTCGGCGGGCACTACAGCCTGCCGGAAGGGGACGCCACCACCAATACGCTCTACTACCCCGACAACCCCGCCGGGCGCGGCTGGTTGCCCTCCCGTGCAGACTACAAGCGGGTGTCCAGCGAGGTCGCCCGGTACCTCAAGCCCGACCTCAACGCCGTCACGCAGTTGCCCGCCCCCCAACTGGAAGACCCGGACTGGCTGGTCACCTCACCCTTTGACCGTCCGGCCCCGGCAGGCTTTGGGCCCATAGCCCCCTGGTGGGAGCCCCGGGTCAGTTATCAAGGCACCTTCAACGACCACTGGAAAACCCAGCGTTTGCCCTACTGGCCAGAAGACTTCGACTATCGCTTTCACCACAGCGCCCCGGCGGATCTGGTCGCCCCCGACTACCTGCGCGGCGACGAAATGATGATCCTCACCAACTGCCTGGGTAATCCCCCCAAAAAAACAGAGTGACCGATTGAGCACGATGGAGGGGGCTGCCGATACGGCCATTGCCAATGATCAGGGAGTTGCGAAAATGAACGTGCGACTGGATATGGCTCGAGGATATTGACTATGCGTGATGAAGTGTTGGAAATGTTTGTAGAGGAATTTGGTGAACCCACCAGCCCCAGGCGGGCCAAAACGGACGAGGCCGAGCGTTACCGGGGAGTCTTGCCGGACAAACTACTGGAGTATTGGCAGGATCTTGGCTGGAGCGGCTTTGCCGACGGCCTGTTCTGGCTGGTGAACCCGGCGGACTATGATCACTTGGTGTCCATGTGGCTGGAGGGAATGCCCTTCGAGGCCCTGGACACCTACAGGGTCATTGCCCGGACAGCATTCGGGGAGTTATACCTGTGGGGCGAAAACACCAACCGTTCTTTTGTGATCAGTTGTCCGACTCATGCCATTATAGCCATGGAAAATAAAGTCAAAACGGTTGCCCCAGACACTGATAGTGCCGTCGAAACATTTTTTGTTATGTCTCGCAGAAAGAGGTACGACCTTACCGACATGAGCGAAAAGCCGCTGTTCGCCCAGGCCCTGAAGAAGCTGGGCCCGCTGGGGCCGGACGAAGTCTATGGCTTTGAGCCTGCCCTAGTTGCAGGCGGTGAATGGTCCGTTAACAACCTGGCCAAACTGAACCTAGATATCCATCTGACCATCCTGCGCCAGATGGCCCCGCCGGAGATCCCGTTCTCCGGGGTGAAGGTCGATATAGATTAAACAAGGGAGATTTCTACAAATTGTTAAGCACTTTATTCTAAGAGGGAAAACTTCGAGTAGTTCTTTTTTCGTTCGATACGCCCCTGGATGAGGGTTGCCTAAGCGGCGACTATGGCAGCATGGCGACCCACAGGATTGGTCATGAGGTTATAATATCACATTTGGAGGCTGGCCCGGGCCAGCCACTGATCACCGGGCGCACCTACCATGCGTCCAATACACCGTCTTACCCGCTTGCGCCAAAAAAACTCACACTGGCATCCGATTTACCAGTTTAAGAGGTGGAGTAGGACATAGTGCCAAGCTGCTGTGTGGCTCCAGCAGCCATATATTCCATAAAGACATAAGCACCTCTCAACAAAGAATTTCCCGCACTCTACAGCTATCGTTAGGCTTATAACTATTGTCCATGTCTACCAAAAGCGCCTGTTTGTTAACAGGCGCTTTTGGTGCTGCTAAAGGTGAATGTATGTCTACAACGACGGTTACTGTGCCGCAGAGCTATCGCGTGCCGCTGATAGCCACAGCGGCGATTGTGCTGGGTGCGTTGCTTATTGGGGTTGTCTTTGACGCCAACATTGGCCTGTTGATGATTGTCGGCGGGCTATTTGGCATGGTGCTGTATCACGCTGCCTTTGGTTTTACCTCAGCGTGGCGGGTATTTATTACTGAGCGGCGCGGGCGTGGCCTGCGTGCCCAGATGGTGATGCTGGCGATTGCTGTGGTGCTGTTTTTCCCTGCCTTGGGGGCGGGTTCCCTGTTTGGCAACGAGGTGTCGGGCTTTGTGGCGCCCATTGGTATTTCTGTGTTGGTAGGGGCGTTCCTGTTCGGTGTGGGCATGCAGTCAGGCGGCGGCTGTGCCTCTGGCACGCTGTTTACCGCAGGCGGTGGTAACGCGCGCATGCTGATCACTCTGGTGTTCTTTATTGTCGGCTCGGTGATTGGCTCGGCGCATTTTGCCTGGTGGCAGAGCTTACCGGCCTTTCAACCGGTATCGCTGGTTAACGTCGCCGGGGTCAGTGGGGGGATCGCTATTAGCCTGGTGCTGTTTGCTGCTATTACGGCGTTTACCTGGGTGATGGAGAAGCGTCGTCACGGTCAGTTAGAGCAGGCGTCCATGGTCGATAAGCATGGGTATGCGCGTTGGTTAACTGGGCCTTGGCCGTTAGTGGCGGGCGCGGTGGCGTTGGCGTTGCTCAACTTTGCCACCTTGGCACTGGCAGGCCGCCCTTGGGGAATTACCTCTGCGTTTGCGCTGTGGGGTGCTAAAGGCTTTGAACTGGTGGGCGGCGATGTCAGCCAGTGGGGCTATTGGCAGTCCCCTGGTAACGCAGCGGCCCTTGAAGCCAGCGTATGGAGCGACATCACTACGGTAATGAATGTCGGCATTATGCTGGGCGCGCTGGCTGCTGCCAGCTTGGCGGGTCGCTTTGCACCTAACTTCAGAATCCCGCTGAAATCTATCTTGGCCGCGGTCATCGGCGGCATCTTGCTAGGTTATGGCGCGCGTTTGGCGTTTGGTTGCAATATTGGTGCTTACTTCAGCGGCATTGCCTCTGGCAGCCTTCACGGTTGGGTATGGCTGGTAGCGGCGTTTGCGGGCAACATGTTTGGCGTTAAGCTGCGGCCGTTCTTCTTCGCTGGCGTGGAGGGGCGCAAACCCACCGCTAAAACTTGCTAGGGCATCGTTAGATCACTAGTTAATCGCGCCATCACGCCTCGGTTTAGGCTTCCTAAACCGAGGCGTTTTTTTATCAACATGGTCGCTCTCTTCCACCTTTGTCGCAGGAGCATGTTACATTACGCTCAAACGCCGCAAACGCCCGATGTTGCTGCATTGCAGCAGTGATTGACATAAAAAAGAGAGTGCTTATGACTACCGAGAGTAGACGCCCCCTATACCTTCCTTACGCCGGTCCTTCTTTGCTCGAAATGCCGCTATTGAACAAAGGCAGCGCGTTTACTCAGCAGGAGCGCTTGGCGTTTAACCTGATTGGTTTGCTGCCGCAGAAGGTAGAAACTATTGAGGATCAGCTAGAGCGGGTCTACCGCCAGTACCAACAATGCCATAGCGACCTCGAAAAGCACATCCACCTGCGCGCCATTCAAGACGACAACGAAACACTCTATTTCCGTATGGTTTCCCAGCATCTTGAAGAGATGCTGCCGATTATTTACACCCCCACGGTAGGGCAGGCGTGTCAGGAATTTTCCAACATTTACCGTAACCACCGCGGCCTGTTTATTAGCTATCCTGACCGCGAACATATGGATGATATCCTGCGCAGCGCCACCAAAGATAATGTCAAAGTGATCGTAGTGACGGATGGTGAGCGCATTCTAGGCCTCGGCGACCAGGGCATCGGGGGCATGGGTATCCCGATTGGTAAACTGGCGTTGTATACCGCCTGTGGCGGTATTAGCCCCGCCTACACGCTGCCGATCATGATTGATGTGGGCACTAACAACAAAGCACTGCTGGATGATCCCATGTACATGGGCTGGCGCCACGAGCGGGTAGGGCAGGAAGAGTACGATGCGTTCATGGCAGAATTTATCGCTGCTGTGAAGCGCCGCTGGCCTAACGTACTGCTGCAGTTTGAAGACTTTGCCCAGGCCAATGCGGTGCCGCTGCTAGAGCGCTACCGCAACGAGCTTTGCTGCTTCAATGACGATGTGCAGGGTACTGCTTCTGTGGTAGTGGGTACGCTAATGGCGGCTTGTCAGGCCCGGGAAGAGACCATTGCCCAGCAGCGTGTGGTGTTTGTGGGTGGCGGCTCGGCGGGGTGTGGAATCGCCGAGCAAGTGGTCGTAGCGATGGAAGCGGAGGGCTTGACCGAAAGCGAGGCCCGGTCGCGCATTTATATTGTCGATCGCGACGGCTTGATGACCAGCGATCAAGAGTGGCAGCGTGACTTCCAGCGCCGTTTAGCCCACGACCCTTCGCTAGTCGCCGAGTGGAATGGTCAAGGTCTGGAAGAGACGATTGCTCAGATCAAACCAACAGTGCTGATCGGTGTCTGCGGCCAGCGCGGTATCTTCACCGAGCAGGTGGTGCGCACCATGCACGCGGGTTGTGAGCACCCGGTCATCATGCCGCTCTCTAACCCTACTTCCCAGGCAGAGGCCGTGCCAGAGGATGTTATTCGCTGGACCGACGGCCAAGCCTTGGTAGCCACCGGTAGCCCCTTTGCGCCGGTGGTTTACAACGGCCGTACTTATCCGATTGCCCAGTGCAACAATGCCTATATCTTCCCAGGCATTGGGTTGGGCGTGATTGCTGCCAGTGCCAATCGCGTCACCGACGAGATGCTGATGAGCGCCTCGCGGGCGCTGGCCCGTGAAGCGCCGCTGGTGAAAGAGGGCAAAGGTGCATTGCTGCCGCCGCTGTCGCGTATTCGCGATATCAGCAAGTCGATTGCTTTTGAAGTGGCGGCGCAGGCGCAGCAGAACGGTGTGGCGTTAAAAACCAGTGGTACGACATTGCGCGAGCTGATCGAAAAAGCGTCCTGGTCGCCGGATTACCGTACCTACCGTCGTCGCGCTTTTTAAGCACTCGGCTAAAAAAAAGCCCCCACCGAAGTGGGGGCATGCAAGCATTGGTAGGTTTTACCCTTTAGGCTGCGCCGATCATCTTGCGCAGCACGTAGTGAAGGATACCACCGTGACGGTAGTAAGCCAGCTCGTTTACCGTATCAATTCGGCACTTGGCATCAACGCTACGTTCCCCATCGGCATTTTTGATCACGATTTTGACCGTGCCACCCGGCGTCAGGTCGCTTAATCCGGCAATCGAAATCTCTTCATCCCCAGTTAATCCCAGCGTTTGACGGCTTTCGCCTTCGGCAAACTGCAGCGGCACAACGCCCATGCCGATCAGGTTAGAGCGGTGAATGCGCTCAAAGGATTCGGCAATCACGGCACGAACGCCCAGCAAGCGGGTACCTTTGGCCGCCCAATCACGCGAGGAGCCGGTGCCGTACTCTTTACCGGCGATCACGACCAGCGGTTTGCCTTCCTCTTTGTACTTCATAGCCGCATCGTAAATGGCCATCTGCTCACCGCTGGGTACGTGGCGTGTTTCACCACCCACTACACCATCGAGCATTTCGTTTTTGATCCGCACGTTGGCGAAGGTGCCGCGCATCATGACTTCATGGTTACCCCGGCGCGAGCCGTAGGAGTTGAAGTCGACCGGCTTAACGCCGTGCTCTTGCAGATAGCGCCCGGCGGGGCTGTCAGGCTTGATGGCACCGGCAGGGGAGATATGGTCGGTGGTCACCGAATCACCCAGCATGGCAAGCACGCGGGCACTGTGCACATCTTCGATGGCATCCGGCTCGCGGCCCATGCCTTCAAAGAAGGGCGGGTGCTGAATGTAGGTGGATTCAGGCCACTGATAGACCTTGCTTTCTGACACGTCGATGGCTTTCCAGACATCGTCACCCTCAAACACCGCGCCGTATTCTTTACGGAACATGGCGGTGTTGACCTGCTCGACGGCGCTGGCAATCTCGGCCTGACTGGGCCAGATATCTTTGAGGTAGACCGGGTCGCCGTTGCTATCTTTGCCCAACGGCGCCTGGGTAAGGTCAAGTTGGACATTACCCGCCAGGGCGTAAGCCACCACCAGGGGCGGCGAGGCCAGCCAGTTGGTTTTGACCAACGGGTGTACACGGCCCTCAAAGTTACGGTTACCGGAGAGCACCGAGGCCACGGCAAGATCGCCGCTGTTGATCGCTTTTTCGATCTCATCAGGCAGCGGGCCGGAGTTGCCGATACAGGTGGTGCAGCCGTAGCCGACGAGGTTGAAGCCCAGTGCATCCAAGTCATCGTTTAATTCAGCGGCTTCCAGATAATCGGTGACCACTTTGGAACCTGGTGCTAAGGAGGTTTTCACCCAGGGCTTCGTGGTTAACCCCTTTTCACGCGCTTTACGTGCCAGCAGCCCAGCGGCCATCATCACGCTGGGGTTGGAGGTGTTGGTGCACGAGGTAATCGCCGCAATCACCACCGCCCCGGGGTCAAGGCTGAAATCATGGTCATCAAGCGTAACGGCCTGGCTGGTGTCATGCTCGAAGCTGCGCCTCACCCCCACGGCGGTTTGGCCGCCTTCAGAAGAGAGTTCCCCCTTTGCGTTGGCATCCGCGTTGACGTCTTCCTGCATGAACTTGTCAAAGGCCGCCGCCATGTCTTTCAGCGCCACGCGATCCTGCGGACGTTTGGGGCCGGCCAGGCTGGCCTCTACCTCGGTCATGTCCAGTGCTAGGGCGTCGGTGAAGATCGGCTCGTCATTAGGTTCACGCCACAGCCCTTGGGCCTTGCTATAGGCTTCCACCAGGGCGACTTGCTCATCTTCACGCCCCGTCAGGCGCATATAGTTCAGGGTTTCTTCATCCACTGGGAAGAAACCACAGGTAGCACCATACTCGGGGGCCATATTGGCGATCGTGGCACGATCCGCCAGCGGCAGGTCTTTCAAACCATCGCCGTAGAACTCGACAAATTTACCCACCACGCCTTTTTTACGCAGCATCTCGGTAACGGTGAGTACCAGGTCAGTGGCGGTAATACCTTCGCGTAGCTTGCCGGTTAATTTAAAGCCAATCACTTCGGGGATCAGCATCGACACCGGCTGACCGAGCATGGCCGCTTCGGCTTCAATACCGCCCACGCCCCAGCCAAGCACGCCCAGGCCGTTGATCATGGTGGTGTGAGAGTCAGTGCCCACGAGGGTGTCGGGGTAGGCAAAGGTCTTGCCGTCTTCGTCCTTCGTCCATACCGTTCTGCCTAGGTACTCCAGGTTGACCTGGTGACAAATACCGGTACCGGGGGGAACGACGCTAAAGTTATCAAACGCCTGCTGGCCCCAGCGCAGAAACTCATAGCGCTCGCGGTTGCGCTGCATTTCGATATCGACGTTCTCTTGAAATGCAGCCGGGTTGCCGAACTTATCGACCATTACCGAGTGGTCGATAACGAGATCGACGGGGGAAAGCGGGTTGATCTTCGCCGGGTCTTCGCCCAGCTTTTCTACTGCGGCGCGCATGGAGGCTAAATCCACCACACCGGGCACGCCGGTAAAGTCCTGCATGAGTACCCGCGCCGGGCGGTAGCCGATTTCGCGGCTGGATTTGCCCTCGGCCTGCCAGTCGACCAGGGCCTGCATATCTTCCTGATCTACGCTTTCGTCGTCGGCGAAGCGCAGCTGGTTTTCGAGTAGAATCTTGAGCGTCTTGGGTAGCCGGTCAATGCTGCCCAGGGTCTCGGCCGCGTGGGGCAGGCTGTAGTAGTGATAGGTTTTACTACCAACCTCTAGGGTGTTTAGCGTATCGGGTATCTTGCTCATATCTCTCTCCTCTGGTTGCTGAGCGCAGCGCTCAGCATGACGGTCACGATCTTTCTTTAGTATAGATTTCCCCCCAGTATGGCGTTGATTTAGTAATAACACATGGGTCTTTGCACAGAGGCTTTCAAGGTTTCTTCGCCTAATAGCGTAGATGAAACCTTGCAATAGCTTGTACTTGGCACCATTTCAGGCAGACTCTGTGGCTAATTTTTTCAAAGCTATTAACACAGCTAGCGACAAAGCTATCAGTCAGATATTTACAAGGTGGTGTCATGGAAACTCGTCATGAGCGTTTGATTATTCTTGGATCCGGTCCCGCAGGCTATACGGCTGCCGTCTATGCTGCTCGGGCCAACCTGAAGCCGCTGCTAATTACCGGTATTCAGGCGGGTGGCCAACTGACCACCACAACCGATGTGGATAACTGGCCCGGCGACGCTCAAGGCGTACAGGGGCCGGAGTTGATGGAGCGCATGAAGCAGCACGCCGAACGTTTCAATACAGAGGTGCTGTTTGATCACATCAATGAGGTTAGCTTAAGCGAAAAACCGTTTACCTTAAAAGGCGATAGCGGTATTTATACTTGCGATGCGTTGATCGTGGCCACCGGCGCCAGTGCCCGTTACCTGGGTCTGCCCACTGAGCAGCAGTTTATGGGTCAAGGGGTGTCGGCCTGCGCTACCTGCGACGGTTTTTTCTACCGCAATCAGGAAGTCATTGTGGTGGGCGGCGGCAATACCGCCGTGGAAGAGGCGCTCTATCTCTCTAACATTGCTTCCAAAGTGACCCTGGTACACCGCCGTGACACGTTGCGGGCGGAAAAAATCCTCCAAGATAAGCTTTTCGAGAAAGCTGAGGCGGGCAAAATCGTTCTTGAGTGGTTCCAGGAAGTCGAAGAAGTGCTCGGCGATAACTCCGGTGTTACAGGCGTTCGGGTGAAATCCACTAAAGATGGTTCAAGCAAAGAGATCCATGCGCCTGGGCTGTTTATTGCCATTGGCCATAGTCCCAACACGGGGATCTTTGCGGGTCAGTTGGACATGAACGGCGGCTATATCAAAGTGCATTCAGGCCTTGAAGGGAATGCAACCGCGACTAGCGTACCGGGCGTATTTGCCTGCGGCGACGTGATGGATCACATTTATCGTCAAGCAATCACTTCAGCTGGCAGCGGCTGCATGGCAGCGCTGGATGCCGAGCGCTATTTAGACGGTATTGCTTAAAACCATTGTCACAACGCCGTGAATGAGTTGAAGCTCCTAATGATTAACAGTCGATAGGCGCTTCATCAATCCTTAGCCGCCCTAATTGGCTAAGTACCAGCTTTTTACCCTTAGAGCCCACGGCGCCGCTGGTTGAGCAAATAGCAAAACTGCCGTTATAACCGCTGGTATAGCCCAGCGGGCTGTAACGGATGCGCGACCAGCCCCGGTTGTAGGTCACTTGTGTGCCTTGTTGCGCGGGCACAATGCGCAAAATGTCTTCTTCAGTGATGCTATCGGTTTTATTGCCCCGCACAATCATAAGCTCTCCACCCCAGTCATTAGCGCAAGCCTCACGGTTCTGCGAGGCTGGGCAAAGAGTCAGCTGGCGGCGTTGGCTAATCGCTGTATTACGCGCGAACGAAAACGCACTCTGGAATCGATTGACCTCGCTAGTCTGTGCGGTACGCTCCCCCAATGCTTGAAAATTGGGTAGCCCCCAGGCGGCGATGATTCCAACCAACAGCAGGGTGATCAATAGCTCGAGCAGTGTAAACCCGCTTTCAGGTGTGGTGTGCGTCTTGACGTAAAAACTGCTCATCGCCTCTCCTCACTTGACCTTGTTATCGCCCGCGCTATGCTCACTCTCCTTTACCAGTAGCGAACATATCGTCGTTAATAGGTCATCCTAGGCGGCGCTACGCTTTTTTTATGTAAGCCAAAACGGACAATTTTGTGAGCGATTTCTTAATTATTGGCGGCGGCGTGATCGGTATGATGACAGCGCTGCAGTTAGCCGATGCCGGTCACCAGGTCACACTGGTTGATCGTGGTGAGTGCGGTAAAGAGGCATCCTGGGCGGGCGGTGGTATCGTTTCGCCGCTCTATCCCTGGCGATACGATACTGCGGTATCGCAACTTTCCCGCTGGTCTGAGGGGGTTTACCCCTCTTTGGCTCTGCGCTTATTGGAAGAAACCGGTATTGACCCCGAATATCGCCAAAAAGGGCTGCTCTACCTAAATGTGGACGATGACGATAAAGCGCTGCAATGGGCGCGCCAGCTGGGTAAACCACTAGAGCGGGTAGGGGCAGACTTTGTTCACGCAAAAGAGCCTGGTGTGGCAATGGCTAACGACAGCGCACTGTGGATGCCGACACTAGGTAGCGTGCGCAATCCACGGTTAGCCAAGGCTTTGAAGGCGCGGTTAGCGGCGATGCCCCAGGTAACGCTGAAAGAGCAGTGCGAGGTCAGTGGTTTTATTCAACAGGGTGGCAAAGTAGAGGGCATCGTTGAAGGCGTGGTGACGTCTCAGGGGCTGATAACGGCTGAACGCATTATTGTTTGCGGCGGCGCTTGGGCTGCGCAGCTCTTGTCGCAGTTGAATGTGCAGTTGCCGGTAAGACCCGTTAAAGGTCAGATGATCGCTTACCAAGCACCCAAAGGGTTGGTGCAGCGCGTGGTGTTAAAAGATGGACGCTATATTATTCCGCGTGCAGATGGCTTGCTATTGGTCGGTTCTACGCTGGAAGAGGTGGGTTTTGACAAGCGCACCGATGAGGCGGCATTGGCGTCGCTAAAACAGAGTGCTGAAGCTATTCTGCCCGCTTTGGCAACGTGCCCGGTAGCGCACCAGTGGGCCGGCCTGCGGCCTGGATCCCCAGCGGGCATTCCCTTTATCGGCGCGCTGCCTGAATGGAGTAACGTCTTCGTCAATGCCGGGCACTATCGCAACGGCTTGGTGCTGGCGCCTGCCTCGACCCATTTACTGGTGGATCAACTGCTGGGGCGCGAGCCACTAATTGACCCCGCGCCTTACCAACTTACGCCAGAGCGGCTAATACAGGCTTAAGGTGTGCCGTCTTTATCCTGCTGCTCCTGCAGGAAGCGGTCGCGATGGGCGCTGGAGCAGAACCACTGTTCCTGGTCACGCAGTGCTTCGTCTTCAGGAACGTGGACCTCACACCAGCGGCAGCGCACCATTTTGCCACCCTCGTGGCGGTTGACTTTTTTATGCTGCGCTTCATGCTCAAGCTTACGTTGCCGGTATATGCCGTATAGCTTTAAACCGGCATAGAATATAACGGCGAAGATAATCAGCCGAATGATCAAGAGGTTCATCCTTTTGTGTCTCCCAAAGTGGGAATCTAGGCACAAGGCGTTAGGATAGACCCGCAGCCTTTGCCAGTTGGCGGCCCTTGCGGGACAATACGACTATGTTGGTGTAACCCTATTTTAAAGATTCTCAAGAGATTTTGACGCCCATGCAAGACTTAACGCTGGTAATGGCCCAACTCGATCCTCTGGTCGGGGATATTCCCGGCAATGCCGCACGCGCGATTGAAGCAGTGCGCGAAGCGCGGATTGAGCATGGGGCGGATATTGTTGTCTTTCCAGAGCTTTTTTTGTCAGGCTACCCACCGGAAGACCTGCTGCTGCGCCCCTCAATGGAAACCCGCCTGCGTGAAGCTCGCGCGCTAATGGCATCGAAGGTCGCCAGTGATGTGTTGGTGATCATTGGCTATCCCGGCGTGCGGGAAGGTCGCTGTTACAACTTGGCGGGCCTACTTTACAACGGCCAGTGGGAAGCTGAGTACGCCAAGCAGGCGCTGCCTAACTACCAAGTGTTCGATGAGCAGCGCTATTTCACGCCCGGCACTGAAACGCTGGTGTATGAGCATAAAGGCGCCAAACTGGGCATCGTGATCTGCGAAGACCTATGGGATGGCGTGCCGGTTAAGGCCGCCGCGCAAGCGGGCGCTGAGGTGCTGGTTTCCTTGCACGCCTCTCCTTATCACCAGGACAAGCCCGCGGAACGGCTGCGCCTGTTGGAGAAACACGCTCAGGATACGCAGCTTCCAATTGTGTATGTGAACACCATCGGTGGCCAAGATGAACTGGTCTTTGATGGCGGCTCTTGCTGCGTTAACGCCAGCGGTGAGCTGCAGGTGCTGGCACCGTATTGGCAGGCGGGCCTGATGCCGGTTCAGTTTTTGCAAACCAGCGCGACGGTCTGGGAACCCCAAGCCGGAGAGATTGACCCCGAGGTAGAACCGGAAGAGAGCCTTTACTGTGCGTTAGTTACCGGGCTGCGCGATTACGTCAACAAGAGTGGTTTTGAGGGCGTTGTGTTGGGGCTTTCCGGCGGTATCGACTCAGCGCTTTCGCTGGCGATTGCGGTTGACGCACTGGGCCCTCAACGGGTGCAGGCGGTGATGATGCCGTACCACTACACCGCGGATATCTCCAAGCAGGATGCTGCAGAACAGGCCAAAATGCTCGGCGTCCACTATGAGATCATGCCGATCGAGCCCATGGTAGAAGCCTTTATGGGCACGCTGGCAGAGAGCTTCGCGGGAACTGAGCGAGATACCACCGAAGAGAACCTACAGTCCCGCTGTCGCGGCGTACTGCTGATGGCGATCTCCAATAAAAAAGGCTTGATGGTACTGACGACTGGTAACAAGAGCGAAATGGCGGTGGGCTACGCCACGCTGTATGGCGATATGGTGGGCGGTTTTAATGCCATCAAAGACGTGTATAAAACCTGGGTGTATCGCTTGGCTCGCTGGCGCAATACGCAATCACCTGCGATCCCCGAGCGGGTCATTGAGCGCCCACCCAGTGCGGAGCTGGCGCCGGATCAGCAGGATAGCGACTCTTTACCCGATTACGACGTGCTCGACGCTATCCTATTAAGCTATATCGAAGGCGACATGAGCGCTGAAGCGATCATCGCTGGTGGCTTTGACGCTGAAGACGTCTATAAAGTGGTGAAGCTGGTTGACCGCTGCGAGTATAAGCGCCGCCAGGCGCCCATTGGTGTCCGGGTGACGCCTCGGGGCTTTGGTCGCGACCGCCGCTATCCGATCGTCAATGGTTGGCAGCCCGGTGAGTAAGCCTTTATGACGGGGACTACCTCCGTATTAGGCGAGCATTGGTGGTGCAGCCAAACTGCGCTGTATCATCTCTGCAGCGGATACCGGCTTGCAAAAATAATATCCTTGGAAGGCATGACACTGGTGTTCGTTTAGGTGGCGCCAGTGTTCTTGGTTTTCGACACCTTCGGCGATAACCTGCAACCCGAGCGAACGCCCCATGGCAATAATGGTTTGTACGATGGCCTTATCGTCCGTGTCTTTATGCAGGTTGCGCACAAACGATTGATCGATTTTGATTTGATCTAAAGGGAGCCGTTTGAGGTACTGCAGCGACGAGTAGCCAGTGCCGAAATCGTCCAAGGAAAAGCTAACTCCCAGCGCTTTGAGCTGGTGCATGCGGGCAATGATGTCATCTATTTCGCCAATCATAGTACTTTCTGTCAGCTCCAGCTTTAGCCGGTGTGCCGGAGCATCGCATTTGGTTAGCACGCCGCAAACGGTGTCCACGAAGTCGGGCTGTTGAAACTGTTTGGCGCTGACGTTGACTGCTAATGTTAGATGCTGCGTGTTTTCGTCATTTGCCCAGATGACTAACTGTTCACAGGCTGTTTCGAGTACCCAGTTGCCAATCGGCATGATTAGACCCGTTTCCTCAGCTAGGGGGATAAAAGTACCCGGCGAGACAAACCCATGACGCGGGTGTTGCCAGCGGATCAATGCTTCTGCGCCAATCGCCCGCCCAAGGCTGTCTACCTGCATTTGATAGACGAGTATAAATTCATCTCGCTCAATAGCCAGCCGCATATCATGCTCTAACTCAATGCGGGCTTCTAAATCGGCTTGTACCTTTGGGTCGTAAAAACGAATGTTATTGGGGCCTGATTTTTGGGCTAAGTGAACGGCAGCGTTGGTATATTGAAACAAGTTGTCGACCGTGTGCTGTGGCCCGTTAAACAATGCAATACCCATGCTCAAACTAAGAAAATGTTCTTGCCCTTCTAGCTGGAAAGGCTGATTGAGTTTGTGCTGTATCTGTTCGGCCAATGCCTCGGCTTTTTCGGCCGCTTTTAGGTGTTCTCCAGCCAGGCCGTCTAATATGACCATGAACTCATCGCCGCCAAGGCGGCCAATGGTGGCGCCTTCGACTTGTAGGTCGGTAAGGCGCTGGGCAATAAGCTTGAGGAGGTTATCGCCCACGCGATGGCCGCTGCTATCGTTGATGCGCTTGAAGTTATCCATCCCCAGATACACTAGCGCGCCAAATGTGCTGGCCTGTTGGTTGGTATCCAACGAATGCTGTAGATGCTCTTTCATCAAGCGCCAGTTAGGTAGTTTAGTTAGCGTATCGTAATAGGCGAGCCGGTGAATCTTTTGCTCGGCTTCACGGCGCTGCTGCTCGGAATCCTTGAGCGCGATCAATGCGGTGGCAATCCGCTTCAAGGGGCCGCTATGCTGCTGTCTCATCTGCTCAATAGCGTGGAAGTCCGGCAACGGCTGTCGGCGCTTAGAAAGCGATAAAATAGCGTCTCCCACTACCATCAACCGTTTATTGATGCGCCAGGAAGCAAAAAATGCTGCGCTGATAAGCACACCCATCATGGCAATGCCCAGCCAGATGGTGGTGCTATGAGAGCGTGTAAGTGCATCAAATGAAAGGTCATGACGCTCCTTGGCACGCAGGGTTAAGGCTTCGAATATTTGCTGGGAGAATAGCGTAAAGGTGTTGAAGTGGTTTTGCGCTTCTTTGAGGAAGAGGGCGGGGTCGCCCAGTTCTCGTGCTGCTGACTCATTGGCCATACTGACAAAACGCTGATATTGCCGGAACGCACTTTGAAGGGCGGCGGTACTGTCCTGGCTTAAGTCGATAAGCAGGGGGGAGGTCGCCAGGGTGTCCACGCTTTGGCCGATCTGGTTAAGCTCTTGCGCAATCTGACTGTAGGCCGTATAGCGTTGCGAAGTACTTAGCTTTGTTACTTCAGTGTCGATCAATAAAGCAGTGATACGTTGGTGTAAGTCGCTAAGCTGGCGATCAAAGGTCGCCATTTGAACCAAAGTGTCTAAATCATTGGTCTGTAAAAGGTTGCTTTGCTGCGACTGTTCTTCCAGCACCTTCATGGCGATTGTCAGCATCAGCAGGGCAGGTAGTACCACCATTAAAATAGGTAACAAAAAAACCATTAAAAGGCTTTGGGTGGATTTCATTACAACCTCGGGCAAGGCAATAAAGAACGGCTCCTAACCCTTAGGAGCCATTTCTCTCTACACTATAAACGGCCAAAATCGTTATTAGTTTAGAAGTTTTCCCACTTAGGTTCGCTTGGCTGAGGTTTCGCAGCCGCGAGTGTAGGTTTGTTAGTGCCTGGAATGCGTGCAGGTGCAGGTGCCAATGCAGTGTGCTGCGGCTGTGCATTTTGAAGGGTCTTCGGCAGCTTGAAGACTTCCATGGCATGCAGTAGAGAGTGGGCATTCTGACGTAGGTTATTGGCGGAGGTGGCGCTCTCTTGTACGAGTGCGGCGTTCTGCTGAGTGACTTGATCCATCTCGGTCACCGCCCGGCCCACTTCTTGTACACCGGTACTCTGCTCAGCACTGGCGTAACTAATCTCCTTCATGATACTGGTTACCCGCTCGATAGCCGCGACAATCTCTTCAGTCGATTTACTGGCTTCTTCAGCGCGCTCATTGCCGTGGTTTACCCGCTCAAGGTTGCTGGAAATCAGAGCGTTAATTTCGCGTGCCGCATCGGCACTGCGCTGGGCGAGCCTGCGTACCTCTTCCGCGACTACTGCGAACCCCCGGCCGTGCTCGCCTGCACGGGCGGCTTCGACCGAGGCGTTAAGCGCCAGAATGTTGGTTTGGAAAGCAATTGCATCGATAGTGGAGATGATACCGGCAATTTCCTGTGAGCTTTTGTTGAGATCATTCATGGTAGCAACGACCTGACTAACCGCTTCACCACCTTGCTTGGCTGTACTGGACGCGCTGGTAGCCTGTTGGCTGGCCTGCTCGGAATTATCAGCATTCAGTTTTACCGTGCTGTTGAGTTGCTCCATTGCCGAGGCCGTTTCCGCTAGTGCACTTGCCTGCTGCTCGGTGCGTGAAGAGAGGTCGTTATTGCCTTCAGCAATTTGCTCGCTGTTGCTGGCCACCGCCTCCGCTGAAGCGCGCACCTGGGTCACAATGGTTTGTAGCTGATGCGCCATCGCGACCTGTGACGCCATGATGCTGCGGGTGTCGCCCTTCTTAAGCTGCCCATGACTGGTTAGCTCGCCGCGGCCAATCGCTTCCGCAAACGCTTTGACTTCGTGGGGCTCGGCGCCCAGTTCACGCAGTAGCTGGCGGGATAAAAACACTGCAATCAAGCCGCCAACCAGTAAAGCGAACAGTGTTAGCCCCAGCATCTGCATCTGGAAGCCGGAGGCGGTATCGCGGGCTGTTGCCGTGGTGGTGTCGTTCAGTGCTTGCTGAAGCTCGATAAACTGATTAATCCGATTAAGCCACTCGGCGTAAGCAGGCCCCGCTTCTTCGAGTAACAGTGTCTGTGCATCGGCAAATTGATCCTTTTGGCGAAACTCCATGACTTGCTGGGTGAGTGACAGGGTTGTGGCGGCTTGGGCGTCAATGCTGTCTAGAATGTTTCGCTCTTCTTGACCGCTGGGGTACTCGCTAGACACTTGATGTTCGCCTTCGGATGCCGTCACGTAGTCACTGCTTAGGCGCTCCATTTCACTGCGTAAAGCATCTAACCGAGTATCGTCTTGGGTGAGTACCACATCGCGCAGGGCAATGGCTCTATCATGCACGCTGCCGCGCATATCTACTGCAAACCCAAGCTTGGTACCGTTAACATCATTAATGGTCGTTAAGTCGCGATCAATTTGATTGACTTGGTAAATACCTACGGCTGTTAGCAAAACCAACAGCCCGAGTAAGGCAGAAAAACCGATCGTTAAACGCGTGCTTATTTTGGTGTTGCTGGAACCGGCGTTAAGAAGTGGCATTGATTGCTCCCTTAGGCGCCGTTAAGACGCTTTATCATGTAAGACGAGCTAATTATACCCTGTTGTACAATGTTTGTATAGAAAATAGTGTTATCTGTATAATATTACCATTCTGTTTGTATTTTCCCCTTTAAAGTTATTCGCTTACTGTTCTTTTTGAATAAAAAAACCACGCCGAGGCGTGGTTTGGTAGGTAAGTGCTGTACAGCTTTTAGCGATTGAAAGCTCGCAATGGTTTAATCATTTTGACCTAAATGCTTGGGAACAAAGCGGCTGCCCTGCAATTGCTCATGATCAGGCGCGTTCTCGCGCAGTACTGCGAGGACTTCATTGGCGCGGTCATCCATGTCTAGGCCTTGATAGCCTTCCACCATGGTGGCTAGGGCATCCCGGGTAGCGTTCGACTCTGGGTAGTTTTCGATTACCCAGCGGCCGCGTTCAACCGCTGCTAGATAAGCGCCGCGGCGCAGGTAGTAATCGGCAACGTGCAGTTCATGGCGGGCCATCAACTCACGTAAGTAGACGATACGTTGCTGGGCATCAGCAGCGTATTCACTCTGCGGATAACGCTGAATCAGCTCGCGGAAGTCATTGTAGGCATCACGGGAAGCGCCCAAATCACGCTTGGAAATATCAATCAGGCGTAGGCGCTCCAGGCTGAAGCGGCCTGCTTGCCAGGCGGAAAGACCACGCAGGTAGTACGCGTAATCCACCTGGGGATGGTCAGGATGAAGGCGAATAAAGCGGCTAGCCGCTGCCCGGGCTTCTTCCCAATCGCTGTTTTCATAGTAGGCATAGATCAGCTCGAGCTGTGCTTGCTCAGCATGGACACCAAACGGGTAGCGGGTATCGAGTGCTTCTAAACGCTCTATCGCAATCGGGTAGCGGTTGCTGTCGAGGGCTGTGCGGGCCAGCTCATAGAGCTCACGCTCCTGAACCCCAGCAAATTCATCGTCCTCTTCTTCACTTGTATCGTTACTCGCACAGCCCGCTAGAAGGGCAAGGCTTAGGGCTAGAGCACCAAAGCGGTTGGCAGCTGAAATAACGCGCATCATCATCCTCGTTGCAAACAAGCCTCGATCACCAAAAAGCGACGATGGCCATAAGTAGAAATGGTAGAATAGGTCGCAGTCCGCCCACTATAAAACACCTCGGCTCAAAACGCAGGCTTAGCGACGTTTCGTCGGGTGTCGTCACAGCTTATTTTTCCATGTCGGGGCTGGGGGTTTTTGCGTCTAAAAGAGGTTTTTCATGTCTCGAACAGTTGAAGACACGCAGCGCGTGCCCGCTACGTTGGCCGGTGCGCGATTAGACCAAGCGGCGGCTGAGTTGTTCAGCGATTACTCCCGCGAACGCTTAAAAGCGTGGATTAACGCTGGTGAGTTGACGGTGGACGGCGCGCAAGCCAAGCCGAAAGCCAAGCTGCATGGCCATGAAGTGTTGGCGCTTCAGGCCACCATCGAAGACGATACGCGCTTTGAAGCCCAGGACATTGCGCTGGATATCGTTTACGAAGACGACACGGTGATGGTCATCAACAAAGCTGCCGGTATGGTGGTGCATCCTGCCGCAGGCAACCCGGATGGCACACTATTGAATGCACTACTGCATCACCAGCCGTCGCTTGCCGAAGTGCCCCGGGCTGGCATTGTTCACCGTTTGGATAAAGATACGACCGGTTTGATGATGGTAGCGAAAACGCTGCCCGCCCAAACGGCTCTGGTTGAACAGTTGCAGGCGCGCAGTGTGTCGCGTCAGTACGATGCTGTGGTGATTGGTAAGCCGGTGTCGGGTAGTACCATTGACGCACCTATTGGTCGTCACCCTAAAGACCGTAAACGCCAGGCCGTGACGGCTTCGGGTAAACCTGCCATTACCCATTTTCGCGTGGTTGAGCGCTTCCGTGCTCACACTCATGTGCGCTGTAAGTTGGAAACGGGACGTACCCACCAAATTCGCGTGCACATGGCCCATGCTCGCTATCCGTTAATTGGTGACCCCATGTATGGTGGTCGTGCCAAATTACCACCGGGGGCTGCTGAGCCGCTGAAAGAGATCCTGCGTGAGTTCCCTCGTCAGGCCCTTCACGCGCGTAAGTTGATTTTCAAACATCCGGTAAGCGGCGAAACATTAACGTTTCAGGCAGACCTCCCTGATGATTTGTTAATGTTGTTGGATTACCTGCGCGAAGATAATGAGACTATGCGATGAGCGATGCCATTAATTTACGGCCAACGCTTTTAGTGCCCGACTGGCCAGCGCCGACCAATGTGCGTGCCTTTGTGACGACCCGTGAATCGGGGCCTAGCCAGGGTGATTTCGCTGCCTTTAACCCCGCCTCCCATGTCGGCGATAATGCTGATCATGTGGCGTTGTGTCGTCGTTTGCTGCAAAAGGAAATTGGCGATGAGCGGCCTCTGTTGTGGCTGAACCAGACCCACGGCGCCCGTGTGCAGCAGTGTTATCAGCCCGAGGCTGCCGACGCGGATGCAGCCCTTGCGACCTCCAATGAGTACGCCTGCGTCGTACTGACGGCAGACTGCCTGCCGGTGATGTTCTGCAATCGAGCGGGTACCCAGGTGGCGGTTGCTCATGCCGGTTGGCGCGGTTTGGCGGGCGGTGTGCTGGAAGCAACCATTGCCGCGATGAACACTGACCCAGACGATATTCTGGTGTGGTTAGGGCCTGCTATCTCCAACGCTCAATTTGAGGTTGGCCCTGAGGTTTACGGCGCCTTTGTTGCCGTTCACCCGGATACCGCTGACGCCTTTGACCATAGCCCTTACCGGTTGGGGCATTATATGGCCGACTTATACCGGCTGGCGCGCTTTCGGTTAGAGGCACTGGGCGTCAATCACATAAGCGGCGGCCACTTCTGTACTGCCTGCGAGTCGCGCTTCTACTCCTTCCGTCGTGATGGTGGCAAAACCGGGCGAATGGCAAGCGTGATCTGGATCAATTAATGTGAATTAAAGCTTCCATAAGTCAGCGGTTTACACTGCCACCTCTTGAAAAGCATGGAACTGACGCCATTTAACTTGTCAAGCTAATAGTGATTTAGCACGTCTAATGACACGTTATCGGGTCACGCGGTGCGTCCAAACGCACGGCTACCCCAGGAGGAATTCCATGCGTTTTGATAAATTTACCGCCAAGCTTCAAAGTGCGATTGCCGAAGCGCAGTCGCTGGCCGTTGGCCGCGGTCATAATCAGCTAGACCCAGCGCACTTGCTGCTGGCCCTGCTTGACACCAAAGACACCGGTATTAAAGCCCTGATTGAAAAAGCCGAGGGCAATCCTTCGCGTCTGCGCGATGGGTTGGTGCAGCAGTTGGATAACCTACCCAAGGTGGGGCAGTTCGACGGCGAAGTGCAGCCATCGCGGGACTTCATCAAGCTTTTTAACTTAACCGATCGCGAAGCGCAGAAGCGCGGTGATCAGTTTATCGCCAGTGAACTCGTTCTATTGGCAGCGCTGGAAATGAATTCAGCGATTACCAAGCTGCTTAAAGACGCGGGGATTAACCGTAAATCTCTTGAAGCCGCCATTAATAGCCTGCGTGGCGGTGCTACCGTCGACGATGCCAACGCCGAAGATCAGCGCGAAGCGCTCAATAAATACACCATGGATCTTACCCAGCGCGCGCTGGACGGCAAGCTCGACCCGGTGATCGGCCGCGACGACGAAATTCGCCGTACCATTCAAGTGCTGCAGCGGCGTACCAAGAACAACCCGGTGTTAATCGGTGAGCCGGGGGTGGGTAAAACCGCCATTGTCGAGGGGTTGGCCCAGCGCATCGTTAACGGCGAAGTGCCGGAAGGCTTAAAAGAGAAGCGCGTGCTCTCGCTGGATATGGGCTCGCTATTGGCGGGTGCCAAATTCCGTGGCGAGTTTGAAGAGCGCTTGAAAGCGGTACTTAAGGAGCTTTCCCAGGAAGAAGGCCGGGTGATCCTGTTTATTGACGAGCTGCACACCATGGTCGGCGCAGGCAAAGCCGAAGGTGCGATGGACGCGGGCAATATGCTCAAGCCCGCCTTGGCCCGCGGCGAGCTGCACTGCGTGGGTGCGACCACCCTTGATGAGTACCGCAAGTACATTGAGAAAGACGCCGCCTTGGAGCGCCGCTTCCAGAAAGTGCTGGTTGATGAGCCTTCTGAAGAGGACACCGTGGCGATCCTGCGCGGCTTGAAAGAGCGCTACGAAGTGCACCACGGCGTGGATATTACCGACTCGGCGATTATTGCCGCAGCCAAGCTCTCGACCCGCTATATCACTGATCGTCAGTTGCCCGATAAGGCCATTGACCTGATCGACGAAGCCGCCTCGCGGATTCGTATGGAGCTGGACTCCAAGCCAGAGGCGATGGATCGCCTTGATCGCCGTCTGATCCAGCTCAAAATGGAGCGTGAGGCGCTTAAGAAAGAGACCGACGAGGCCACCAAAAAACGCCTGGAGGCACTCAATACCCAGATTCACGAGCTAGAGCGCGAATACGCGGATCTTGATGAAATCTGGAAAGCTGAGAAAGCCAGTATTCAAGGGGCTGCTCAGTTTAAAGCTGAGCTTGAGCAGGCACGCATTGACCTTGAACAGGCCCGTCGTCAGGGCGACTTAGGTCGGATGTCGGAAATTCAGTACGGTAAGATTCCAGAACTGGAGAAGAAGATTGCCGAAAGCGGGGAAGGTGAAGCGGACACCTCAAGCCATCAGTTGCTGCGTTCTAACGTCACTGAAGAAGAGATCGCCGAGGTGGTTTCCCGCTGGACGGGCATTCCGGTCTCCAAAATGCTGGAAGGCGAGCGCGATAAGCTCCTGCGTATGGAAGAGGCGTTGCACCAGCGGGTGATTGGCCAGGATGAGGCCGTTGAGGCGGTGGCCAATGCAGTACGCCGCTCCAGGGCCGGGCTTTCTGACCCTAACCGCCCCAACGGTTCGTTTCTGTTCCTCGGCCCCACCGGGGTGGGTAAAACCGAACTGTGTAAGTCGCTGGCGAACTTCCTGTTCGATACCGAAGAGGCGATGGTACGTATCGATATGTCGGAGTTTATGGAGAAGCACTCCGTGGCCCGCTTGATCGGTGCGCCTCCTGGCTACGTCGGCTACGAAGAGGGTGGTTACCTGACCGAAGCCGTGCGCCGCAAGCCTTATTCGGTGCTGCTGCTGGATGAGGTGGAGAAAGCCCACCCGGATGTCTTCAACATCCTGCTGCAGGTATTGGAAGATGGCCGCTTAACTGACGGCCAGGGCCGCACGGTGGATTTCCGCAACACCGTGATCGTGATGACCTCGAACATGGGCTCTGACATTATCCAGCGCATGGGTGGTGACGTCAGTGCTGATAAAGACAGCGACTATGAGTCGATGAAAAACATGGTCATGGAGGTGGTGGGTAACCACTTCCGGCCTGAGCTCATCAACCGCATCGATGAAGTGGTGGTGTTCCACGCCCTGGGCCAAGAGCAGATTCAAGCCATTGCCGGTATTCAGTTGGAGCGTTTGAAAGTGCGCCTTGCCGAGCACGACCTGAAGCTTGAGGTCAGCCCAGAGGCCATGGCGCAACTGGCGGTGGTGGGCTTCGACCCTGTGTACGGGGCGCGGCCACTCAAGCGGGCGATTCAGAGCCGTATCGAGAACCCGCTTGCGCAAGACCTGCTGGGTGGCAAATTTGCCCCTGGCGATACTATCCATATCAACGCAGAAGAGGGTAAGTTGGTGTTTAGCTCATAATTGAGCTGCCACTTCGGCTAATTGAGTAGGTAAAAAGCCTCGCTAGCTTTGCTGGCGAGGCTTTTTTATTGGCTTCTTGTGGGTGGGTCAGACTTTAACTCTGGCACCTGATAGATGAACCCTACGTAGTTTGACGTCGTTACCTACCAAGTGTTTTTGCAGTTCTTCAAGAGAAACATTGCGTGTTTCCGGCATCAGGATCAGCACGAATACTAATTGCAGCAACATCATGATGGCGAAGAAGGCGAACACCGGGCCACCACTAAAAGTGCCCAGTACCCAAGGCATGACCAGGGTAATCAAAGCTGCGAAGACCCAGTGGATTGAGCTGCCAAAGGATTGACCGCGAGCACGCACATGGTTGGGGAACACCTCTGCAATGAAGACCCAGATCACCGCCCCCTGACTGATAGCATGGGCAGCAATAAACAGGGCCAGTAGCAGCGGCACCTCGATACCGCCCAGGGAATCGGTAAAGAAGGCACGTGAGATCAGAACTAATGACAACAGGTACCCTGCGGAACCGATGAACAGGAGTGTGCGCCGTCCGAACCGGTCGATCAGCGACATCCCGATCATGGTGAAGACCAGATTGACTAAACCAATGCCCGCGGTGGACAGCAGTGCCGCTTGGCTGCCGAGCTGAGCGGCCTCAAGCACGCGTGGCGCGTAGTAGATGATGAAGTTGATACCCGACAACTGATTGAAGAAGGCGATCAGAAAGGCAAGTAGGATCGGCAGCCGATAGCGGCGAGAGAAGAAGCGTGCATTAGCGGAGCGCTCCTCGTTCTCGGCGGCTCGCATGGTGGCAATTTCCGCATCAACATCCACGTCTGGGTCGATCATCCGCAGCACGCGACTTGCTTCTTTGACGTCATTGCGCTTGAGGATGAGCCAGCGTGGGCTACGCGGAACACGGGTAATCATCAGAGTATAAATCAGAGCCGGAATGGCCTCGATGCCGAGCATCCAGCGCCAGGCGATATCCCCCTCTATCATACTGCCGATGACATAGTTGGAAACGAACGCCATGAGGATACCGAAGACGATATTGAACTGGTACATGGCCACCAGCACACCCCGATGTCGAGGTGGGGCAATCTCGGAAATATAAATCGGGGCGGCGACTGAAGAGACGCCCACACCAATGCCACCGATGAGGCGGAAGAGGGCGAAGACCCAGGGGTCGGTGGCCACAGCGGATCCTATCGCCGATACCAAGTACAGAACACCAATCAACAGCAGAGTCATGCGTCGACCAAGGTGGTCGGTAGGCCAGTTACCGAAGATGGCGCCAAGTACAGTGCCCCATAAAGCCATCGACATGATCAACAGACCATGCTGCAGATCACTGAGGCCCCAGAGTGCTTGAATGGGCTTGTCGGCCCCAGAAATTACTGCCGTATCAAAGCCGAACAGGAAGCCGGCTAGTGCCACGGTAACGGACCATTGCACAATGCGTGACATGAGCTTTTCCTCGCGCTACTTGTTGCTGTAGTAGGTCAGTTGGCTGACCCTTCGTTGTTTGATGAATCGATTCACCTAATAAGTGCTAACTGTCTCCAAATAGGCTGAATTTAGAAAGCCTATGAGAAGCAAGGAAATGCTGGCGATGTTTCCTCGGAGTTGCACTTCCAGGTAATGCTGTGAGTATCAGAAATAAACTTTAGATGAATCGTGTCACCTAAAATATTACACAGCCGCACAGACGATATGCGAATTTCTCGGCTTAGACATTGGTCTCGTGCGTCGAGAATCGTATTTGGATTACCGCAACTCTGAGCCGAAAAGGGGCTCATGGGCGCATTCAGCGAGTAATGGCGGTTGACAGGGTGGGGCTGCTAATGGAATCTTGTCAGTTCCTGATTTGCGGGCGCGGATCCAACGGGCAACCCCTAATTCCCGCGCGAAGGGTAGGCGAGAGCCTCTACCCGCCGAAGGACTTCCGGGCTTGGGCTAACCGCCCAACCTGGCCAACGCCCCGACACGGCGAACTGCCGTGTAAGGGAGCGGGTGATTTATGTCGACATAAGGCACCCTCTCCCGACAAGAGTGCAGGCCCTAACCGGGCCATCTGCCAGGGTTTGGCATCAGGTGCCGGCAAAGGCCGGCAGCGGCATACCGCCGCACTCGACACCGCAGGATGTCCTGCGGATCGCACTCGAGACCTCCAGGGGAGAAATACAGTGGAACTGCTTTCCGGCGCAGATATGATCGCCCGCTTCTTGCAAGATGAGGGCATCGAATACATTTATGGTTACCCCGGCGGTGCAGCGCTGCATATTTACGATGCACTCTTCCGCCAGGACAAAGTGAAGCACATTCTGGTGCGTCACGAACAAGCGGCTACCCACGCCGCCGATGGCTATGCCCGTGCATCAGGCAAGCCCGGCTGCGTACTGGTTACCTCAGGCCCCGGTGCCACCAACGCCGTCACCGGCATCGCCACTGCTTACATGGACTCCATTCCCATGGTAGTGCTGTGTGGTCAGGTGGCAAGTCATCTGATCGGTGAAGACGCCTTCCAGGAAACCGATATCGTCGGCGTGACGCGGCCCATCGTGAAGCACAGCTTCTCGATTCGTCATCCGTCTGAAATCCCGGAAGTGCTCAAAAAGGCGTTTTATTTAGCCGCTACAGGGCGTCCGGGCCCGGTGGTGGTCGATATCCCAAAAGATATGACGGCTCCCACTGAGCGTTATGAGTACATCTATCCGAAAAAGGTCAAGATGCGCTCGTATAACCCCGTCACGCGTGGCCACACAGGGCAGATCAAAAAAGCCGTTGAGATGATACTCAAAGCTAAGCGCCCGGTGTTCTATACCGGTGGCGGCGTGGTCACGGGCAAAGCCAGCGAAGGCTTGACTGATCTGGTCAAGCAGCTGGGCTACCCGATTACCACCACGCTGATGGGCATTGGTGCGTATCCACAAAGTGACCGGCAGTGCTTGGGCTGGCTGGGCATGCACGGCTCTTATGAGTCAAACATGGCCATGCACCACGCCGACCTGATTATTGCCATTGGGGCGCGCTTTGATGACCGGGTGACCAACAGCACTTCGAAGTTCTGCCCGACAGCTAAAATCATCCACGTTGATGTTGACCCAAGTTCGATCTCTAAAACGGTGCGTGCCGATGTGCCGATCGTGGGCCCGGCATCCAGCGTTATCAACGAGATGATCAGTTTGGTGCAGGGGCATAAAATTGCCCATCCTGAAGCACTGACTGAGTGGTGGGAGAAGATAGATGGCTGGCGTGCCGACCGTGAAGGCAAGCTTTATGAGCCTTCCAAGGTGGGGGAAGCGCTTAAGCCACAGGAGGTTATTGAAGCGCTTTGTCGGGTAACTCGAGGCGAAGCCTACGTGACTACCGATGTGGGTCAGCACCAGATGTTCGCGGCGCAGTACTACAAGTTTGATAAACCCAACCGACTGATCACCTCAGGTGGTTTGGGCACCATGGGCTTTGGCTTCCCCGCCGCCATGGGTATCAAGCAGAATTACCCGGATGATGATGTGGTGTGCGTCACCGGTGAAGGCAGCTTCCAGATGATGATGCAGGAGCTCTCTACCTGTAAGCAGTACGGGGTGGGCGTTAAAATCGTCAATCTTAACAATGCGTCGCTGGGTATGGTGCGTCAGTGGCAGGATTTGAACTATAAATCGCGTCACGCGCACTCTTATATGGAGTCGCTGCCGGACTTTCATATGCTGATTGAGGCGTATGGATTTACCGCGATTACCGTCAATACCATTGATGAACTGGAGCCTGCGCTAGAGCGTGCCTTTGCGGATAAGCACGAGCTGGTGTTCCTTGACGTGAAGGTCGACCCTTTTGAGCACGTCTATCCGATGCAGGTGCCCTTAGGCGCCATGCGTGACATGCTGCTGTCTAAAACGGAGCGTACCTGATGCGTCATATCATCTCGATTCTGTTAGAAAATGAACCGGGTGCGCTGTCACGTGTAGTCGGGTTGTTCTCCCAGCGTAACTTCAACATCGAAACGCTTAACGTGGCGCCTACTGAAGACCCGTCGCTGTCGCGCTTAACGGTCACCACCATAGGCGACGACCGGGTGATTGAACAGATCACCAAGCACCTCAATAAGCTGATTGATGTGGTTAAACTGGTGGATCTCACCGAAGGTAACCATATCGAGCGCGAGCTGATGTTGGTTAAAGTGAAAGCGCTAGGTGCGGCGCGTGATGAAGTGAAGCGCACGGTGGATATCTTCCGCGCGCAGATCGTCGACGTAACGCCCAGCCTGTACACCGTGCAGATCACCGGCGATGCGGGCAAGCTCGATGCTTTCCTTCAGGCCATGGCGCCGGTAGGCATTCTTGAGGTCGCCCGTACTGGGGTCTCGGGTATTGCCCGGGGCGATAAGGTGTTGTCGCTTTAAGCACGAAAGTACTTAGCCTTTACAGTCAGCACTTAAATGTAAACATAAGCGTCGCTTCTTTCCCGGAGCGGCGCTTTTTAGTTATTAACCTGTTAGCGCTCGCTGATGCAGACCGCGCAGGGCATCAATGCAGCAATTGGCTGGCTGAGTGGCACTCACCGTGTAGAATGAAAGCGACTACGGTTCCCGTGACTTCTCTTTTAATGGATGAAAACTATGACACAGGACGCTCGCGACCAAGAGCACTCAAACTCTGATCAGTCAAACCCAGGCCAGCCAGACTCGGCTCCGTCTGATAAAGCTGAGCAGCCAGACAGTGCTCATCAGTCAGAAGTGGGCGACAATGAAGATTTGGCGGCTGCCTTCTTGCGTGAAACCGAAGTGGTCGAAGAGGCCGTAGAGGACGGTAAAAAGATTCGCCGTCGAGGCATCTATTTGCTGCCCAACCTATTTACCACTTCGGCGCTTTTTGCCGGTTTTTTTGCAGTAGTGGCAGGCATTAATGGTGAGTTTACCTCGGCTGCCGTTGCGATCTTTATTGCCATGGTACTGGATGGCCTGGATGGCCGCGTCGCCCGTATGACCAATACGCAAAGTGAATTCGGCGCTGAGTACGACAGCTTGGCTGACATGGTCTCCTTTGGTATGGCGCCCGCTTTAGTTGCCTTTACCTGGATTCTTCAGGACATCGGTAAGACGGGGTGGGTAGTGGCCTTTCTCTATGTTGCCTGCGCGGCGCTTCGCCTTGCGCGCTTTAACGTACAAATTGGTAGTGTTGATAAAAAGTGGTTTATCGGTTTGCCGAGCCCTTCTGCAGCCGCGCTAGTGGCGGCCAGTGTATGGACGTTCCATAGCTTTGATGCTGATGCCTTTGGTTTCAAACTATTGATGTTAGTAGTAGTAGCTGCGGCGGGTGTGTTGATGGTGAGTAATATCCGTTACTACAGCTTCAAGGATCTCGATTTTAAAAAGCCGGTACCTTTTGTTGTGCTGCTAGCCATAGTGCTGGCGTTTGTGTTGATCTCGGTCGAGCCCTCAGTGATGCTGTTATTGCTGTTTGGTACCTACGTGGCTTCAGGCCCTGTATTAGCCGTTATGCGTAAGGCTAAAACGAGTAGATAGTACTTTTCTCCACTTTTTTGACAGTTATTTCAAAACAGCCCTTGCCAACCCGTCAGCGAATCCGTAAAGTACGCATCCGCTGCCGGGGACGCCAAGCGTTACCAGCGGTAAATGAAGTGTAAAAGCTTCGGTTTGTCAATGAGTTAGCGGTTTTGGATGTGGTCAGTGTTACATCGAAAACAACGCCCTTGACAACCACCAGGAAATGCGTAGAATACGCCTTCCTCGCTGAGGCAA
>NZ_JBSUGC010000011.1:0-202371 GCF_054065485.1 Vreelandella sp. 2A-K22 | reverse complement strand
TCGGTCAGCGTCGCCATGGTTGGTCCTCCCCGGTATGCGTTCAGCGGTTGAGACGGAATCGGCGGTCAGAAAATGCTCGCTGGCGGTGATAGGGGAAGTGTCGGCGCTGGCTTCACGGAATCAGGTAATAGACAGTACAGTTGCCAGCGAAAGGATGAGTACAGAACTCGCTAGTTGCGTCGTAGTTGGCTTACGCTCATTGTTATCGGCTGAAATGCTGTGTACTCACTATGATCAACCACACGGAGGTTATGGCAGTGGCAATGACTCTTTATGATCTGTGCGGCCGGGACGAACGGCTCCGCTTCTCACCTTACTGCTGGCGCGTACGTATGGCACTCGCCCACAAAGGGCTGGAATTCACCTCCGTAGCGTGGCGATTCCTCGATAAGAAAGCGCTGGCGTTTGCCGACTACGACAAAGTGCCGGTGCTCTGCGACGGTGATCAGGTCGTTACCGACAGTTTCGAGATTATGCGCTATCTGGATAAGGCGTATCCCGAGGCACCCGTGTTGGGTGAGGGCGTCAGCTATCAGCGGGTATTACTGTTCAAATACTTTGTTGAGCGCAGCATAAACCCTGCGCTATTTCGTATTATCGCCATGGATTTATTTGCAGCCGTCCACCCAGACGACCGTAGCTATTTCCGCGAAACACGCGAAGCGCGGTTTGGTTGCACGCTGGAAGAGTTCCATCAGCCCGAGCAGGGTAAGCAGCAGCTCAAGCAGGCGCTGGCACCGGTACGTGACCTGCTGCGGGAGAGCGCCTTTTTAGACGGTGACGCACCCAGCGGCTCAGATTACCTGCTGTTTGGCAGCATGATGTGGGCTCACGTTGTATCGACACAGGCGGTAGTAGAGCCTGGCGACCCGGTGGATGAGTGGTTCAAGCGTATGCTCAACGTGCACAATGGGGCTGCCAGTAATGCCCTGACCGTACGCGATATATAACACCAACGGCGCGATATGGCTAACAGGGCGGTACGCTAAAGTACCGCTCGATAAATTTTGAAAGCTTGGTGGCTCATTGCGAGTGAATCAAGGTTTTCATCAAGGAGATGGCAATGATTGACCTGTATTATTGGACAACACCTAACGGCCATAAAATCTCCATCATGCTCGAAGAAGCCAATCTGGCGTACCGAGTGAAGCCGATTAACATTGGCCGAGGCGAGCAGTTTGATCCTGAATTTCTCACTATCGCCCCCAATAACCGAATTCCTGCCATTGTCGATCACTCCCCACAGGATGGCGGCCAGCCGCTATCGATGTTTGAGTCAGGCGCTATCCTCGAGTACCTGGCCGATAAGAGTGGCCTCTTCTTACCCTCTGCAGGCCGCGAGCGCTATATCGTATTGCAGTGGTTGCACTGGCAAATGGGTGGGCTAGGGCCCATGGCAGGCCAAAACCATCACTTTTGCCACTATGCGCCGCAAAAGATCGATTATGCCATTGAGCGCTACGTGCGCGAAACCAATCGGCTTTATAGCGTGCTAGACCAACGCCTAGCGCATCACACTTATGTCGGTGGCGATGACTACTCGATTGCTGACATGGCGATCTATCCCTGGATTGTTCCCTGGGAAAAACAGCGTCAAACCCTGGACGAGTTTCCCGACTTGGAGCGCTGGTTTGACATGATCAAAGCACGCCCGGCCGTACGTCGAGCTTATGCATTGGTCGAAGACGTCAATCCCCAAGCCGGCGTGGAAATGGATGAGCAGGCGCGTAAGCACTTGTTCGGTAACCGCTAGTAGCAGGCTGCTGTCAGCCGTTCTAACTATTTGTGAGTGAGCAGGCGCAGCATGAGGAAAAATCATGTTGCGCTGCACAAAAAGCACTGCTAGCTTTAAGGACAGCAGAGGCAAAAGCCTGGCTAAGAACCGCCTAATCAAGGCGTGTTTATGTGCTAGCTCACTCTTGGAGGTACTATTATGAACAAAGCGACTGAGAAAACCACGCAGCAGTTTGAGTCCGTTTTTGTTTCACCGATGCGTTCTTACACGCTGACAGCGCTCGATTACTATGATCAGCTGGTGAGTGCACAGTTAGATGCAGCCCGTGCCTACTCGGACATGGCGATTGCGCAAGCGCGCACTTGGCTTGATGTCAAAGACCCCGACAGCTTCAAAAAAGCCATGGAAACCCAGCAAAAAACGGCTGGCGAATTTATGGAACGAGTGAAGGGCGACACGGAAAAAGTAACTTCCATCGGCCAAAGCTTCGCTCAAGACAGCCAAAAAATGGCAGAAGAGACCACTAAGAAAGCGGTAGAGACCGCCAAGCAGTAATTTAACTGTACCACCGCTTTAAAACGCCGCGCCCCGAGGGTGCGGCGTTTTTATTTGCACCCGCTCATCAGTGCATGATTAACGGTTTTGATACTCCGCTTCGGCCTTGGCCAGTTTGGCACGCCTGTCAGGTTTGCCTGGTAAAATGGCGTCTAGTAATAAAGCGGCGAGGGCGGCAGGCACTAAGCCCGACTTAAGCAGCAGCCCTAGCTGCCCCGGCATGGTTTCTGAAATCGCCTCGACGGCTGGTAGACCGATACCCAGGCTTAGCGAAACGGCAATTATCAGCATGTTGCGCTGATCCAGCTCGCACTCTTTGATAATTTTAAGACCCGCCGATGCGATCATGCCGAACATGACGACGCCCGCACCGCCAAGAACTGCAGGCGGCATGGCGGCCACCAGCCCTCCCAACTTGGGAAATAGCCCCATGGCAATTAATAGCAACCCACCGATGGTAACCACATGGCGACTCACCACGCCGGTGAGGGTAATCAAACCAACATTTTGAGCGTAAGCGGTGTTGGGTAGAGTATTGAAAACCGCTGCCAATGAAGTGGCCACACCATCGGCCATCACGCCGCCGGAAAGCTCGCGATCCTTCGCCGGACGGCCAGCCCCTGTGGTCGTAATCGCAGAGATATTGCCGATCGTTTCTAACCCAACCACGAACATAATCAGCGTCATGCCAATGATTGCGGTGCCCGAAAACGTCATGCCGTATTCCAGCGGCTTGGGGAGTGCAAACCAGGCAGCGTTACTCAGTGACGTAAAATCAACTATTCCAAGGGCAATGGCCACTATGTAGCCAGCCAATAAGCCAAATAGAATAGAGGACGCTTTGATAAAGCCCCGCCCATATTGATGAACGGCAATCGTCACGCTGAGTACAAAGAGCGCCAGCAACAAGTTGCTGGGTGATGCAAAGTCATCCGCCCCCACACCGCCCGCGGCGTAATTGAGGCCGACCGGCATCAATGTAATCCCGATCAATAGCACCACAATGCCGGTGACTACTGGAGAGAACCAGTGGCGAATCTTCTTTAAAAACGCGCCGAGCACAATTTGCAGCAGCCCTGCTACAAAGGAAGCGCCCAGAACGGCGGGCAGGCCAAACGCTTTCGCCAGCGGTAGCGCCACCGGCAAGAAGCCAAAGCTAGTGCCCTGCACAATCGGCAGGCGTGCGCCTATCGGGCCGATGCCGATGGTTTGTACCAGCGTGGATACCCCCGCAACAAACAGTGCCACTTGAATTAAAAAGATCTGCTCCGCCGGATTAGCGCCGATCACGCCAGCAATAATAATCGGCGGTGTCACGTTGCCAGCGAACATGGCCATGATGTGCTGGAGGCCTAGCGGGATCGCTTTTGATAACGGCGGCATCGCATCGGGGTTTTGATTAATGGTACGCGAAGGCCGCGTTTTGGCATCGGGCGGTGTGGACATAGAGAGCCTTTATTCGCTGTGGGTGACATTGTTTTCTTCTTGCATCCATTAGCTAATAAAAGTGTATACAAGAAATAAATGCAATAGCCCGGTCAACGAATAGTCTTCAACGCTTCGTTTTATTGCTCGGCCCGCGCCCTTAACCGAAAGCGCGCAATGCGAATAATTTGCTCAATCGCCGTTTGGCGCTCGGTAGCCGCATCGTTGTTCAGGCGCTCCTCGAAGGCTGCTAATATGGCATGTCGATCCAGCCCTTTAACGGCAATCACAAACGGAAAGCCAAACTTCTCCTTGTACGCCACATTAAGGTATTCAAAGCGCGCAAACTCCTCAGGGCTGCACTGATCAAGCCCCGCACCTGCTTGTTCGCTGGTTGAGTCTTGGGTTAATTCACCTGCCATAGCGGCTTTGCCTGCCAGGTCAGGGTGCGCCTGAATTACCTTAATTTGATGTTCGTTGCTCGCCTGCTGCAACATAAGCCCCATCAGCTCGGCCAGTGCGTCGGGTGTATCATGGGCTTCAGTCAGGCCGTGCTGCCAGGCAGCTTCAGCCACCCAGGGGGAGTGCTCATAAACATCCCCATAGTGATGAGTCAGCATTTCAAGGCTGCACTTGCTAGGCGCGGGTGAAAGCAGTAACGGTTGCGGTGTGGGCACTGGAACTCTCCTAAGCGGTGTAGTTTTTTACAACATACGTGATTCAAAGCAAACGTGGATCTAAACGTGCAGGGTTGGAATTACTGTATACAATAAATATCAGTAACGGTACTCTTTGACCAATAGGTCAAGTAACGTCATCAATAATCAACAAGGAGCGGCTATGGGACGTTTAACCACCCACGTACTGGATACCGCCAAAGGTCAGCCCGGTCAGGGGATTACCATTGAGGTGTTTCGCCTTGCCGGCAGTGAGCGCCAGCATCTGAGTACCGTGATCACCAACAGTGACGGGCGTTGCGATGCGCCCATTTTAGAAGGTGATGCGCTCACGCCAGGCGAGTACGAACTGGTGTTCCATGCCGGTGACTACCTGCGTGCCCAAGGCGTTGAAGCGGCCGAGCCGCGCTTTCTAGATGTTATCCCGCTGCGCTTTGGCGTTGCGGATGCCAGCCAGCACTACCATGTGCCGCTACTTCTCTCGCCTTATGGCTACTCAACTTACCGCGGTAGCTGATAAGGGACTTCCGTTATGCAAGCGTATCTAATCGATTTTGTTAATTTGCTGCTGCGCTGGCTGCATGTGATTGCGGCCATCGCCTGGATCGGCGAGTCGATCTATTTTGTAATGCTGGATAATAGCCTGCGCACACCGAAAGCTGAGGAAGACCGCCAGAAGGGTGTGTTTGGCGAAATGTGGTCGGTGCATGGTGGTGGTTTTTACCACAACCAGAAGTACGCTACCGCACCTGCCAAGTTACCCAATGATCTGCACTGGTCATTCTGGAAAGCTTACACCACCTGGCTTTCCGGCTTTGCGCTGTTTGTGATTCTCTACATGGTCAATCCAGGCTTCTATCTGGTAAACCCCAATAGTCCCTGGGAGTGGGCAGCCAACATGACGGGCTGGCAGGCCAACGTGCTGGCGCTGGCATTTTTGCTGGGCGGCTGGGTCGTTTATAACGAGCTGTGTAAGCGCATTAGCCCCAATATGGATCGCGACGGCCTGCTCAGTGTCGCTGTTGCTGTAATGATGGTGGTCGTTGCCTACCTCAGCACGCAGATGTTCACCGGCCGTGCTGCCTTTCTGCTTACAGGTGCGGTGATGGCGACGGCAATGTCAGCCAACGTCTTCTTCTGGATTATTCCCGGCCAGCGCCGCATGGTAAAAGCCATGAAGGCAGGCGATGCCCCCAATCCTTTGGATGGCAAACGCGGCAAGCAGCGCTCGGTGCATAACACCTATTTCACGCTACCGGTCGTGTTGTTGATGGTGAGTAATCACTACTCCTTTATCTACTCCCACGAGCTTGCCTGGGTCGTGATGGTGCTGTTTATCTTTGCCGGTGCTTTAATCCGTCAATTCTTTGTATTGATGCATGCAGGCAAAACCCAGCCAGCGTATCCCGCCGTTGGGGTAGGGCTTATTCTGTTAGCGTTTTGGGTGGCCGCACCAAGTTCATCGTCGCCTAGTGGAAATGAAGGCGCGCAAGGGCCGGATCAGGCACAAATCACCGGTTTGATTGAGCAGCACTGTGTTCAGTGTCATGCTCGCAACCCTGAGCATGCTGGTTTTTCAGCACCGCCCGCGGGGATTGCTTTCGATAGCTGGGATGAAATTCTGGGCCAGAAAACGCAGATTCAGCAGGTCGTGACCAGCCGCTATATGCCGTTAGGCAATATGACCAACATGAGCGATGAAGAGCGCGCTATCATTGCCGCTTGGGAGGAATGATCAGAGAGGATAGCTATGAGTGATGCGCAGGCGCCGGAAAAACGGCGCGCTCCTGCTAAAGAAACGAAAAATAGCAAAGAGGGCGATGAGCGCCACGATGCCATCTATCGCTCTGTGAGCGATGCCATTGTCGAGCAGCGCTTAAAGCCCGGCGCACGGTTGCGCGAAGATGCGCTGGCGGAAGTCTTTGGCATTAGTCGCACCGGTATTCGTAAAATCCTGCAGCGCCTGGCGCTGGAGCAGTTAGTCACGCTAACACCGCGCCGTGGCGCCAGTGTTACCCGGCCCACCGCCGATGAAGCCAAAGACGTATTCGATGCCCGCCAGTTAATCGAGTGCGGATTAATGCCCGACGTAGCTCGGCGCATGGGCGAAAAAGAAGCAGCGGAGCTGCGCGACATGGCCCGCCAAGAGCGCCAAGCGCTGCGCAGCGGCCAACAGAGCGTGGCTATTCGCCTATCGGCCGACTTCCATGTGCGTTTAGCGCAGCTCTCAGGCAACGCCACCCTGGCAGAGTTTGTTGAACGTCTCTGTTCGCGTTCTTCACTGATACTCGCCGTCTACGGCCATCGCGGCCATTTAGGCTGTGAATCCCACGATCACGATGATCTGATCGGCTACCTGGAAACAGGTAACGGCGAGCGGGCAAAAGCCTTTATGAGCCGCCACCTAAAAGCCATCGAAGCCTCGCTCTCCATGGTTGAAGAGGAAGAGAACGTGCCGGATTTGCAGCAGATATTTGGGGGTTGAGTGTGGCGGCTTTAAGCTGCAGCTTGTTGGGCGGCAACGGAACGGGGCTTGATGGAGACCTTGAAGCTGCGCCGAAAATATAGCTCCCCCTACTCCAGAAGCCTTTCCGGTGCATCCATGTCCTCGTGAAGCACACGAACAACGAGCACTTCCAAGTCATGCAGTTGATAAAAAACAGCGTGGTGCTCGACCTGTAATCTGCGATAACCAGAAAAAACATGGTCGTAGTTCGCGCCAAGTGATGGATGATCAATCAGCCGTTTCATGCCGGTCTCAAGCCGATCCAGGTAATTATCCGCCTGATCAACGCCCCATTCCTCACAGGTATACACCCAAATTCCAATGAGATCAGATTCCGCCTTTGGCGTGACATTCAATTCAAGCACTAATCAACCGCCTTGATCCGCTTACGGCCAGCCGCCTTGATAGCCGATATATCCAGGGGTTTCGGGTTCCCGCTTGACTCACCCTCAGCGAGGGCTTGCCTTAGCATGGCAAGACGTTGCTTGGCCTGCTGATCCCTTCGGATGAGATCGCGAATGTATTCACTATCGTTGCCAAAGTGGCCGCTTTCAATCTGGGCTTTCACCCAGCCGTTTTGCTGTTCAGTCAGCGTGATGGTTTTCCGGTGCATGCTCATGGCTGATGCTCCAAACATGGGAGAGGTGTGACATTATCATACTCCTCCCGCCACTGAATCAATGATGCTCTTACGCCCGCATTTGCGGCTGGTTTGGAGCGCAGCGAAAAACCAGTTCGGTAACATGCGCTTTTTAGAAACTAGATTTTCAACCATTTTTTTGCACTTTTAAACCAGTTAGGCTCTGGGTCTAACTCGGCTAAAATATCTATTTCTTCTAGAACGCCCTTTTCTGGTGATACTTTCCATATTTTTTGCTTGATAAAGCCAGGTTGATTCCAAAAATCATCTAGGTAATTTATACTAGGTTCAAGAATCACATAAAAACGATCATCTCTAAGTTTGCTGCCTTTTGCGTAAAACATTTCATGGAAGGTTACAAGAAGATATGGCACGTAATTTAGTGCCAAGCCTTTATAGTCCCAAATTCCCTTTTCAGTTGCTTTCGCAAAAAGCTCTTTGAATCCTGGATATTTTAAACCGTCAACTATTGCACTGCAGCAACCGTAAATTAAATATGCATTATCTCTTACCTCTTGACGCAGAGCTTTCCCTGCCTCTTTATCAATCTGGGTCGCCGGAAGATCTTCATATCTCTTCCTGTTTTTCTTTATGGTTGGACAAGGTAAGCCTTTGCCATGCCAGAAATGGATAGAGGTTTCGATAGAGGTTTCAGCTCGAAGTTCTATCTCAGAATTACATACCTCACATAGTCCTACTTTTTTCTACGCTCATGGAACCAATCCGCTTCTTGTATTACTCCGTTTTCAGGATCTATTGCTCGAAATGACATTGAGCCTCCGTATGGTTTCTAACGTTTGAGCTCAGACCGCGGCCCGTCAGGGCCGTCGCGCCGGTTATGCGCACCCACCCACTTACCTTCCCACTCATTTGATGTGATCTTAGCCCACGCAACATATCTAGGTACCGCCTGGAATGGCAGAATCAGTGGGCGATTAATAATGATTCCAGATACTCGATTTGAGAGTTCTTTAAAGCGATGGTATTCCTGTACGCTGGATGACCGCCACATGAGCTTCTCTCCATTACGAATGGCTTGTCGCAAGCACTGAAATCCCTGCCTAAAGCAAGCCAGGTCTTCCACCATTTCTTCTGTTAGTTTTCTATGTGCGGCCACCCGACTAAGGATTGACTCCATGCCGCCTTCGGCGATCGCTGCCTTCTCAAATATCTCATTTTCTCTTGCCGCGTCCTTGACGCCACTCTCTACGTGTCGATTCCAAATCTTCCACACTGAAAAGAATGACCCATAGTGCGCGTGAAATTCCCGAGCGGTTTCTAGATCAATTTCTCTTGCCTTCTGGCGAAGATTCCAAAGCACAGCAAGAGCGCTTCCGGCCGTTACCACAATTACACCTACAACTGAGGCCACTATTAGGTCTGGCGCAGCAGCATCAATCCATTGTTGCCAACTCATATCGGGAAGCTCCACATTTTCCGGGGCGTATAACGCCTTGAATAAGCCGTCAATTCGAAGCGGTAGCGGAAAATTGGTCGGCTTCATTCACTGGTTAGGCTGTCTGACTTCTCTTGATATTTCCGGCGAAGGGCAATACGCCCTTCATTACAAAAGTCCAAAAACTTTCTTTGTTCCTCATTTCTACTTTTTATTGCGCCAGAAAGCCTATCATGTGCATACTCAGACTTAGGCTCGACTTCAAGCCCTTTATTAAGCCATTCTTCCGCCTCGGAATAGAAACCTTTATTCTTAAACATATTTCCTATGTTATGAAGTATCCAAGCTTCCTTTCCTTGAGAAAGGTCTAGAGCTTTTTTGCAAGAAGACATTGCCTTTTCATGAAGATCGAGCTGCAGGCAAGTGTTGCTCAAATACCCCCAGTACGCGACCTCGTCCGGATACTCTGTTACCAGTTTTTTGAGCAAATACAGTGCCTCTTTATTGCGCCCCTCATCTTGAAGAAGTCTTGCATATTTATATAATACGGATTTATTGTTAGGATACTTTAAGTACGAAGAGCTAATGGATCCTATAGCACCCTCTAAATCTCCTTTTTCTTCATGCAGTTCTGAAAGTGAAATTGCAACTTCAGGAACATTGTTAAATCCATATTTCCCTAATTCCCTGATAGCGGAATCGATATCACCATCGGTTTTTAAGCACTCTGATTTAATAATTATAAATTCGTTGTTTTGCGGATATTTCTCCAGTGAGCTATTTATTATTTCTAACGAATAATTAGTATAGGTCTCCCAAAGAAACATTCGTGCAACAAGTGCCAGTATTTTTGGCTCGCCTTCATTTGCCTTGGCGATCTCTAATAGAGGTCCCAATCCTGAAACTTCATCCTCTTTAAAATTCACATACGCTAGCCAAGCGTTAGCTTCTAAAAGATCCGTTCCTGATTTTTCTTTTATTTCTTCTTTAATCTTATCTCTCGCTAATGAGAATTTATTGTCAACAAGATCAAATATCCAATCACTATTTTTACTCTTTCTGTCTTCCTCAGCCTCATCTGCTTCATTTTCTTTATCTTGAGATGTTAATAGAGGAAGCTTTTTGATTGTTTGTCGTATTTGATTACATGCTGGCCCACAAGCAGCCTGTAGACTCCCATCTTTCCGGCTTGGATCGTATTTTCCAGGAGTAACCCCTAACAAATCGGTGGGCAGGCGGAAGTCAGACCCAGCTGGAGTGATGAAGAAAACTCTATCTCGGCCTAGATGACCTATAAACAATCCAAACTCGAATATTACGTTGTCACGAATTGTATTGTTTTCTTTGCCCCGGATCGTAGTGATGTCATCAGGCGTAAAAACAAAGATCCCAAAATCTGAGTTATCAACCACGTCTGAAAGTGATTCAATTGTGGTTTGAGAAAGCTCAAATATCCCTTGGTCCCACACTGTCGATTCAGCATCATATGTTAAGTTTTGCTGAATGGCGTATGCGACGCTTAAACCTTCCACTGATGAACCTATGAATATTCGAGGCTTCATATTTATCCTTATAAATTACGTGCGTTTTTATGATTGCCTAACAGTTTATTCATACGCATGCGCATTTTCCAGGGAAGCCAAAAACCACCAATAAGCAACAAGTGTCTGATATAAAATAAAAACACTCACTTTATCCTGATAAAGGCCGCCAGAAAATTGCGCATGCTTATAAACATTCCAGGTCGCTCTTTTAACTTGCGCATAAACATAGATAACCTTTTTATAACATGTTGTTTTTGAATGATTTTAATCAAATGCCTTTTCTGAAAAATAAGCACATGACCCTTGAGCCTACCAGAAAAGCGCGCATTACAGCTCGAAAATATCTCATTTCGCTGAGTTTTGACACCGCAAAATACTTTGATTGGTAGAGCCATGGGAGGATGTCGGCAGGTTCCAAATCGGCCGCGCCAGCCTGCGCCACAAAAAAAGCGCCATCGGTAAAAAACGATGGCGCTTGTACTAGCTTCTAGTTAGTTACGACCCTTTTGTCTACTGTTGAGCCAACGCAGGCGCAGCCTTAAACTGCCGCATCAACCCGTAGTAGAACAACCCACCTAAGCCTGCACCAATCAGCCAGCCGTAACCACCTAGGCTCGATAGCGCGGGTACCAACACGGTAGAAAGCGAGAACAGCGCTGCAACGCCAAAGGCGATAAGAGCACGGGTGTTCCAGCCGTTCATATAGTAGTAGGCGCTGCCGGGCGCTGATGAGAACAGCTCCTGCATGTTCAGGTGCTGACGCTTAATCAGGTAGTAGTCGACCACGATAATGCCGTAGAAGGGCGCGACGGTGGCGCCTAGTGCATTCACAAAGCCGGGAACGCCAATCTGACTGATGACTGAGAGCCATAGCGCGCCGACAAAGAATGCGATTGCCGCGGTAATCAGGCCGCCCATCTTGAAGCTGATTTTGCTGGGGAATAGGTTGGCCAGGTCGTAGGCGGGCGGAATGAAGTTGGCGACCAGGTTGATACCTACCGTGGCGGCAAAGAAGGTCAGTGCGGCGACAATAGTGAGCGGCAATGAATCTACCCGCTCAACGATATCGGCAGGATTAGTCAGCGCCTCGCCAAACAGCACCAGAGTACCAGCGGTAATAATCAGCGCGATAAACGAGAAGAATGCCACGTTCAGCGGTAAGCCCAACAGGTTGCCGAGCTTCATCTGGCGTTCGGTTTTTACAAATCGAGTGAAGTCGCCGAAGTTGATTACCACCGCTGCAAAGTACGCCACCATGGTGCCCACAATCGCCATAAAGGCCGCGATCGAACTACCGCTGGTTTCACTGCCACCGCTAAAAATAGTACCAATGGCAGGGATCAACTCACTTCCCGCCTGATACCAAACAATAATCATCAGCACCAACATCACCACGTAGACCAACGGGCCCGCCCAGTTGAGGAAGTGCTTAATGCGCTCAATGCCCTGCCAGAAAATCGCGATCTGGAATAGCCACACAATCACAAACGACACCCAGGCCACGCCGGAAAGCCCCAGGAAGGTGCTGCCATTGCCCGCGCCAAAAAATGCCGTAATCAGCAGGGTGACGGCGGTGGAGGCGAAGTAGGTCTGCACGCCGTACCAAAAAATCCCCACGATGGCGCGCAGCATCGCGGGTAGGTTCGCGCCACGTACGCCCATGCTGGCGCGCACCATCACTGGGAAAGGAATACCGTATTTAACGCTGGGCTTACCAGTGAGGTTGACCAAAAACATTACGATCACGCCCGCCAGAATAATCGCCGCCATCACCGCCCAGCCGTTCAGGCCGTAGGTTAAAAACAGCGAGGCCGCCAGGGTGTAACCAAACAGGCTCTGGATATCGTTAGACCAAACGTTAAATATCTCAAAGGCGCCCCAGTTACGATCCTGGGGTTTAAGCGGCGCGAGATCCTCGTTATAGAGCGTGGGATCAATGTGCTTAATATCCAGGTCACTAACGTCGTTGCTCTCTTTCATCTTATTAGCTCTTCGGTTGGCAAAGGGAGTTACTGGCTAAAGCGCTGGCAGGGAGCCCAGTACTTCATAAGCAGGTAGTAGGTAACACCTGCGGGTATCAGGCTGGCGTACCACGAGATCGCCGAGAAAGAGAGCGCCGCCACAATGCCCACCGCCGTGGCGACGAAAGCGGCTAAGTTCACGCCTTGGTAGGGGCCGGTGGCGTCATACAGCTTATTGATATCCAGCGTGCGGCGGCGAATCACATAATAATCGATCACCAGAATGGCGAAGATGGGGCCCAAAAAGGCGGAATAAGTTTGCACAAATAGCTGGAGGCCTGCCGCAGAACCCGGCTGAACCAGTTTCCAGGGGAAGGTGGCAAAGGCCAGCAAGCCAACGATCACCGTGGCGACCGAGAACTTGATCTTAAAGATGTCCATCAATACATAGGTCGGCGGTACCACGTTGTTGAGTACGTTGGTGGTGACCTGGGCGAAGGCGATGAACAGAAGGGTAGTCATCAGCAGCGGGGTGTTGTCGACGGCATTGGCGAACACCTGGATAGGATCGGCGGTGCCAGTAGCTTGCGAGACCATATAGCCGATCAAGCCCATAAACAGGGTGCAGGGTAGAATCGACATGGCGTAGATAGTGGTCAACAGGCTTTGAGCGGTGCCCTTTTTGTGCTCGCGGGAGTAGTCGCTGACGTTGAGCATCATGGTGCTGTAGATGCCCAGGAAGAGCATGGTCGCGCCCCAGAACGGCATGCCCCAGGAGCCTTCCATGGTCAGCAGGCTGGCGGAAAGCTCATCGCCATAGCGCTGCACCGTGGCGTAAAACATATAGACCAGCGAGGCGAGGATAAAGGCGCTGCCGATATTCTCTAACCACTTGATGCCCTGGAAACCCATTACCGACAGGCCAATTTGTAGGAACTGGAAGGAAATAAAGTAGAAGATAAGGTTGTCGAAACCGAACAGTGTCGCCGACACCATATTGAGTGCCCCAGCACCAATCCAGCTTTGAAAGCCGTACCACACTACCGCTGGCACTGCGCGTACCAAGCCCGGTAAGCGCGTGCCGGTAAAGCCGAACGCGCTGCGCGCTTGCACCATAAACGGAATGCCGTACTTGTAGCCCGCGGCCCCGTTGATGGCCAAGGCAATCCCGATTACAAAGCAGCCGATGGCAATGGCCAGCGTAGCTTGTAACAGGTTCAGGGTGCCGACTACGCTTGAGCCCATGGCAAAGGTGCCAATGGAAACGCAGCCGCCGAACCACGCCAGAAAATAGGAGCCGCGCCCCATTATCCGGGTGTGTTGTGGGGCCAGGCTTTCTGCCCCGAGTGCTTTTGATCCAGCATCGGATCGTTCTTCTGACGCAAGAGCCGAGGTTGAAGCGCTCATGTTGTCGTCCTCGCAAGATTGTCGGTTTTTATTAATCCCCGATTAGGTATCGGGAAACGCTTGCGGCGTGGCGTGCTAATGGACGTACTTTTTAAAACTCTATTTAAGCTATTGTTATTAGGTGTTGTTGAGTCACTATTATTTTTTGGAACTGTTATTTAAGCGGTAGCGCAAGATCCGAGAGCTCAGAAAACTTACCGGTAAAGGTCTTTGGCCGTGGGTAGGCAAGGTCTCCATATTTACTGGTATGCAGCCCCAAACTCACCAGTGATTCCGCCAGTTTCAGCGCGGCGGTAACACCTTCTACGACTGGCAGGCCCACTTCGCGGCTGATCTGCTGGGTCAAATTAGCCATGCCACCACAGCCTAAAACGATGGCGCCAATGCCGTCTTCATCCCGGGCGCGGCAGCACTCTTCAAAAATGCGGGTAAACGCCACTTCAGGGTGGTGCTCAAGATCCAACACCGGAATTTCCGCAGCGCGAATGCGGCGGCAGTGGTGGCTAAAGCCGTACTGCTGTAGCAAGTGCTCGGCGATAATGCCGGTGCGGCCCAGGGTGGTAACAATGGAAAAGCGCGTGCTCACCAGCGTGGCAAGATGAAAGGCCGCTTCAGCGATACCAATCACCGGCGCACGGGTTAGCTCCCGCGCTGCGAGCAGGCCTGGGTCACCAAAACAGGCCACCACATAGGCATCGATGCCGCCTTCGCGTTCGCCTTTTAGAACTTCTTCGGCCACTCCTACCGCACTGATCACTTCGTCGAAATGGCTCTCGATAGAAACCGGGCCAGCGTCCGGCTGTGAAGCGCTCACCTTGGTGCCAGTGCCCGCCTGCTGCTGCGCTGCCTGATGAATAGCAGCGGTCATGGAGGACGTTGTGTTGGGGTTAATAATGCGTATATGCACGATAGCTATTCCGTGTGTAAACAATATGGCATTTCTTGTATACAAAAATAGGGCGGTTTTCTACGTGGCGCAAGGGACTAATGAGCAATCGGCAATAAAAAAGCAGCTGATAAAACTTGACCATTTGTTCAGGATTCAATGGCTTAACGCCTTTTAAACTAAGAAACGCTATTAGCGTCAGGGGATTAGCGGTCGACCGCGTTGCGGTTGGTTATGAATGTCGCTATTTTGTATACAAATAATTTTCTGTATTGCTGGGCGGCTATTTGCCAATGATCTGCCCGGGTTTGTATGAATCAAGGAGCTAGCTATGTCGTCGTCACCTAAGGGCCACTATCCCCGCGATTTGATCGGTTATGGACGCAACCCGCCCCACGCCAACTGGCCAAACAAGGCCAAAATTGCCGTTCAGTTTGTGCTCAACTACGAGGAGGGCGGCGAAAACTGCGTGTTGCACGGCGACTCAGGCTCCGAGCAGTTCCTATCGGAAATTATCGGCGCACCGGCTTATCCGGATCGCCACTTGAGCATGGAGTCGATCTACGAGTACGGCTCTCGCGCCGGGGTATGGCGCATTCTGCGTGAATTTGAGAAGCGTGATTTGCCGCTCACGGTGTTTGGCGTTGCCATGGCGCTGGAGCGTAACCCGGATGTCGCCCTGGCATTTAAAGAGCTGGGCCACGAGATTGCTTGCCATGGCTATCGCTGGATTCACTATCAGGAAGTGCCCGAGCACGTTGAGCGCGAGCATCTACAGCAGGCCATGGAGATTTTTCAACGCCTCTATGGCGAAAAACCCCAAGGCTGGTACACCGGTCGCGATAGTCCCAATACCCGGCGCTTAGTGCTAGACGAAGGTGGTTTCCTTTACGATAGCGACTACTACGGCGACGACTTGCCTTTCTGGACGCAGGAGACCGATAGTCAGGGCGGTGACCACAACCACCTGATCGTGCCCTACACGCTGGACAGCAACGATATGCGTTTTGCCGCGCCGCAAGGTTTCAATACGGCGGATCACTTCTTTACCTACCTGCGCGATGCCTTTGATGTACTTTACGCAGAAGGGGAGGAGGCACCCAAAATGCTCTCGGTGGGCATGCATTGCCGTTTATTGGGTCGCCCTGGGCGTTTTCGCGCTCTGCAGCGCTTTTTGGATTACATCGAAACCCACGACCGCGTGTGGGTTGCCCGGCGGGTCGATATTGCCCGTCACTGGGCAGAGCACCACCCGGCAACTCGTTAATTAAGCAGTTTAATAGGATGCTATGACGCCGCATATCGGACAGCGAATTACCGCCCAGTTTGACGCGCTAACTGCCCAGGAGCAGCGGGTGGCGAGCTTTATTCTCGATCACTTTGATGATCTGGCGGTGTATAGCGCCGCTGATTTGGCGCGTTTGACCGGGGTATCCAAATCGACGGTTAGCCGCCTATTCAAGCGGCTGGGGTTCGAGAGCTACCGCACCGTTAAAGACCACGCCCGCCAGCTACGTAACCTGGGTGTGCCTTTGGTGATCGACGCCAACGCCATGCAGGAAGAGGCCGGGGCGCCGTTTCAGCGCCATCTGCAGCGGGAGCAGGATAATCTGCAGCGCTGCTTAAATGGCATTGCGGCGGATCAATTTGCGGCACTGGTAGAGCGGTTGGATAGCGCGCGTCATGTGGTCGTGATCGGTTTTCGTAACAGCTACCCGCTAGCGCTGCATTTTCGCCAGCAGTTGATTCAGGCGCGCACCCAGGTGCGAGTGGTTCCTCATCCAAATCAGTCGTTAGCGGAAGAGATCGTCGATCTCACCGAGCAGGACGTGGTGGTGCTGTTTGGTTTTCGCCGCCGCCCAGCGGCATTTGCTTCGCTAATTAATGCACTTGAGCGCTCACCGGCCAAGGTAGCCTTGCTGGCTGACCCCACCGCGGTCAATTTCGCCTCACAAGTAACGTGGTTTTTTGAAACGCCGCTGGAAAGCCTCTCCGCCTTCGATAGCTACGCCGCCACCAATAGCCTGATCTGCCTGATTGCCAACGGCGTACTGCACCGTCGCCTTGCAGAAGGTCGAGAGCGCATCAGCGCGATCAGCGATGTTTACGCCGAGCTTAGTGAGTTGGAGGCGCCTACGATGAGCGTGGATTGGAGCGCTCAATAGGCTGGGCCACCTTTAATGGTGCATCTCGTCCTATTAAAGGATGAAAACTGCACCAGAACGTTGCATCTCTCTCTTTTTATACCTTCCTCTCAACGCGGCAATCGCTGCGTTGTGGCTTTGCGTGTCCGCTAAGCTGCTGTTCTAAAAAACGTTAGCCACTTCTGGTATCGCTGTTGCTAATAGGTGGTCAGGTGAAACGAAAGTTTCTTTGTTGGGTTTTATGCAACAAAGCTTTCACTCGCTCTGCATCCCTTACTAATACCGCTACGGCTACTCACTGGCCGACATGCCCTTGTCAGGCTGCTCTTATTAGGAGAACACCATGAAATCGCTATCGCACCGTTTCAATCACTCTTTCTCTAACCAATTCAAACGCCTACAGTCCGGTGTTTTAGCCACAGGGCTGAGTGCCGCTGTGGCCCTCGGTGCTATTACCGCTAGCCCAAACGTTCAGGCGGATGCGCTAGAAGATATCGAATCACGCGGCACTATCCGGATAGCTGTCCCGCAAGATTTTCCACCGTTTGGCTCGGTAGGCACCGACTTGCAGCCGCGCGGCTACGATATTGATATGGCCCAATACCTCGCTGACGAAATGGGCGTTCAGCTAGAACTGATTACCGTGACTAGCGCTAACCGTATCCCTTACTTACAGACCGGCCAGGCGGACCTGGTGATCTCTAGCCTGGGTAAGAACCCGGAGCGTGAAGCGGCAATTGATTTCTCTGATGCCTACGCGCCGTTCTTTCTAGGCGTGTTCAGCGCTGATGAAGATGAAAGCGTGGAAGGCCCAGAAGGACTGGCCGATAAAACCATTGGGGTAACCCGCGGTGCCGTGGAAGATATGGAGCTTTCCAATATTGCCCCGGACTCCACGACGGTGCAGCGCTTTGAAGACAACGCCACCACCATTTCTGCGTTTCTTTCCGGTCAGGTCGATTACGTAGCCACCGGTAACGTAGTCGCCGCCGAAATCGCCGAACGAAACAGCGACCGTGCGCCCTCGCTGATTTATCAGCTCAAAGATTCACCCTGCTACGTGGGCATGAATAAAAACGAGCCAGCGTTAATGGAAGAAGTGAATCGCCTGATCGCACAAGGCCTGGAAGATGGCACCCTGAATGAGCTATCTCAGCGCTGGTTCAGTGCCGACCTGCCTGAAAACTTCGGTAGCTGAGGTTTAGCATGGGGCCAACACTCGATTTTCTTACCCTGTTGCCCTACGCCAGTGAGCTCCTCAAAGGTCTTACCACCACGGTCGTTTTGACCGTGGTGACCACCTTGACGGGGCTAGCGCTGGCGGTGGCAGTGGCGTATTTACGCGTCAACGCGCAGCCATGGGTGCGCTGGGGGCTAGGCGGCTACGTCGAAGTAACCCGCAATACGCCCTTCATTGTGCAACTGTTCTTTATCTTCTTTGGACTGCCGGGGCTCGGCATTAAAATTGATGCCATTACCGCGGCGTTTATTGCCATGACGCTCAACCTGGCCGCTTACAGCGCCGAGATTCTACGCGCCGGTATTAGCGCCACGGCGAAAGGGCAGTTAGAAGCTGGGCGTGCACTGGGCTTGACCACACTGCAAAGCTATCGCCATATCGTGCTGGTGCCCGCGTTTGCCAGGGTATACCCCGCGCTGATCAGTCAGTCTATCATTGTGATGCTGGGTTCGGCGGTGGTGTCGCAAATATCGGTATTTGACCTGACCTATGCCGCTAACTTTATCCAATCGCGCAACTTTCGCAGCTTTGAAGTCTACCTGCTGATCACGCTGGTCTATTTGCTCCTCGCCTTCGGCATGCGGCGCAGCTTTATGCTGGTTGGCAAGCGGGTATTCGCCTATCAGCATGGAGAACAACGATGATTGAGTTCACCTTCTGGGACATTCTGCGCAACCTGCTGCTGGCAACCCGCTGGACCATTGTGCTGTCGTTGATTGCCTTTGTGGGCGGTGCGACGGTGGGACTGCTACTGACCTTTATGCGCCTCTCCAGCAACCGCTGGCTGCAGCGCTTAACGTCTCTTTATGTTGACCTGTTCCAAGGTACGCCGCTGTTGATGCAACTGTTTTTGATCTTCTTTGGCGCTGCTGCCATGGGGCATCCGATCTCTGCCTGGTTGGCGGCTTCCATCGCACTGACACTATTCACCAGTGCTTTTCTATGTGACATCTGGCGCGGCTGTTTAGAGGCGGTTGCCAAAGGGCAGTGGCACGCGGCGCGGGTGCTGGGCATGAACTACTTCCAGACCATGCGCCATGTGATTCTACCTCAGGCGCTGCGGCTTTCGATTCCGCCCACGGTGGGTTTCTCGGTACAGGTCATCAAAGGCACGGCGCTGGCCTCCATCATCGGCTTTGTCGAGCTGACCAAGGCGGGCACCATGCTCAATAACGCCACCTTCGAACCCTTCACCATTTTTGCCCTTGTGGCTCTGCTTTACTTCGCGCTGTGCTACCCACTTTCCTGCTACGCGCGCTATCTGGAGAAAAAGCTCTATGACGCTGGTTTACGTTGATAACGTTCATAAAGCCTTTGGCGACCTGGAAGTGCTTAAAGGTATCAACCTTTCAGTTGCGCAAGGCGAAGTGGTGGCGATTATTGGTCGCAGTGGCTCGGGTAAAAGTACCCTGCTGCGCTGCCTGAATCAGCTGGAAAAACATGACAGCGGCGAGATCACCATTGCCGATAAGCAGCTCGATGCGGCGTCAATGTCGCCCAAAGAGCTGAGTGAAAACGTCGGCATGGTATTCCAAAGCTTTAATCTGTTTCCCCATAAAACCGTGGGTGAGAACGTCTGTTTGGCGCCGCTGGTGGTGCGTGGCGAGGAGAAAGCCGAGGTCGAGAAAGTCGCCCGCGAAGTGCTTGAGAAAGTGGGCCTCTCCGACAAATACGATGCCTACCCGGCGCAGCTTTCCGGTGGTCAGCAGCAGCGGGTCGCCATCGCCCGGGCGCTGGCCATGCGCCCCAAAGTGATGCTCTGCGATGAGGTGACTTCAGCACTTGACCCTGAGCTGGTCGGGGAAGTGCTGCGCGTATTGGAAGCGTTGGCGGCCGAGGGCATGACGCTGATTCTGGTCACCCATGAAATGAGCTTTGCACGTGATGTGGCCGACCGCGTGGTGTTTATGCACCAGGGGCGCATCCATGAAGAGGGCGCCCCCAGAGAGTTATTCAGCAACCCACAAACGCCGGAGCTAAAGCAGTTTATCTCTGCCGTGCTCTAGTCGATCCACTTCTAGCCGGTCCACTGGGTTGCCTGGGCGAAAATAAGAAAGCCCAGGGCAATCGCTATCCAGACGCAAAAAAGTGGGAAGAAGAATTTGACCCACTTTTGCCATGGCACACCTGCCAGTGCCAGGGTCGCCATAAAGTAGCCTGAGGTCGGGTATAAAATATTGCCGATACCGTCACCCAACTGGAACGCCAGCACCGCCGTTTGGCGGGTAACGCCGATGATGTCGGAGAGCGGTGCCATCAGTGGCATGGTGACCAGTGCTTGGCCGCTACCGGAGGGGACAATGAAATTGAAGCCTAGCTGGGCGAAGAACATGCCAATCGCCGAAAGCAGGGTGGGCAGGCCTCCGACGAGGTTGCCAAGCCCAAACACCAGCGTGTCCATGATGTGGCCATCTTCCAGCATCACGGCAACACCGCGTGCGACGCCGGCGATCATGGCGCCGACCAGCACATCTCGGAAGCCCTGGTTGAAGCCTGCGCATATTTCGTCGGTGTCGAGGCCTGCTATTAGGCCCACAACAATGCCCATGATGATAAACAGGCCTGCCATTTCCATCATGAACCAGCCTTGCTGCAGTACGCCATAGACGAGTACCGCGAAGAAGGCGAAGGTGGCGATGGCCGCGAGCTTCTGGCGAGCGCTGGCGATTAAGGCTGGGCTATTGTCAGCATGTTGATAAAGCGAGCGTTTTTCGGATTCGCTAGTGTCACTGCTCAGCAGGCTAAGTGAAGGTGTTTGATGCACCATACGGGCGTAACGCATAACGAAGAAAATGGCCGCGGCTAACATCACCACAAACGCCACAACGCGCAAGCCATAGCCGGAGTAGAGAGGAAGATCTGAGAGTTGCTGTCCTAGGCCGGTATTGATGGGGTTGAGCACACCCGTCGTGAAACCGACCGTGGTAGCACAAAGTGCCACCGCCGCGGCCGTGACTGAATCAAAGCGCAAGGCAATCATCAGCGGCAAGATGACCGGCACATAGACCAGCGCCAACTCTTGGGTACCGATAACCGTCGCTATGAGGGCAAAAACCGTCATCAACACGGGGATAGTGAGCAGGTTCTGTCGCGCAAAGCGGCGCGTTAGCTTGTCCACACCTATTTCAATAATGCCGGTGCGCCTTAGCACCATGAACATACCGCCGATCATGAAGGTGAAAAAGACAACTTCACCGGCACTCATTAAGCCATTCGGGATCGCCAGCATAAAGTCGACGATGCCAACTGGTGACGAAGCGATCTGCTCATAAGAGTTCGGGTCGATAGTGATGCGCCCATTCGGGCCAGGAACACGCTCGAACTGCCCGGCCGGCACAAAGTGCGTTGCTATCGCGGCCAGGGCGATAAATATGAACAGAACCGCGTAAATGTCAGGGATCCGGCACCAGCTTTTCTTGGGCGTGGGGCGATCTGAGGAAGACGAAGAGGGGGTGTGTTGGGACATGCTATGCCTCGCGTTTGTTATAAGTAGCTGACCTGAGCAGCGGTTAGCGGGCGTCACGCCGCGCCGAGGTTGCTGTTTTTGGACATGCTCGTATGATCTTAGAATTATGAAACGAAAGTTTCTAAAGAAGTTACTATTGGGAGGAGTGTTTCACAAGAGCTTTGTTAAAGATTGCTTTATTGTGGTTAGCTAATCTTGTATACAAGATGAATAACTTGTGTTTTTACTAAGTCAAATAGGTTTAAAAATGCCAGCTACTTACTACGCTCCCACCGGCGGGCACCCGCCGCAAACGCAAATCACCGCTGATCGCGCCGTGTTCACTGAAGCGTATGCGCTGATCCCCAAAGGCGTGATGCGCGATATCGTCACCAGTAATCTGCCGTTTTGGGAAGGCACCCGGCTATGGGTGCTGGCGCGTCCGCTGTCGGGGTTTGCCGAGACGTTCTCTCAGTACATTATGGAAGTCCAGCCTCAGGGCGGCAGCGATAAGCCTGAGCCTGATCCCCAGGCGGAAGGCGTGCTGTTTATTGTGGAAGGTGAGTTAACGCTTACTCTGTCAGGCGAGCGCCACTCCCTGCAGCCCGGCGGCTATGCGTTTATTCCCCCTGGCAGTTCGTGGCAGGTGCGCAACGAATCCAACGCGCCGGTACGTTTCCACTGGGTACGCAAGGCCTATGAGTTTGTGGAAGGGCTTGAGGTGCCAACGGCGTTTGTCACCAACGAGCAGGACATTGCGCCTATCGAAATGCCGGGCACGGAAGGACGCTGGGCCACCACACGCTTTGTCGACCCTGCGGACGTTCGCCACGATATGCATGTGAATATCGTTACCTTCCAGCCCGGCGGCGTGATTCCTTTCGATGAAACCCATGTCATGGAACACGGCCTTTATGTGCTCGAAGGCAAGGCCGTTTATCACCTGAATCAAAACTGGGTAGAAGTGGAAGCGGGCGATTTCATGTGGTTACGCGCCTTCTGCCCCCAGGCTTGCTACGCCGCTGGCCCAGGGCCGTTCCGATATCTGCTGTATAAAGATGTTAATCGCCATCCTGCTCTTCGTCTGGGTGCTCGTTAAAACTGGTTGCTCCAGCTTTTCAAGCAGGCAGCTTTAAAGGGTCGCGAGCTAAAGCTGCCTCCCACTAGTGCATTTATCAGGCTGGAAGTGGCCATGCCACGCTGAGTAACAAAGAACTTTAGAAGGACACAACAATGCTAGAGCTAAAAGCCGAGCCGTTGACCGCAGAGGCCTTCGCCCCTTTTGGCGATGTGATGGATGCGCGCACCTCAGCGTCGTTTCCCATCAACGCCGGGCGCACGCAGCGCCACCATGATCTTGCCAAGGTGGAAACACTGGGTGAAAACGCTCACACGCTGATTAATATCTTTGTGAGCCAGCCGGTCACACTGCCGTTGGAGCTAACGTTTTTAGAGCGTCACCCCCAGGGCAGTCAGGCGTTTATGCCGCTGCATCAGGAGCGTTTTATTGTGGTGGTAGCGCCACCGGGGGAACATATTAACCCTGCAGACGTGCGGGCTTTTGTCACCGATGGCCGCCAGGGCGTGAATTACCGCGCAGGCACCTGGCACGCCATTCAGTCGGTGTTGGAGCGTGAAGGCGAGTTTTTGGTGGTGGATCGAGGTGGTAATGGCAATAACTGCGATGAGTTTCCTCTCGCGATCACCGTGACGTTGACTTAAACCAACCCTCTGCGTTGCACTGCTGTCATATAGAGCGCGTTAAACTGGTAAGCTAGGGTTACTGAATAGAGTTACTTAATAAAAGTCACTACACGCTAAATTGCATGGTTGGAACATTATGAACGCACTGCACTTCTCCTCGATCCGTCGTACCAAAATTGTCGCCACCCTTGGTCCTGCCAGCGACCGGGAAGGCGTGCTGGAAGCCATGCTCAAGGCGGGTGTCGATGTGGTGCGTCTTAACTTCTCCCATGGCACAGCGGATGATCACCGCCGCCGGCTAAACGAGGTACGTGAAATCGCCGCCAAGCTAGGCCGCAGCGTCGCGGTGTTGGGTGATCTGCAGGGGCCCAAAATTCGTATTGCGCGGTTTAGAGAGGGGGCTGTGGTGCTTAAAGAGGGCCAGCCGTTTATTCTCGATATGGCGCTGGATGGCGATGCGGGCGATGTGCATCAAGTCGGCTGCGACTATAAGACCTTGTCCCAAGACGTTACCGCCGGTGATCGCCTGCTGTTAGATGACGGGCGCTTAGTGCTGGATGTGGCCCGTGTTGACGGCCAACAGGTGCATACCACCGTGGTAGTGGGTGGCAAGCTCTCTAACCATAAAGGCATCAACAAGCAGGGCGGCGGACTCTCCGCTCCGGCATTGACTGAAAAAGATAAAGAAGACCTTAAGACCGCCGTTGAGATTGGCGTCGATTACCTGGCCATTTCTTTCCCCCGCCATGCTGAAGATATGCTCGAAGCACGCCGCTTATTAGGTGAGGCGGGTAAAGAGATTGGCCTGGTGGCCAAAGTCGAACGTGCCGAAGCCGTAGCGGATGATGCCACCCTGGATGGCATTATCGAAGCTTCTGAGGCGGTCATGGTGGCGCGCGGTGATCTAGGCGTAGAAATTGGCGATGCCAAGTTGGTCGGCGTGCAAAAGCGCATGATCAAACGAGCACGTTCGCTAAATCGTGCGGTCATTACCGCCACGCAAATGATGGAGAGCATGATTTCAGCGCCACTTCCCACCCGCGCTGAGGTGTTTGACGTGGCCAACGCGGTGCTGGATGGCAGCGATGCGGTCATGCTCTCGGCGGAAACCGCGGCGGGCGACTACCCGCTGGAAACCGTAGAAGCCATGTCACGTGTTTGCCTGGGAGCTGAGCGGGAAAAAACCGCCCAGGAGTCCGGTCACCGTATTCATGAAGGCTTTTCCCGCCCTGACGAGACCATTGCGCTCTCCGCCATGTACGCGGCCAACCATATGACCGGCATTACCGCGATTGCCTGTATGACCTCATCGGGCTATACACCGCTGATCGCTTCGCGCATTCGTTCGGGCCTGCCGATTGTCGGCTTGGCGCATAATCCCATTGCCCAACGCCGCATGGCGCTCTACCGCGGTGTTGTTTCGCTACCGTTCGATACCTCCGAAATGAGCGCCACCGAGCTAAACGACCGTGCCCTCGAGATGCTTGTCAAGACCGGTATCTCCAAACCTGGCGACCATGTAATCCTAACTCGCGGCGACCATATGAACGCCCATGGCGGCACCAATACCATGAAAGTAATGGAGATTACTGACGAGCATGCTAAAAGCTAAATTAGCGCATGGGTTGCTGCTCGCCTGCTTGCTTCTGATAGGTTCCCCTGCGCAGGCGGAGGCGCCTATCGTGGCGGCGGCCTCTGATCTACAGTTTGCGCTGACAGAAGCCGCCGAGCAGTTTCAGCAGGAAACCGGCCACGCCCTACGGCTAAACTTTGGCTCGTCAGGCAACTTCCGGCGTCAAATTGCCCAGGGCGCGCCCTTTGAGCTCTATCTCTCCGCTGACGAGAGCTACGTTCAAGCGCTTTATGAGGAGGGCTACACACAAGATGAGGGCGTGATTTACGCCATTGGTCGTTTAGTGTGGCTGCAGCGCGCAGGGCGTGGTGATTTACCTAACGAGGAGACGCCGCTTGAAGCGGTTAAAACCGCGTTAGAGGCGGGGACTACTGAGCGCATCGCCCTGGCCAACCCCGAACACGCCCCCTATGGCGTGGCGGCGCGGCAGGCGCTTGAGTACGCCGGGCTTTGGGAGCAAACAGAGCCGCTGCGGATACTGGGCGAAAATGTCTCCCAGGCGGCGCAGTTTGCGCTCTCCGACGATGCGCGCGGTGGGCTGGTGGCTTACTCCTTGGCGCTGGCTCCCACACTAGGTGAGCGAAGTGAGTACGTACTTATCCCTGAAGAGTGGCATAGCCCACTACGCCAGCGAATGGTACTGACCAATCAGGCTGGAGATATTGCCACGGCCTTCTATCAGTGGTTGCAAGAGGACGAGGGACAATCCATTTTGCGTACCTACGGGTTTAGCGTCGAATAATGGAAGGAGCATAATGGATTGGTCGGCGCTTTCGGTCTCATTACGCCTAGCGGCGTTCACCTGTCTTATCCTGCTACCCATCGCTATTTGGCTAGGTCGCTCTCTGGCCTATGCGCGTTTCCGCGGCAAAGGGCTATGTGAAGCGCTGATCGCATTACCGCTGGTATTGCCGCCTACCGTACTGGGCTTTTATCTGCTGTTGAGCTTTGGCCGCGACGCGCCAGTGGGCTCGTTTTGGGCAGCAATGACCGGTAGCGGGCTGAATTTCACTTTCACTGGCATACTATTGGCCTCCCTGATCGCCAATTTGCCGTTTGCCGTGCAGCCCATTCAGCGTGCCTTTGAACATGTGCCCCACAACCTGCGTGAAGCGGCTTGGTGCAGTGGGCTAAGCCCTTGGCAGACGCTGCTGCGCATCGAGCTGCCCTTGGTGTGGCCAGGCATTATGTCAGCGGCAGCGCTTACCTTTGCCCATACGCTGGGCGAATTTGGCGTCATCTTGATGGTGGGTGGCGCCATTGATGGTGAAACCCGCACTCTCGCCATTGCCATCTATGATCGCGTCCAGGCCTTCGATGAACAGGGCGCTGCACAGATGTCGGCGCTGCTGCTGTTGGTATCGTTTATTACCTTGGGGCTCGTCTATGGGCTGGCCGGGCGCAGACGGTGGGTACGTGGCTGATTCTCGCATCACAGAGCCGGTCTCTGGGCCGCTTGCAGGGCTGAGCGTGGCGGTCAATCAAACGGGGCCGATTCCACTGGCCGCCGAGTTTGTTTGCCAACCCGGTGAACTGCTGGCGCTGGTAGGGCCATCGGGCAGCGGCAAAACCACGCTGTTGCGCACCATTGCCGGGCTTTATCGCCCCCAGGGCGGGCGAGTGGAGTGCGCTGGAGAGGTTTGGTTTGACGCCGAACGTAAGCATTCACTCTCGCCCCAGCGTAGACAGGTCGGCATAGTGTTTCAGGACTATGCGCTATTTCCGCACCTAACCGCCTCGCAAAATATTCAACTTCCTCTGCGCCACCTGCCCCAACCGCAACGCCGTGAACAGGCCGAGCAGTGGCTAGCCAAGGTGCGTTTAGACGGGCTGGGCAAGCGCTACCCCAACGCGCTTTCGGGGGGCCAGCGCCAGCGTGTGGCGCTGGCCCGTGCCTTGGCCCGCGACCCCAAAGTGCTGTTACTCGATGAGCCGTTTTCGGCGGTGGATCAAGTGACCCGGCGGCGGTTGCAGCGCGAGCTGGCGCTGCTGCGTCAGCAGATCGACATCCCTATTGTACTGGTGACCCACGACCTGGAAGAAGCCGCCGCGCTGGCCGACCAAATCTGCGTGTTGCATAACGGCGTCAGCCTGCAGCAAGATGCTCCTGATGTGCTTTTTCGTCGGCCGTTGTCGCCGCTGGTGGCGCGCTTGTTAGACCGCCATAATCTGTTTGAAGGGATAGTGGTGGATGAGGACGGCAAGCGTCGGCTGCGGTGGGGCGAAAATTATCTAGAGGTAGCCGAGGGGCTAGATAATCTGACGCTGGGTGAAACAGTCACCTGGTACTTGCCGCCCTCCGATATTGTGCTTCACCGTCGCGGCCGTCCTTCACACGGCGAGCGGGAGAACCCGGTCGTTGCCACCGTTAGCGAACTGGTCGTACTGGGCGGCATCACTTCAGTTTCGCTAAGCGTCGATCACGGCGATATGTTACGTTTTGATATTGCTACCCATGCCGCCCGGCGTAATCAGTTAACCAGCGGCGCCGTGGTGAAGGTTTCGCTGCTGGCAGCAGGCATTTACCTTTTGCCAGGCCACCGAGTTCGCGCAGATGCGCATGACAAAAGGAAGTAAGCATGGATCCCACGCGTCGCACGCTGCTTAAGGCGTCTTTACTGTTACCGATGGCGGCACTGCTGCAGATGTCGCTACTCAGCTCGTTTGCTTGGGGGCAGGCATCTGCGCAAAAGATGCAGACGCTGGCGCTGGCTATTCACAGCGAGGGCGGCCCACATCGTCTAGAGGTTGAAGTAGCGGAAACGGCTTCGCAGCGTCAGCGCGGGTTAATGGGGCGTGAGAGCTTGCCCGAAAAAAGTGGCATGCTGTTTCGCTTTGAGAACGAGCAGTCGGCCAACAATGCCTTTTGGATGTATCGCACGCTAATCCCTCTGGATATTGCCTTTATCGATAGCGATGGGCGGATTGCGGCGATTAATACTATGCAGCCCTGCGAATCCTCGTCGCCGAGCGACTGCCCCTCTTATCCTGCAGGTGCGGCTTATCATTCAGCGCTAGAGGTTAATGGCGGCTACTTTGCTGAGCGCGGTATCAAAGTAGGGGACTGTGTTTCTATTCCTGAAGAAGCCGGTTTCTGCCAGCCTGGAGATTAAACTGGGCGGCGGCGAAACCTGACCACGATCAGAGCTATACCCTCGACCACTAAGCCGCCGCCGACTCGTTTATGCACGCCTAGGCTGTCGTCCATTAACAGCGCGCCGGTACCTCTTCCGCCTGCTGCAAGCCAATTAACAGCAGAGCGAAGCTCAGAAGGTCATTGCATACGCTGCGCGATCTCTCGCCACAGCGCGGTGTAGGCGCGACTGCCCCGACTGCTGCGGGCGAAATGCCCGACCGGAGCGCGTTCGATACCCATACGCTCGACCTCACTGGCGTTGGGCACGGTCGTCGATAGGCGCCTCGGCCAGCGTTCGCTGAGACTCTCCATCACCTGGCGGTGCAGGGTCTTGCGACGGTCGGCGAGGGTCACGAATGGCCAGATCGGGCAGGCATGGTCGACCGCGTCGAGATGACCGTCCAGTTGCTCAAGAGTGCGCAACGACAGGGTGGTCGGTACCATCGGCACTAGCAGGGCATCGACGCTTGAAAAGATCTGCTCGGCGAGTGCCGACAGGCTCGGCGGGCAGTCGAGTATCACCAGGTCGTAACTGCTCATCACCGGCTTGAGGATCTTACGCAGCCGGCTGGGTTTGCGGGTTTCCATCGACGCTTCCAGGTCACGCGAGCCCAGCGCCGCTGGCAGCAGGTCGAGCCCTTCGATGTCGGTCTCGCGGATCGCCCGGTCGAGATCGGCCTTGCCCTTGACCAGTTTGCCGACGCCACCACGCACTTTGGGTTTGCTGCGTAGATAGAAGGTGGTGGCGGCCTGCGGATCGAGATCCCACAGCAATACTCGCCTGCCGTCGCGTGCCGCTTCGGCGGCGAGGTTGACGGCGGAGGCGGTCTTGCCCACGCCCCCCTTGATACTGTAAAGCGCCAGCATCTGCATAGGGAACTCCCGGCTTGGTGACTGTTCAGTCTAACTGATTGGCCTGAGTGGATATGTGACGTTTCGATGACGGCGCTGCTGCCGATGTCGCTACGCTGATTTCCCTCGATATGACCTTTATCGGCGGCGGCGAAATCTGATCACAATCAGGGCTATACCCGCGACCACTAAGCCGCCGCCCACTAGTTTATGCACGCCTAGGCTGTCGCCCATTAACAGCGCGCCTAGGCCGACTGCCAATACCGGTACGAGTAGCGTCATGGGTACCACGCGATTAACCGGGTGACGGCGTAAAAGCGCATACCAAATCCCGTAAGCGACAATCGACGACATTACGGCGGTGTAAATCATCGCCCCCCAGCCTAACCAAGTTGCTTGCTGCATCGCCTGCCACTGACCGCTCTCAAATAGCCATGACCCCAACCCTACCTGAGGCACCGCGAACAGCGCCACCCAGCCTGCCAACGCCATCGGCGCAATGGGCGGGCCACGCTTGATCAACAGCTGCGACACCGCCCAGCCCATGGCACTGCACAACAGAATCGCCAGTGGTAAAGGAGAGGGCAGCGTTGGCCCACCGGCCAGTACGACTACCCCAGCAAAAGAGAGTAGCAGCCCGACAATCCGTTTGGGGCCTAGCTTCTCTTTTAGAAAGATGACCGCTAGCAATGTGGCAAAGGGCGTGCCCATCTGTACTAAAAGCGCGCCGGTACCTGCTTCTGCATGCTCCAAACCAATAAACAGAAGAGCGAAGTGGAGGCTGCCGAAGGTGATGGATAACAGTAGCAAAAACGGCAATTGCACTCGCGCCACCGGGTAGAAGGGCACCAGCAGAACTGCGACCAGCATAAAACGTAGGGTGGTCATCAATAGCGGCGGTAGCTCCGCTACACCGACCTTGATAACAATGATATTCAGCGCCCAAATGGCGATAACAAAGAGGCCGAGCAGCAGGTCGCGTAGTGGCACGTTGATGTCCGTTGGTGGATGGAAACGATAGCCATTGTATCAGCTTGGGAGACGGCAAAAATAATAGTGAAATGAGTTGCAGGTAAGCGTCGCTACTGCTTGATACCAAAGTATTAGGTTTTTCTTTAATAGTCTATATGTTGTTGATAACCAATTGGTTGTGAATTGACTTGTGTGAGTATTAAGTCCTTTTTGTCCCCTTAAAAGCGGTAAAAAAAGCGGCTGACTTGCACATTTTACTGAGATGTTCTAAAAAAATGTAACCGATTACATTTTTGCGTCGGCGCTTTCACAATATATAACAATCCAACAACAATGAGGTGGATATGGATACCCCGCTACGCCCAAAGCGTTTGAGTTCACAGGCTCTGCTGGCTGCTAGTGCAGTGGCGCTGTCAGTGCTGAGTGTGCCTGGCGTTGTTCAAGCTCAACAAAGCAGCACAGCAGAATTACCCATTGCTGTTCAAATGTATACGCTGCGTGATTTTGGCAATTTGGAGGAGCAGTTAGCCGCCGTAAATCGAGCGGGAATCTCTGCCATTGAGACGGTGGGCACCCAGGACGTGACAGCCGAAGAACTCAACGCTTTGTTAGAAGAGCACGCGCTTGAGGTGATCTCAAGTCATGTGCAGCTAGACGATTTGCGCAATCGCTTAGACGACACGGTGGCTTTCAATCAGGCGGTGGGTAACGACACCTTAACAATGCCTTATCTAGCCGAGGACGCACGCCCTAGCGATGCCGAAGGCTGGCAGGCGCTGGGTAAAGAGCTAGGTGATATTGCCGCTGAGCTAGATGCCGAAGGTTTCCGCTTGGCGTACCATAACCATGATTTCGAGATGGAAGTGTATGACGGTAAAACCGCGTTAGAGCATCTGTTTGATGCGGCTGGATCTGATCTGCTGGCGGAATTGGATATCGCCTGGGTGGCACGTGGCGGGTTTGACCCGGTTGAGTATGTCTCGCGTTTCGATGGCCAACTGTTTGCTGTACACGCCAAAGATAATGCTCCAGAAGGCACCGCCGAAGAAGAGGGCGGTTTCGCCACACTCGGGGAAGGTGTACTGGATTGGGATGCAATCTTGCCCGCCATCGAGGCCGCTGGTGTTGAGTGGTACATCATCGAACACGATATGCCACTAGACGCAGAAGCGGTGATTACCGAGGGCAACAGCTTCTTACAGGAAAAACTGACAGCGCTTCGAGAAGAGTAATGCACGCCTAGGCCATCTCATTTAGATGACGAACGCGAGGATGCTTTATGAAGCGCTACCTTATTGATCGGCGTAGCTTGCTGCGCCACAGCGTTACCGGTGCTATTGGTCTGGCGGCGCTATCTCAGATTGGCTCTCGAACCCTGGCTGACGATATGCCTTCTCAGCGGGCGCTAAAAGGCAATATCCATCATTCAGTCGCTCGTTGGACATTCGATTTTCTATCTTTGGAAGAGCTTTGCCAGCTTTCAACTGAGTTGGGCATTACGGCGATTGATCTGGTGGGGCCAGAAGAGTGGCCTGTGCTTCAGCGGTATGGGCTCGACTCTTCCATGTGTAATGGCGCTGAGTTGAGCCTTGAGGATGGCTGGGGCGATACCCGCTTTCACTCAGAGCTGATTGAGCGATACCTCCATCATATCGATCTGGTCAGCCAAGCGGGCTACACCAATCTCATTTGTTTTAGCGGCAATGCCCGGGGTATGAGCCCTGAACAGGGTTTGCAAAATGCCGAAACGGGGCTGAAGGAGATTCTTGCCCAGGCAGAGGCAAAAGGCGTGGTGCTACAGATGGAGCTGTTCAACAGCAAAATCGACCACCCCGATTATCTTTGTGACAACTCGGCTTGGGGCATTGAGCTTTGCCGTCGCCTCGATTCGCCCAACTTCAAGCTGCTCTATGACATCTATCACATGCAGATTAGTGAGGGCGATGTCATTCGCACTATCAGTGAAAACCATCGCTTTTTCGGCCATTACCATACTGCCGGTGTGCCTGGGCGCCATGAAATAGACGACACCCAAGAGCTCAACTACCCCGCGATTTGCCGCGCTATTCGAGATACCGGCTTTCAGGGCTATATCGCCCAAGAATTTCTCCCTGACCGTACTAGCCAACAGGCAAAAATAGAATCACTGCAGGCAGCTATTCAGCGCTGCGATGTGTGATTCGACGCGAACAACAACACAATAAGGAAGATGACCATGCCAGATAATCACTACGATGCCATCGTGGTTGGCTCAGGCATTAGCGGCGGCTGGGCCGCTAAAGAACTTACAGAGAAAGGCTTGAAGGTTTTACTGCTTGAGCGTGGGCGCAACATTGAACACGTGAAGGATTACCACAATGCCCATAAAGAGGCGTGGGATTATCCCCACCGCAATGAGCCGACCCAGGAGATGATCGCTAAACACCCCGTGCTCAGGCGCGACTACCCCCTTAACGAAGCCACCATGGGCATGTGGGCGGATGAACAGGCCAATCCCTACGTGGAAGAGAAGCGCTTTGACTGGTTTCGCGGCTATCACGTAGGGGGGCGTTCACTGCTTTGGGGGCGGCAAAGCTATCGGCTCAGCCCTATGGACTTCGAGGCCAACCAGCGTGAAGGCATCGCCATTGATTGGCCGATTCGCTATGAAGATATCGCCCCGTGGTATGACTATGTGGAGCGCTTTGCCGGTATTGCAGGTACTCAGGAAGGGCTAGATATTCTTCCCGATGGCGAGTTTCTGCCGCCAATACCGCTTAACTGCGTGGAAAAAGATGCCGCCAAGCGTATTAAAGAGGCCTTTGGTGGGCAGCGCCATCTTATCCACAGCCGAGTCGCCAATATTACCCAGCCAAAGCCGGAACAAAATCGCGTCAACTGCCAATACCGCAATAAATGCTGGCTGGGTTGCCCTTATGGTGCCTATTTCAGCACCCAGTCCGCCACGCTTCCCGCGGCGGTGGCCACAGGTAATCTAACGTTACGGCCATTCTCGATTGTCAGCCAGGTGCTGTACGACAAAGACCGTCAGCGGGCGCGGGGCGTTGAGGTGATTGACGCTGAGACCCATGAAGTCCATGAGTACACCGCTGATGTCATCTTCCTCAATGCGTCTACGTTCAACACTACCTGGATTTTGATGAACTCCGCCACCGATGTCTGGGAAGGGGGCTTGGGCAGTAGCAGCGGCGAACTGGGTCACAACGTGATGGATCACCACTTCCGCTGCGGTGCCAGTGGCGAAGTGGAAGGCTATCTCGACAAATACTACTTCGGACGCCGTCCTGCGGGCTTTTACATTCCGCGCTTTCGCAACGTAGGCGATGAGCAGCGAAGCTACGTGCGCGGGTTTGGTTATCAAGGCGCGGCGAGCCGCGAGGGCTGGGATCGCGAAATTGCTGAGCTCAATATCGGCGCTGATTTAAAGCAAGCACTTAGCCAGCCAGGCGGTTGGACGATCGGTATGACAGGCTTCGGCGAAATGCTGCCCGATCACGATAACCGCATCTCCCTTGACCACAGCGTTCGCGATAAATGGGGGCTGCCTGTGCTGTCGATCAACGTTGAGCTCAAGCAAAACGAGCGCGATATGCGTCGGGACATGGTTCAAGATGCGGTCGACTTACTTGAGGCCGCGGGCGTGAAGAACGTCACAGGTGACGTAGGCGATTACGCGCCAGGCATGGGGATCCATGAGATGGGCACCGCGCGTATGGGCCGTGACCCGAAAACTTCAGTGCTCAATAGCCACAACCAGGTGTGGGATGCGCCCAATGTGTTTGTTACGGATGGCGCCTGCATGACGTCATCCTCTTGTGTAAATCCTTCTCTAACCTATATGGCGCTTACCGCTCGGGCGGTGGACTATGCGGTGGAAGAGCTGAAGCGGGGGAACTTGTCATGAATCGTCGCGAATTACTCAAAATGATCGCCCTGACTACCGGTACAGCGATGATTGGAGGCAAATCCCTATTTGCCTTTAGCGATGCTGGCCAGTCAGGTCATCCCTTTAGCAGCCGTGATGTAGAGCGGCTGGACGAGCTTGCCGAAACCATTCTGCCGAGAACCGATACCCCAGGTGCTAAAGACGCTGGCGTCGGGGAGTTTATGGCCCTGTTCGTCAACGACTGCTATACGCCCTCAGAAAGAGAGGTGTTCTATTTTGGTTTAGCGCAGCTTGAGGCACGCAGCAGAGCGGCTTACGAACGTGATTTTATAGCGCTGAGTGGCGAGCAGCGGTTAGAGCTCGTAAACGAGTTGGATCGCGAAGCGATGGCGCACGCCCAGCAACAGGCCCGCAGAAAGCAGCCAACCCCTGCTGAGGCACTGACTGCAGAGACCCAGACCGCTCAAAATCAAACGGCGGAAACCCAGTCATCCCAGGAGCACGCGGATAGCGAGGAAGCGTTTCCACACTACTTCACTATGATGAAGCAGCTAACGCTGTTCGGCTTCTTCACCTCAGAAGTTGGCGCGACTGAAGTCTTGCGCTACGAAGCGGTGCCAGGCCGCTACGAGGGCTGCGCGCCTTATAACGGCGAGCCTGCTTGGGCCACATAATGGAAAGGAGAGCATTGATGAACTATCAATACACCCAGGCATTCTGCTTATTGGCTTGTGGCAGTTTGTTGGCATTCGACAGTGCGGCTCAGGAGGGCGGCTCGGATAAGTCGCTGACACCCGAACAGCAATCCACCAAAACAGAAGTGTGGGAGCCTGTGCCACCTTTGGTTTCGGTGCCTGAGACGGGCGTTCCTTCCGATGCGATCGTGCTATTCGATGGCACAGGTTTAGGCGCGTGGGAAGCCGAAGAGGGCGGGCCAGCCGAGTGGCACGTGGAAGACGACGTGATGACGGTGAATCGCGGCGCGGGAGGAATACGCACACGTCAGGATTTCTGCGACGTGCAGCTCTACTTGGAGTGGAGAGCGCCGGCCGATATCGATGGCATGGAGGGTCAAGATCGTGGCAATAGCGGCGTCTTCCTGCAGGAGCGTTATGAAGTGCAAGTGCTGGACTCCTATGACAACCCGACCTATCCCAACGGCCAAGCGGCATCTATCTACAAACAGCATATTCCGTTAGTCAACGCATCCCGCCCGCCCGGTGAGTGGCAGAGCTATAACATCCTCTACACCGCGCCACGTTTTGATGATGAAGGCGCCCTTGAATCGCCTGCCTACATCACCGTTCTGCATAACGGTGTAGTGGTTCAGCACCATGCTGAAGTGCAAGGCACCACCGAGTGGATTGGCGAACCCAACTACGACGAAGCCCACGGCTGCGCGCCCATTTACCTGCAGGATCACGATGCGGACGTTAGCTTTCGAAACATATGGGTAAGAGAGTTATAGCAGAGCGCTTATAAGCACCCTAAGCGAGCAAGCCCAGTCTTCTGATGCTATATAGTATCGGGGGCTGGGCTTTTTGGCAGGCCTCGAACTTTTTTCATCACGGGTTAGTGTTTTGTACGTTGCTTTTTCATACAATATTATTAGGTAAAATTAACCATTCTCATCATTCAATAATTAGGTGCGCGGTATAATCACGGTTATAACTTGGGAAAAGCATGGAAGTGTTATGACTCTTTACAACGTGGCAGGAACTATCAGCTCGCTTCTCTTTCTTGGGTGCCTGGTAGGTTTGGTTGTTCAGATTAGAAAGATACGGCAACGGAAAATTGCCGACCCAAGAGGAGCTGGGCTCGGCTACGCGACCCAGTCACTTTCGGTGAATGGTTTCTTTTCAAGCTTCATCGCGTTCTATTCATTTTTGCTTTATTCGATAATGCTAGAAGATATTGATTATTATATCTTCTTTACTCGATTGATTGCTTCACTGGCCACATGGATCGTACTGTTTGAGATCTTCCTGGATCGGTCGCCTCTATCGCAAAGGGCGCCATTTTTAACCGCTTCAGTCGCTTTGCTAGCAGCGTTCGGCGCTTTATTTTTTCGGGAGGAAGTAAGCCATCTGGGTGAAGTGGCAGCAGAGTCCCTTGCTGTTTTCGCAACACTGATCATTCTTCAGGGCGGTATTCAGCAAATAAGGAAAATATGGCAAGCGAAATGCACTGGAGCTCTCTCGCTTCCCATGACATTGGTTTTCTTTGCCAAGGACGTTTCGAACGTATTTTTTGGAATTGTGCTCGGACTTGAGCTTGGTTGGCCTTTGATACTAATGGGGGCTGTCAGCGGTATCTTAAAACTCGGTGTAACCATTACCTTCCTACTATATCCAGAGAAGCTGGAGACAGAGGCCAGAGTCGGCTATCACTAAGTATGAGCGGGTTCGAAAGATGCTACAACAAGGCCTGCTACGGCGATGGTCACTGCACTATTCCCCAGCCGTGCGTGATGCTGGGTACGAGATTAAATTTTTGCAGCAATCTCATTGACTATGCTGTAATACATTGTAGTCATCGGGGTTGAGGGTATAGATATGGGTGTCACTACAGTTCGTCTTCAGGCGGATGTTGAACAGCATCTGGAAGCTATCGCAGGCAGGCTCCACCGGAGCAAAGGCTGGGTGATCAACCAGGCGTTGTCGGAATACATCGAGAAGCAACAGCTTGAGCAAGAGCGTTGGAGGCAAACGCTGGAGGCAATGGAGTCTGCCGCACAGGGGAAGGTGGTTGATAGCAGCGAGGTTCATCGTTGGCTCAATAGCTGGGGAACCGAAAATGAACAGGATGCACCGAGGTCGGGTAGGTGAAACTGGTTTACACGGATGAAGCCATTGAAGATTTGAAGCGCCTTAGAGAGTTCATCGCCATCCATAATCCATCAGCAGCAGGCCGGATAGCAGCTGAGCTGGTCGGCAAAATCGACTTACTGCCAGACTTCCCTAAAATGGGAACGCCGGTTGAAATGGCACCGGATTCTGTTCGTGACATGGTCTTTGGTAAGTACGTTATCCGCTATTCAGTACATCCGAGCGTCATCATTATTCTGCGCGTATGGCACGAACTGGAAGGTGAGCGTTAGCCATTAAGCCAGCTGCAATTCCCGGCTATGGCAAAATAGAAGTGAAAAGAAAGCGGATTTGGTTATGTATTTACGTTTAACCGAAAGGGAGTTTTATGGACGGCTTTTTTGAAGAGATAGGCAGGGGGTTTTTTAGGGGAATAGGTTACATACTGGCAGAGGTATTCTTTAGAACAATTTGTTACTGGGTTGGTTGGCCAATCTGTAAACTAGTTACTTTGGGAAAATATCCTTCGGCTTCTAAAGTGATATATCTCGATGAGCATAGGAGTCGATCCGACGGCGCTTTGTGTGCAGTAGTGGGCTTGATTGCATTGATTGTGTTGGCTCTGTATTTGCTCGGACAGTTTTAGATTTCGGCTGTGCCATTCATTTAGGTGAGTTTAATTCTATTGTCAGGAGGCAAAGGAGTGGCGGCTAGAAAACAAAGGTCAGTGAAGATCAAGACGCTAAACTCAGTTTGTGCAAGTGCGTTAATCGGGGCGCTACTTTATATTGTGATCATTGGGTTTGAAGTGGTGGCGATTGGCGCGATGGGGATTGCTCTCGCTGGTATCTCAATACCCGTGATTGCCAGCAGTGAGGGAGTTTTAGAGGTGCTGCTAGAAATCGTCATGTCGGTAGCTGAAGGTATCATGACTATTGTTGAGGTTGTCGTAGGCGCAATATCGGGCCTTTTTAGTGTGTAACAAATAAAGCCGTTTTACGGGGATGTTGTGCTCATTAAGTATTTGAAAATTTTATAAAATAGCAAGCCGGGTGCCGCCAATACACCCGGCTGTTATTATGCTCTATACCCTTACACGTTAGGCTTAGCCGTTACGCTTTTATCGTTTTTAAAGGTGAGGTAGAACAACACCAGCACCGCGATAGCAAATGCTGCTGGGAACATCCAGATGCCTTGCCAGTCGTGCGCGCCGTTGGTGGAGAAGTGATCGGTAATCTGACCGGCTACCCAGAAGCCTATTAGCATGCCTACCCCGTAAGTGGCCAGCGTGATCATGCCCTGGGCAGAGCTTTTAAACTTCTCCCCTGCGCGGGCATCGGTGTAGATTTGGCCGGTCACGAAGAAGAAGTCGTAGCACACGCCATGCAGTGCAATACCAATCAAGAGCATAAACACCATTTCATCGGCGTTACCGAACGCAAACAGCGCATAGCGTAGCGCCCAGGCCAGCATGCCGATCAGCAAGGTTTTCTTGATACCAAAGCGGTGAATAAAGACCGGTAGCAGCAGCATAAACAGCACTTCCGATACCTGGCCCAGGGTCATTTTGCCGGTTGGATTGGTCACGCCGATCTCTGCCAGAAAAGGGTTGGCGTTTTGGTAATAAAATGCCAGCGGAATACAAATCAGAATAGAGGCGATAAAGAAGATGGCGTAGTTGCGGTCTTTTAGCAGGGCCAGTGCATCTAGCCCTAGTACTTCTTTTAAGCCAACCGGGCCGTTTGCTTTAGGCGGCGTGGCGGGCAGGCTAAAGCTGTATAGGCCTAGGGCTAATGATGCGATAGCGCACATCAAAAAGGTGTTACGCAGCATGCCGTCGGCGATGCCTTGAGAAGAGTCCCAGGCGAATAAGTAACTGATACCCAAGCCCGCGATAATCCAACCGATGGTTCCCCACACGCGGATTTTGGCGAACTCCTGGCCTGGGTCGCTCATTTGGCGAAAAGAGACTGAGTTAACCAGCGCCAGTGTCGGCATATAGATAATCATATACATCAACACTAACGGGTAAAACGTACTGAAATCGCTGGCGACATACAGGCCGTACATTAACGCAGCGCCTGCTAAGTGGAGTACGGCGAGAATACGCTCGGCGTTGAAATAGCGGTCAGCGATCAAGCCAATAATGAAAGGGGCAATAATGGCACCCCAGGATTGGGTGGAGAACGCCATGCCAATCTGGCCACCGCTGGCGTTGAGGTTGTTGGCCAGGAAGGTGCCCAGGGTGACAAACCAGCCGCCCCAGATAAAGAACTGCAAAAACATCATGATACTGAGTCGTGTGCGTATCATAGCCATGACGTGATCCTTTGTTGTGGTTGTGGTCTTGATTTAAAACAATCAATTAGCGGTGTGAAGGAAGACCGAGAATTCGTCGGTTGCGAGAAGGGCTGGCGGTTACGCCAGCGAAATCGTCAAAGGCGCGACCGGCAGGTTGAATCAGGTGCGCCTGGATGAAAGACGCGCCCTCTGCGGCGCCTTGGGCGGCGTCCTTAATACAGCACTCCCACTCAAGCACCGCCCAGCCATCAAAGCCGTACTGCGTCAGGCGGCTAAAAATCCCGCTGAAATCAATCTGCCCATCCCCTAATGAGCGAAAGCGCCCGGGGCGTTCTACCCAGCCTTGGTAACCGCCATAAACGCCGCTGCGGCCGTTGGGGTTAAATTCAGCGTCTTTAACGTGGAACATGCCGATACGCTCGTGGTAGCGGTCGATAAACTCGAGATAATCCAACTGCTGCAGCAGTAAGTGGCTGGGGTCATAAAGAATTTTCGCCCGTGGATGGTTGTCCACTGCCGCCAGGAACCGCTCGAAAGACGCACCGTCGTGAAGATCCTCGCCAGGGTGAATCTCAAAGCACAGATCAACACCTGCCTCATCAAAGGCATCCAGAATTGGCCGCCACCGCCGGGCCAGCTCGTTGAACCCTTCTTCGACTAGCCCCTCAGGACGTTGGGGCCAGGGGTAAACAAAGGGCCATAGCAGCGCCCCGGAAAACGTCGCGTGAGCCGTTAAACCAAGCCGTTGGCTGGCTTTGGCAGCCAGCTTTAGCTGCTCAATGGCCCACTCGGTACGCTCCTGCGGCTTGCCGTGTAGCTCAACAGGCGCAAAATCATCGAATAAGTCGTCGCAAGCGGGATGCACGGCGACCAGTTGGCCCTGTAAGTGGGTAGAGAGTTCACTGATCACAACGCCGGTTTTTTCACAGCGGGCGTTTAACTCATCACAGTAACTTTGGCTTTCAGCGGCCTTGTGCAGGTCGATAAAACGACTGTCTGCAGTGGGTAGCTGAATGGCTTGATAGCCCTGTTCGGCCGCCCAACGAGCGATACCGTCGAGGCTATCGAAAGGCGCTTCGTCGCCGATAAACTGGGCCAGAAAAATGGCGGGCCCGCGGATGCCTTTGTGGGTGTTTGGCATGATTAGGCTCCCGTTAGTTGAGTGGCAGGCAGTGGAGTCCATTTCTGTTCGCTTTTGGCGCTGGTGGTGACGGCCTCGATAAACGCCATGCCACGTAGCCCGGAGGCCATACCGGGAACGCCCTCAACGTCGCCTTGCTTGCCTTGATGAATGGCGTGGGCAAAGTCGCGGTAAAGGTTGCCGAGTGCTTCCAGATACCCCTCTGGGTGGCCGCCGGGTAGGCGCAAGCGCTGCATCGCGCTGGGGAAAAGGTCGGGTTGGTCGATGCCCGCACGGAGGGTGCGCATCGGTGCTTGAAGCGGGCGGTAGAACAGGCTGTTGGGCTCCATTTGGTGCCACTCCAACGCCCCTTTATCGCCGTAAATACGTATTTTAAGTGCGTTTTCTTCCCCGCTGCAGATCTGGCTGGCAATGAGGGTTCCGCTGGCGCCTTGATCGGTGCGCAGCAGTACATCGCCATCATCGTCTAATTGGCGGCCATCGGCGTGGCTGGCAAGCGAGGCGCAGAGAGCGCTAACACGATGTCCGGAAATAAACTCGGCGAGGCCGAAAGCATGGGTGCCAATGTCGGCCATGCAGCCGCTGATACCTGCGAGCGTAGGGTCGGTGCGCCAGGCGGCTTGCTTATTACCCTGCTGTTCTAAATGCTCGCCTAGCCAGCCCTGGGGGTACTCCACATGAATTTTGCGAATGCTACCTATTTGGCCCTCGCTCACCATTTCTCGGGCTTGCCATACCATGGGGTAGCCTAAGTAGGTATGCGCCAAGCCATACAGGCAGCCGCTGGCATGCCAGCTTTCTGCTAAGCGCTGAGCTTCTTGGAGCGATACTGCCGACGGTTTTTCGCAAAACACATGAAAACCTGCCTGCATGGCCGCTTCCGCGATCGGCACGTGAAGATGATTAGGCGTTACGATCACCAATAACTGCATGCGTTGTTCGGCGGGAAGTTGCTGCTCGCCTTCCAGTAATTGCTGCCAGTCAGCGTAAATACGCTCGTCGGGGAGGTGGCACGCTTCGCCAGTCAGCTGGTTGTTATCCGCCGAGCGGCTAAAGGCGCCACATACCAGCTCGCAGGTATCGTCGAGGCGAGCAGCTAAGCGGTGAACTTGGCCGATAAACGCCCCTTGTCCGCCGCCGATCATGCCTAAGCGGATGCGGGGTTGATTGGGCCGCGGCATAGAGAGGCTCCTGCTTTAATAAAACTTATGAATTTTCAGGTGGCGCTTGCTGCGCTTGTACAGACGATAATGTAACCGGTTACATTTGGCTTGAAATTAGGGCTTCACGCTATAAGCGTCAATGCGACAAAGGTCTATCGGTGCGCGCGAAGGGTTGGGACATCGCGCGCTGAGTTTAACGCTGGGATACGTTAAGCTGAGATGAATAATGCCGCGCAACCATCTGCTTACGGCGATTACCTAGTGATAAGGGAGGCCATGACCAATATACGTAAGGTCGCCGAGTTAGCGGGGGTATCGGTAGCGACCGTATCACGCGCGTTAAAGTCGCCGGATATCGTCTCACCGGCCACCCGGGAAAAAGTGCTGAAGGCCGTTGATCAAGCGGGCTACAAGCCTAATTTGATGGCGGTTCAGTTTCGCTCTCAACGTACTTATAACTTAGTGGTATTGGTACCCACGATCGCAAACACCTTTTTTGCGCGGGTAATCAGCGGTATTCAGGAAGCTGCCCAAGAACGCGGCTACGGCGTTCTGCTGTGTAATACGCTTGGTAATGAGGCGATGGAAACCCAATACGCCAGTTTAGTCAGTACCCGCCAGGCGGATGGCGTGATTCAACTGCGTGCTTTTAACCCTTTTTCTGAAAAGGCGTTTCCTGCTGGGGCGGTATTGCCCATGATCAATGCCTGCGAGGTGCTGGACGATGCGCCCTGTCCCACCGTCAAACTCGATAACCGAGCGGCAGCCCGGGAGGCCACCGAGCACTTGATCTCCCTGGGGCATCGTCGAATTGGCATGATTAAAGGGCCTCGGCGCAGCCCCTTGACCCGTGACCGCCAACAAGGCTACCAGGATGCGTTGAGCGCAGCGGGCATTCCGTTAGATGAGTGCCTGCTTTGTCCTGGCGATTTCACGCCACGTTCTGGTTATCAGGCGGCTGAAACGCTTATTGCTTTAGCGGAGCGCCCCTCCGCCATTTTTTGTGAAAGCGATGAAATGGCCATAGGCGCTATAAGCCGTATCAAAGAAGCGGGCCTGCGGGTGCCGGAGGATATTTCGGTGGCAGGCTTTGATGATATTGCGTTTGCTTCTTACAGCGACCCGCCGCTGACGACGATTGCCCAACCGGCGGAAGCCTTCGGACGCGAAGCTGTTGCGATGTTGATCGAGGTGCTGGAAGGGAGGCAAGTAGACAATTTGGTGTTGCCATATACCCTGGTCTCAAGGGCCAGTACTGCCACATGCCGACCTTAGGCGACTTCCTTTCGCGCCCTAAGTGCATACAATAAGTGGGGCTTTCTCGAAAAGCTTCACAACTGCTGTCCACGCACACCACTAAACGCACATCATAAAAATAGCTAAAAAAGGATCTACCATGACGCTGACACGCCCAATGGCTCGTTTAACCGCTGGCTTGGCCGGTGCGGCTCTGCTGACCGCCTCCCTTTCTGCACAAGCACGCGAACTCTCGGTTTCTACGGTTTTGTCTGACGCTTTCCCCTGGGGGCAGGCGGCTGAGAAGTGGGCCGAACTAGTTGAGGAGCACAGCGACGGCGAGTTAACGCTGCGCGTTTACCCCAACTCTCAGTTGGTTTCCGGTGATCAAACCCGCGAATTTTCCGCCATGCGCTCTGGGTTAATTGATGCCGCTGTGGGCTCGACCATCAACTGGTCGCCCCAGGTGCCGGAACTTAATCTATTCTCTTTGCCGTTCTTCATTCCCGATGAAGCCGCCGTTGATGCGGTTACCGGTGGTGAAGCGGGGGAGTTGGTTTTTGAAGCAATCGAGTCTCGAGGCGTTATCCCGTTAGCCTGGGGTGAGAACGGTTTCCGCCAGGTTTCCAATTCTCGCGGGCCGATTAGCCAACCAGACGACTTGGACGGCCTGAAAATCCGCGTTGTTGGCTCGCCACTGTTCCAGGATACCTTCTCGGCATTGGGCGCCGACCCCACCCAAATGAGCTGGACAGACGCTCAGCCTGCGCTGACCACCGGCGCCGTTGATGGCCAGGAAAACCCACTCTCTGTGTTTGACGTCGCGCGCATTGATCAAGTCGGCCAGGAGCATTTGACACTCTGGAACTACATGAATGACCCACTGATTTTTGCGGTCAATCAGCAGGTATGGCAAACATTGAGCGAAGAGCAGCAAACCCTGCTGCGCGAAACCGCGGTAGAAGCGGGTGAGTGGGAAATCGCCATGACCCGTGAAGAAGAGGGCGAGCGGCTTGCGGCGATTCAAGAGCGCGGCGTCACAGTAACCGAGCTTTCCGATGAGCAGTACCAGGCGTTTGTCGATGCCACCCAGTCCGTTTACGAAAAATGGGCGCCGCGGATTGGTGAAGAGGTGGTAGAGGCCGCACAAGCCGCTATCGACGCGCGTTAATTACTTTTGATGTTCAAACTCCCGGCCTTGAAGGCTGGGAGTTTTTTGCTGTGAGGCTGCCATGAAAGGCTTTCCTGATGCGCGCCCTGAACGTTGGCTGGGCGCGCTGGCATTAATCATTATCTCATTGATTAGTCTTGGTAATGTGATTACTCGCTACTTAACCGGCGGCTCTTTTTCATTTACCGAAGAGTTTTCTGTGTTTTTGTTGGTAGTGCTGACCTTTGCCGGTGCCTCGGTGGCGCTGCGGCGTAACCGCCATATTCGTATTGGCTTTTTGGAACGGGCATTGCCGCTCAAGTACCGTCGTGCACTGATCCTTTTTCAAGCGCTTTGCGGTGCCACCGTGCTGGGTTTGATCACTTGGTATGGCGGCAAGATGGCCTGGCAAGAGTATCAGTGGGAGTCGCTGTCACCAGGGCTTGGCTTGCCTCAGTGGTGGTATTTAGTCTGGCTGCCCGTGCTTTCTGCGGCCATGGTGTGGCGCTTATGCCAGCAAACCGCCGACCGTTTAACGGGGAGGCTCACCGATGAGCCCTGATGTGTGGATGATACTGGCGTTTGCGGGGCTGCTGATAGCGGGGGTGCCGGTAGCGTTTTCGCTGGCGCTCTCCGGGGCCGTTGGCATCGTGCTGGGTTTGTCACCGGACATGCTCGCAACGATGGGTACCAATACCTATAACAGTATTGCCAAGTACCCTTTGATTGCGATTCCGCTGTTTATCTTAACCGGGCTTATTTTTGAACGTTCCGGTGTAGCGCTGCGTTTAGTGCGTTTTGCCCAGGCTTTGATTGGCCCGCGACACGGTGGCTTAGCCTTGGTGGCGGTGCTGGTGTGTATGATTATGGGCGGAATGAGTGGCTCAGGCCCTGCTGATGCCGCGGCGGTTGCGATGGTGATGCTGCCGAGTATGACCAAAGCGGGCTACCCCAAGCCGTTTTCCGCCACGCTGATTGCCGCCTCTGCCTCGACGGCGATTCTCATTCCCCCTTCAGTGGCGCTGATTCTTTACTCGATCGTGGTGCCGGGCGTCGATTTACGCGCACTTTTCGCAGCAGGTTTATTTCCCGGTATTCTGGCGGGGCTGGCGCTACTGGTGCCCGCTATGCTCGTTTCCAAACGCTACGGGTGGGAGGGCGGCACACCCATAGAGGGGGCTGAAAGGCTAAGTGTGCGCTCCACCTTTAAACAGGCGATACCGGCGCTGTTTGCCCCGGTGCTGATTTTGGGTGGTTTGCGTTCAGGGCTGTTTACACCCACCGAAGCGGCCGTGGTAGCCGTTGCTTATGGTGCGATTGTCGGTCTTTTTCTAACCCGCGAACTGTCGATGCGTGATTTATGGGAGCTATTGGGTGAGGCGGCGATTATTTCCGGCGTGGTGATGCTGATTATCGCTCTGGCGGGGATTTTTGCCTGGGCAGGCACCATGCTGGGCACCTTCCGCCACTTGGCGGAATGGATTATTAGCCTGACCGATAACGGCGTTTTGCTGCTAATCCTGGTGATGTTAGCAGTGTTGGTCGCTGGGATGCTGTTGGATGCGATCTCGATTTATTTGATTATGATGCCGATTTTGATCCCCGTGATGCAGCATTTTGAGTGGAACCCGGTGTGGTTTGGGATTCTGTTGGCGATGAATATTGCCATTGGCCAATTTACCCCGCCGGTGGCGGTGAATTTGATGGTGACCACCGAAGTGGCCAAAATTCGCTTGGAGCAGACCATCGGATGGGCGCTGCTGTTTGTCGTTGCAATGGGCTGTGCGCTAGCGCTAGTGGCAATCTTCCCCGCTATCGCGCTATGGCTGCCGCGCGTTTTGGGCTATAACGTTGATTAATTTTGCTTACCCTATGCAAAGGCGGTATAGCAGTTAACGCTCCCTAAACGATGAAGACCGCTACACTGAGTATTAGACGACAGCGAAATTCATTATTTAGCGTATTACATTTCGCTAATTAGGTTTTTTTCGCTAAAGTAATGCTAGCAGGCAGCTTATGGGTCGCCTGTAACCGTTTGTCTTGAAAATAGAATGTCTTGAAAACGTTTTGGAACAAGGGCACCTGAGGGAACGGTTCATCAGGTGAGACCAAAGCGTGCGATGCTCGTAACATCAAATACGCTCACAACATCAATACAAAGAGGTGTGTTCATGAAACGCCATGTATTTTCCACTACTGCTTTCTCCGGTGCGCTACTTGCCGCCGCTGCTTTCGCCTCACCGGCAATGGCACAGGATGACGAGCAATTCATCACCATTGGCACCGGTGGCCAAACCGGCGTTTACTACGTCGTGGGTCAGTCGATCTGTCGTTTGGTTAATCGTCTCGAAGACGCCGATATTAAGTGTAATGCACCTTCCACCGGTGGTTCTGTCGCCAATATCAATGGCATCAAGTCCGGCGAATTGGACATGGGTGTCGCTCAATCCGATGTTCAGTATCAAGCCTACAACGGCACTGGGAATTTCGAAGGCGAGCCCTACGAAGAGCTGCGTGCGGTGTTCCGTGTCCACGGTGAGCCTTTGACGCTGCTTGCGCGGGCTGATTCTGGCATCGAGACGCTCGATGACTTGGAAGGCAAGCGTGTCAACATTGGTAATCCAGGTTCGGGCCAGCGCAACACCATGGAAGTGGTGATGGAAGCCAAGGGCTGGACTGAAGACACCTTCTCGTTGGCATCTCAGCTTGATGCTGCCGAGCAAGCGGCGGCACTCGCTGATAATAACGTCGATGCCATGGTATACGTGGTTGGCCACCCCAATGGCTCCATCCAGGAAGCCACCACCACCGTTGATGCTCGTCTGATTCCGTTGAACGACGAAGACATTCAAGGCATCGTCGATGAATATCCTTACTACGCCGCATCGGTAATTCCGGGTGGTCTGTATCGCGGCAATGACGAAGATGTCGAAACCTTCGGCGTGGCAGCGACCTTTGTCACCACCGCTGAGGCTGACGAAGATGTGATCTATCAGACCGTCAAGGCGGTTTTTGACAACTTCGATCGTTTCAAGCGTCTGCATCCGGCCTTCGAAAATCTTGATCCAGAAGAGATGGTGAGTGAAGGGCTTTCCGCACCGTTGCACGATGGGGCAGCGCGTTACTACCGTGAACAAGGCTGGATTGAGTAATCCAGACGCCTAAGGTGATACTACCTTAGTAAGAAATGCGCGGTTACCTCAGGGTGCCGCGCATTTTGGTTTAGAATGTTGATAGGGCGTTTAAAATGTTGATAGGGCATTTCGATATGGCAATGATGCGTCAATCGACTCGGAGCGGGGCAGGCAGATGACAGACGATAAGAACAGGCCTTCGGGAGCCGGAGTAGACTTGGAGGATATGGTCGCCTCTAGCGACACAGGAGCCCGCAAGCCAGCCGGCATGCCCGGAAAGCTTTTGGTAAGCATTGCGGCAGTGTGGTCTCTTTTTCAATTGTGGATCGCTTCGCCAGTGCCCTTCGTCCTTGGGTTTGGTGTATTTAGTGCCACTGAGGCGCGTTCTATTCACTTGGCCTTTGCGCTTTTTTTGGCGTATATGGCTTATCCGGCACTCAAGCGCTCCCCGCGCGACCGTGTTCCGATTCAGGATTGGGTGCTTGCAGCGGCGGCGGCCTTCTGTGGCGCTTACATGTTTATGTTTTACGAGCAGTTATCCCAGCGCCCCGGCGCACCGATACTGCAGGACGTTATTATTGGCATCGCAGGGATACTGCTGCTGCTCGAGGCGACGCGTCGAGCGCTTGGCCCGCCGTTAATGATTGTAGCGTCGGTTTTTCTTCTCTATAGCCTGGCTGGCCCTTGGATGCCGGGTATTCTTTCCCATGGTGGGGTGAGCCTCTTTGGCTTGATTAATCACCAGTGGTTGACTACGCAGGGGGTCTTCGGTATCGCTCTGGGGGTATCAACCAGCTTCGTGTTTCTGTTTGTGTTATTCGGTGCCCTGCTCGATAAGGCCGGCGCTGGCAATTACTTTATCAAGGTGGCGTTCTCACTATTGGGCCACTATCGCGGCGGACCAGCGAAAGCTGCCGTGGTGGCCTCGGCCATGACCGGTCTGATTTCCGGCTCCTCGATTGCCAATGTGGTGACCACCGGCACCTTTACCGTGCCGATGATGAAACGTGTCGGATTTTCCGCGGAAAAGGCGGGCGCTGTTGAAGTGGCGTCATCGGTTAATGGACAGATTATGCCTCCGGTAATGGGGGCGGCCGCTTTCTTGATGGTCGAGTATGTGGGCATCTCTTATGTCGAGGTGATCAAGCATGCCTTCCTTCCCGCGCTGATCTCCTATATTGCGCTGGTCTACATCGTTCACCTTGAGGCCCTCAAGGCCAACATGAAGGGGCTGCAAAGCAGTAACCCACCTAAGCCGCTGGTCAATAAAGTGATTGGCTTTCTCGGTGGTTTGCTACTGATGATGGGCACCGCCCTGGCTGTTTATTACGGCCTTGGCTGGCTCAAGCCGGTACTGGGGGATGCGACCCCCTGGGTGGTAGCCGTTGGACTTACGGTCATTTATATTGCCCTGCTCAAACTGGCGGCCGGTTACCCAGAGCTCGAGCTCGATGACCCTAACCAACCGATCTTTACACTGCCCCAGACCAAACCGACGGTGCTGGTTGGCTTGCAGTACATCCTGCCGGTTATTGTGCTGGTGTGGTGTCTGATGGTGGAACGTTTATCGCCAGGACTGTCGGCTTTCTGGGCCACCGTTTTCATGATTTTCATTATTCTGACCCAGCGCCCCATTACGTCAATCTTTCGCGGACGCAGCGATATGAGGGCGGATCTGCGTGAAGGCGCGATGGATCTTTGGAATGGCCTGGTCACTGGTGCCCGCAACATGATCGGCATTGGCATTGCCACGGCCACCGCCGGTATCATCGTCGGTGCCGTCTCCCAGACCGGGGTGGGTCTGGTGCTAGCCGAAGTGGTGGAAACGCTGGCCATGGGCAACTTGATGCTAATCTTGCTGCTTACCGCTGTGCTTAGCTTGATCCTCGGCATGGGGCTGCCTACGACAGCAAACTACATCGTCGTATCGGCACTACTGGCACCGGTCATCGTCAACCTGGGCGCTCAAAATGGCTTGCTGGTACCATTGATTGCGGTACACCTGTTCGTGTTCTACTTCGGCATCATGGCCGACGTTACCCCACCGGTGGGGCTGGCCTCCTTTGCGGCGGCGGCAGTATCCGGTGGCGATCCCATTCGAACCGGTTTCCAGGCGTTCTATTACAGCCTTCGTACCGCGGCGCTGCCGTTTCTGTTTATCTTCAATACAGATCTGCTACTCATCGATGTGACCTTCCTTCAGGGGGTGTTGATCTTTGTGGTGTCGACCATCGCCATGTTGATCTTCGCTGCCGCGACCCAGGGCTTTATGATTACGCGCAACCGCTGGTATGAGTCTATCGTGCTGCTGCTGATTGCGTTCACGCTGTTCCGGCCTGGTTTCTGGATGGACATGATTCATGATCCCTACGAATCCATCCCGCCCGCGCAATTCGTCGAAGCGCTGGGTGATGTGGATGAAGACTCCACTTTGCGTTTGCAGATTGCGGGTCTTGATGATTATGGCGATCCCATGACCACTTACATGACATTACCGGTACCTGAAGGCGAAACAGGTCAGGAGCGGCTCAATAACCTGGGCATGGAGCTCTTTATTGAGGATGGCACGGCAACCGTTGATATGGTGACCTACGGCAGCCAAGCGGCAGAGCTCGGTTTCGACTTCGATCAAGAAATCATCGAAGTTCTGGCCCCCGTCGACCGCTGGACTAAGGAGCTAATGTGGATTCCTGCCTTCTTGGTCTTTGGGTTGATCGTATTGATGCAGCGTCGGCGTCGCGATAACACGCAAGCTGCCGCCACCGCATGAAGGAGAGTGCCATGTATAGCAAGATCATGTTGCCGGTGGATTTGAACGAGGAGTCTTCCTGGTCGAAGGCGCTGCCCACAGCCCTGACGCTATGTCGAACTTTTGGCGCCTCGCTTCATGTGGTGACGGTACTGCCGGACTATCGTATGCCCATGGTGGGCTCCTACTTCCCCAAGGACTTCTCCAAAAAAGCGCATACAGCGATCACCGATGCGCTCCATGACTTTATCAAGACGAATGTGCCCGACGACATTCAGGTACAAAGTGTCATTGTGGATGGCTCACCTTGGGAGGCCATTATTAAAGCCGGTAAGAAACTGGACGTCGATCTAATCGTCATGGCTTCCCACAATAAGCGTAAGTTTGTCGATTATGTGCTCGGCCCCAATGCAGAGCACGTTGTGCACCATGCCAAAATGTCGGTAATGATTGTGCGCTAGACATTCAGAGCGTCACGTACGGAAAACCCAAAACTCCGGGCAGTTGCTCGGAGTTTTTTATGGCCGTCCGTCGCGCGTCTTGACTATATCGGTTTTTACTAACGCAGCAATTTAATTGGCGGTTGACAGCTGTTTCGTGGATTTTTTGTACGCGCATCTCAAAGCGTCACCCCAAACAGCGTTGGTCAGCTACATTAAGAGGGTATTAACAAATAATGTTAAGCCATTAATTTAGTGTTAATACCGTCAACGGGTAATGAGTGTTGATGCCTTAGAGGTAAATCCTGAATCCAGGGTCTATATCAGGAACAACAGGAGTGATGCCATGAATGCGGCTACAACAAAAACAAACCACCATGCGGATCAACCCAGCGTTAAAATCACTATTAACAAGGTTGGATTGGATCGACCCAGGGCGTGGTTGGCTGCTGGCGTAGAGGATTTTCGTCGGGCAACGGTAGTGAGCCTCTCTTATGGCATGTTTTGGGTGGGGTTGAGTATTGCCATTACTCTTGGCGCCTTCACCATGGGCTACTGGTACTGGCTGCTGCCCATGATTGCCGGGTTTATGTTTATTGGCCCGCTGGTGGCAGTAGGCTCTTATGGTATTAGCCGAGCGTTGGAACGTGGACAAGTACCTAACCTAGGTGATGCGTTTGGAAGCTGGAAGCCCCATGCTGGTCAGCTGGCGATGATGGGCGTCATGATGATGATCTTCTTCCTCGCTTGGATTCGTTTGGCCACGCTGCTGTTCGCACTATTTTTCGGTTTTGAAGTGCCTAGTCCCGCGTCGCTCTATACTGCGCTGCTGACCACCTCAGAGGGCCTGGGCATGTTGGCAGTGGGCACAGTTGCAGGCGGGATTTTAGCCTTTGGCGCCTTCGCCATAAGCGTTGTAGCGATTCCTACCTTGATGGATCAAGACCTAACCTTTATGGAGGGGATAGAAGCTAGCGTACGCTGTGTCGCGCGTAACTTTCGCGTGATGCTGTTATGGGCGGTGATTCTTACCCTGTGCGTTCTGGTTGGCGTTATGACGTTTTACATTGGTCTTGCACTTATTTTGCCTGTGCTAGGACATGCCAGTTGGCACGCCTACGAAGATTTGGTGCGCTTTGAACCCTTCGAGAAAATCAAATCGTAACCCTAGTGTGAACAGTAAATAACGTTTCAGTGACGAAAAAAACAGTATTTGCCCTGACCTGCTTAAGGAGATGGCGTAACCTTTACGCTGTCTTCTTTTATTGTTCCTGGGAGCTATAACCAGCGGGCAACCTTGCGTGAGGTGTTTACTGTGAAAGCGTGGTTAATGGGGTGGGCCGTGCTGATGTTCAGCGCTCCCCTGGTGGGGCTTGCTGATTCAGTCGATGAACTAGACGTGCCTAACGGGCCCGTTATTTTGACCGTCAGTGGTAACATAGACCTTACCAATGTGGGGAGTGAAGCGCAGTTTGACCGGGCCATGTTAGCGGCTTTACCACAGTATGAATTTGATACCAGCACGCCGTGGACAGAGGGCCGAAGCCACTATAGTGGCCCTTTAATGCGTGATCTTTTGGCGCTATTAAGCTCCGACAGTGATGCGGTTCACGTTTCCGCGCTGAACGGTTACGAAGCCGAAATACCGGTCAGTGATTTTATTGAGCACGATGTCATCTTAGCCATCGAAAAAAACGGTGAGGCGATTCCGATTCGCGAATATGGCCCTTTGTGGGTGCTCTACCCCTTTGATCAAGATGAAGTGCTGTTAAGCGAAAAAATCCGCTTTAGAGCGGTATGGCAGGTTATGCATATTAATGTTCTCTAGCGCTCCTAGTGCGCAGGCTTCCAACCTACTGCGTTATCCTCGCCGTTTTAAGCTCGTTGCCATTGTCGCGGTGTTACTGTTCGCTGCGGCGTTGGTCGTCGCTACCTTGGCCGCTTGGCGGCAGGAAAATCTAACCCAAAGCCTGAGGGAAGATACCGCCTGGGTTGTTTATAAGCTGGATCGTGATGCGGTACAGCTACTTAATCATTTATTGGCGGCAACCCGCGAGCCGATAACTCCGACGGCTCACGAGGAGCTAAATCTTCGCTTTGAGCTACTTTATAGCCGTATAACGCTGCTTAACGACGGCGAAGTCAGCAACTTGTTGCAGCAGATCGATACCGCCCGTGAGCTACTGGAAGAAATTCAGCAGCAGCTTGATGTGCTGGATATCATATTCGAACCCTACGGCGTGTTTGATCAACTGCCGATAGCAGCGCTGGAAGATGAGCTACAGGTACTAACGCAACTGACTGAACGCCTGGTTATTGCTATTAACGGCTATTTAGCCGAATCGGCGACGGAGGAGCGTGCCCAGCTCAGCCTGCTTTACAAGTTGCTGATGAGCCTGATTATTGGCATGAGCTTAGCGGCGTTTCTGGTGATTGCTTTTTTGGTGCGTGAAATGCGTGAGAGTGCGGCGATAAGGCGGAGCCAGGAGCAGCTTGGTCGGCAGTTGGAAGTCACCGCCAAACAGGCTCAGGCGGCGAATCAGGCAAAGTCAGACTTTTTAGCCATGGTCAGCCATGAAATTCGCACGCCGCTGAACGGTGTTATCGGCATGAGTGAGCTGCTGCGTGAATCCGCCAGCCCCGCTCAGGTAGAAGATTACGCTCATACGATCCACGACAGCGCCAACCAATTGCTGGCGATGATCAATGAAATTCTCGATTTCTCAAAAATCGAAGCAGGGCACTTAACCCTTGAAACATCGCCTACGGAACTCAAGCCGCTGGTCGATAGTGTTGTCGTGCTATTTGCGCCCCGAGCAAAAATGAAAGGGTTAACGCTATCGGTCAATGTCGATGCACTGGTGCCTGCCTGGGTGCTTGTCGATGCAGGTCGGCTGAGGCAAATTTTGCTTAACCTAATTGCCAATGCGATTAAATTCACTGATCACGGTGATGTCAGCGTACGAGTCTCTTCGACGGTGGAGCAGTTACTGTTTGAGGTCAGTGATACGGGCTGTGGTCTAAGCGAACAGCAACAGCAGCGTCTATTTGAGCCTTTTCAGCAAGCGGATGAATCGGTGGCACGTCGATTTGGGGGTACCGGGCTAGGGCTGGCAATTTGCAAACGGTTAAGCGAAGCCATGCAAGGGCGATTAGGGGTAAAAAGCCAATTAGGCCAAGGTAGCACTTTCTGGTGTGAGTTGCCCTTGATCGCCGCCGACCCCGTATCCAGTACGCTGCCCCCATCCCCCAAACGGGACTTTACCGGCACAACACTGCTGCTGGTAGAGGACAATGCCGTTAATCGCAAAGTCGCGATGGGCTTGTTGGCGCGCTTAGGTTGCGATGTCGTCTGGGCCGAGAACGGCCATGATGCCTTGGCCATGGCCGAATCCCAACAAGTGCATTTGATCTTTATGGATATTCAACTGCCCGATATGGATGGCCTGGCAGTCACCCAGCGTTTGCGGGAACAGGGTGGCTGGCTGGCCAGTGTGCCGATTGTTGCCATGACGGCCGGGGGGGCTGAAGATGACCGTAAACGCTGCCTGGCGGCGGGCATGGATGATTACATCACTAAGCCACTGTCGCTTGCGGCGTTAAGTAACGTGTTGGCATTACAACTTTTTGCAACCCCAGACGCAACGCCTTTACAGGCATTAGCGGTCTCTCCTCCGTTAACCAAGCAGCAATCACTCCTTAACAGCGATACCCTTGGCATGCTGAAAACGACGCTAGGGGAGGCGAGCGTTACACAACTGATCATGCTATATCATCAGCAAGTAAGCGATTACTCCGCTCAGTTGGCTGCGTGTTTGGCCGCTACTCCCCTAACGTCAGAGCAGACACAGCAGGTTGAGCGGCTTGCCCACCAACTGCGCGGCGAGTCATTGAGTATGGGCGCCGACCAGCTTGCCGAATTGGCGAAGCAGCTTGAAAAATTAGCTGAAACGCAACATGCGACATCTAAGCAGCTTGATGATGCGTTCTGCGCGTTAAGACTTGCAGCGGCGCATACATATGCCGCACTAGAGAGGTGGTGCCGTGACCACTTATCAGGTTGAGCAGGGTATTCTTACTGCGGCCAGTCAGCAGGCTAATGCTTGCCAGGCAGCGGCGGAGTTAGCCGACGCTTTACAGCACGAACACTTGGGGTTCGTGCTGTTCTTCTGCAGCGCGGAGTATGATTTAGCTGCCCTAGCAGACGCGCTGGAAAGTAGTTTTCCCACCACGCCGCTAAGTGGCTGTACGACGGCTGGGGAAATAACCCCTGGAGGCTATGACCGCGGTTCCATCGTGGCGATTGGGTTTGATCGCCGACTGTTTGCCATTGAAACGGCGCTGATCGACGACCTGGAGCATTTTGAACTAGCCAACGCTCAACCGCTGGTCGATACGCTGTTGGAGCAGTGCCGCCAACAAACCATCGCGCCGATTAACGAACACAGCTTTGCGCTGACGCTATTGGATGGCTTATCCAGCCGTGAAGAGCAGGTGCTCGCTACCTTAGATGCCGCCCTAGGCCGTATCCCCAGTTTTGGCGGCTCGGCGGGTGACGACAATCACCTTAGCCATACCCATGTGTATACCGCTGGGCGCTTTTATACCCGTGCAGCAGTGGTGGTGATGATCAACACTCGGCTGCCTTTTGAAGTATTTTCAACCCACCACTTAATACCATTGGCCCACAAACTCGTAGTGACCGAGGCTGACCGCGAACAGCGGCGGGTGATAGAACTCAACGGGTTGCCTGCCGCCCAGGTATATGCCGAACTGGTAGGTAGTGCGCCTGCGCAGCTCAACGCTGGCATTTTTGCCCGTCATCCATTAGCCGTACGCATCGGCGGCCAGCACTACGTGCGCTCTATTCAGCGTGTTAATAGCGACAGTAGTTTGAGCTTTTACTGCGCGGTGGAAAACGGCATTGTACTGACCGCCATGCAGCCCACGCCGCTACTGGATAATCTCAGCGTGATGCTTGCTGGAGTAGGTGCCCGCCTAGGCGCGCCGAGCATGATTATTGGCTGCGACTGTTTTCTACGCAGGATGGAGCTCGAGGCGTTACAACAGTTGGATCAGGCATCGCAGTTGCTGCGCCAGGCAGGCGTAGTGGGGTTCAATACGTACGGTGAACAGCATCATGGTATGCATGTGAATCAAACGTTTACGGGGGTGGCGTTTGGATCTCTTCCAACTAACCACAAACACTGACGCGGCGGATGTCGCGGCGCTGTGGGAAGAGAACCGTCGCTTGCGTAAAGTGTGCCAAGCGCTGATGGAGCGGGTGGAAACGGGAAGCGGTGCCGACCCCGCGCCCTATGCCGCGTTTGAACGCTCAGTGTTACTTGCCGAACAGGTGCGTGAGCGCACTGATGCACTGCACCGCACCTTAGACGAACTGAGCCAGGTCAATACGCGCCTACTGGCCGCGAAAGCCGAAGCCGAAGCCGCTAACCTCTCCAAAACGAAATTTCTGGCGGCGGTCAGTCACGATTTGCTTCAGCCACTCAATGCCGCCCGGCTGTTTGCCAGTGCGTTAGAAACCCACTCGCTTCCTGATACCTCACAAGCTCTGGTCGGCCATATTGGCCGTTCGCTGAAAGATGTTGAAGGCTTGATAGGAACGCTAGTGGATATCTCGCGTTTGGACGCAGGCGTACTCCACGCCGATAAAGCGCCCTTCGCGGTGAGCACGCTGCTAGATGCGCTGGCAGAGGAGTATCGCCAAGTGGCCGGGGTGCGGGGGCTGACACTGCACTACGTGCCTTCCAGTGCGGTGGTCGAGTCGGATCTAGCGTTGCTGGCGCGAGTGATCCGCAACTTCTTAAGCAACGCGGTGCGCTATACCGAGCAGGGGCGCGTGCTGCTGGGCTGTCGGCGGAGACGAGATGGCCTGGAAATTATGGTGGGCGATACCGGCCCCGGGATCCCTGAGCAGCAGCGGGAAGCGATCTTTCTGGAGTTTCGCCGCGCTAATCAGCCCAATAGCTCCCACAGCCGCGGTTTGGGGTTGGGTCTAGCCATCGTTGACCGGATCAGCGCCATGCTGGGACAACCGATCTCGCTCGCCTCTAGCCCTGGCGCGGGTGCGCTATTTTCGATCACCGTACCCTACGCGACGGCCGCGCCGCCTGCAGTGGCGAGCACTCATTATACGCCGCTGCCTGACGTTGCAGAGGATCCGCTAAGCGGCTGTGTCATTTGGGTGATTGATGATGACCTGGCGATTATAGAAGGTATGCAGGCGCTGCTAGGCAGTTGGGGGTGCCGAGTGCGCGCCGCTGCCACGGTGAGTGCGTTAGAGGCTGCCAGCGACGGTGAGCGACCGTCAGTATTGCTGGTGGATTATCATTTGGGCGATCACCGCGAAACCGGCATTGAGTTGGCCGCGCGACTGCAGCGCCGTTATCCAGGCTTGGCAGCGGTGGTGATTACTGCCAATCACGAGGCGGAGATTAAGCGCGCAACCCGCGAAGCGGGCATGTACTGCCTGCTCAAACCGTTAAAGCCCCTGCGGCTGCGCATGCTGCTAGCCACACTGCTCAATAAAGCCTAACGCGTGCGGTTGGCCCGGTGAAAGCTTAGATCTTCCTCGCCTGCGATAACAATGGCGTGAACCCGGCTCGTGGCATTCAGCTTGCGCAGAATTGCCGAGACATGGGTTTTGACGGTCGTTTCGGCAATCAACAACTCCCGGGCAATATGCTTGTTCGACATGCCTGTCGTCATGCACGCCAACACCTCTAACTGCTTATCGGTTAAACGCGCCAACCGCTCGCTGGTCGATGAAGCATTTGCAATGGGTGGCACCGCAGAAGTGCGCGGTGCTGGGCGACGCATGATATCGGGCGGCAGGTAGAGCTGGCCTTCAAGAATCTGCGTTAACGCCGCCAGCAGCGCTTCCCGGGGTGTGGATTTGGGAATATAGCCCACCGCGCCGAGGGTAATGGCATCGAGTACCAGCTGGCGCTCTTGATGTGCAGAAACAATCGCCACCGGCAACCAGGGAAATGCCTCTCGCAGTGCTGTCAGCCCCTCTAAGCCTTCCGCATCCGGAAGGCTTAAATCCAGCAGCAATAGATCTAGCTCTGTTTGCGCTTCAATCAGCGTTATTGCATCAGCAAGGCTCTCTGCTTCCAATAGCAGGCTGCCTGCCAAGCCCCCGCTAATCACGGTTTGTAGCGCGTCTCGGAACAGCGGATGGTCATCCGCCACCAACAGGGAATACATGGCGTCTCCTACCAAGGGATGAGGGCTAATCCTGCCATCGGGCTATATCGCCATTTGCTTTAGTGAACAACACTGTCAATGCACCTTTAATAATCATAATACTCAGGAGCAATACAATGATCTACGCCAACCCTGGTGATACCGGTTCTGTGGTGTCATTTGAAAAACGCTATGGCAACTATATCGGCGGTGAATTTGTGGCCCCGGTGAAAGGCCAATACTTCGATAATATCAGCCCCGTCAATGGCCATGTCTTCTGCGAAATCCCCCGCTCAACGGCAGAGGATATCGATAAAGCGCTGGATGCGGCCCACAAAGCGGCACCTGCCTGGGGGAAAACATCCGCCCAAGAGCGCAGCAATATCCTGCTGAAAATCGCTGACCGCATTGAACAGAACCTGGAAATGCTTGCCGTTGCCGAAACCTGGGACAACGGCAAAGCCGTGCGTGAAACACTGAACGCCGATCTGCCGCTGGCGGTTGACCACTTCCGCTACTTTGCCGGCTGCATACGCTCGCAGGAAGGCACGGCGGCGGATATCGATGCCAACACGGTTTCTTATCACTTCCACGAGCCGCTTGGCGTAGTGGGCCAGATTATCCCCTGGAACTTCCCGATTCTAATGGCGGTTTGGAAGCTGGCGCCTGCACTGGCGGCGGGTAACTGCGTGGTGCTCAAACCTGCCGAGCAAACCCCAGCATCGATATTAAAAGTCGTCGAATTGATTGGCGACCTGCTACCTCCGGGCGTCCTTAATATCGTCAATGGCTTTGGCGCCGAGGCAGGGCAGGCGTTGGCAAGCAGCAAGCGCATTGCCAAGATCGCCTTTACCGGCTCTACCCCTGTTGGCTCGCATATCTTGAAATGCGCGGCGGAAAACATCATTCCCTCTACCGTGGAGCTAGGCGGCAAATCCCCCAACATCTACTTTGCCGACATCATGAACGCCGAACCGACCTTTATTGATAAAGCAGTCGAAGGCTTGGTGCTGGCGTTCTTTAACCAGGGTGAAGTGTGTACTTGCCCGTCACGTGCGCTGATCCAAGAGAGCATGTACGAGGAGTTCATGGCCAAGGTCATCGAGCGTACCAAAACCATCAAACGCGGCAATCCACTGGATACCGACGTGCAGGTGGGGGCTCAGGCCTCTCAAGAGCAGTTCGATAAAATCATGTCCTATATGGATATCGCCCGAGATGAAGGCGCGGAATTCCTCACCGGCGGTAATAAAGAGACCATGGACGACAGCATCAACGATGGTTACTACATCCAGCCCACGCTGCTGAAGGGTAACAATCAGATGCGCGTCTTCCAGGAAGAAATCTTTGGCCCGGTGGTGGCAGTCACTACCTTCAAGGATGAAGAAGAAGCGTTGGCGATTGCCAACGACACCGAGTTTGGTTTGGGCGCAGGCGTGTGGAGCCGCGATATCAACGTCGCCTTCCGCATGGGCCGAGGCATTCAAGCCGGACGTGTATGGACCAACTGCTACCACCAGTATCCCGCCCATGCGGCCTTCGGTGGCTATAAAAAATCCGGCGTTGGCCGTGAAACTCACAAGGTGGCGCTTGAGCACTACCAGCAAACCAAAAACCTGCTGGTCAGCTACGACATCAATCCGCTGGGCTTCTTCTAACCCGCCACGTTTTTCTATGTATAGCTAACCCACACCGTCCGGCATCAGCCGGGCGGTAATTGTCAGTCCCCTGACGCTGACTCTACTGATAAGAGCAGTGCTTAAACTGCCGTATCGAAAACTATTAGGAGTTGCATCATGGATAGCACAATGCGCGCGGCGGTCGTTCGTGAGTTTGGCCAGCCGTTGGTCATAGAAGAAGTTGATGTACCTCGCCCCAAGCAGGGCGAAGTGTTGATGAAAGTGGCGGCCTCTGGGGTTTGCCATACCGATTTACACGCCGCCCACGGCGATTGGCCGGTGAAACCCTCGCCACCGTTTATTCCCGGCCATGAAGGCGTTGGGCATATCGTGGCGGTGGGTGCAGGTGTCACCCATGTCAAAGAGGGTGATCGTATTGGTGTGCCCTGGCTCTACTCGGCCTGCGGCTACTGCGAGCACTGTTTAGGCGGTTGGGAGACGCTGTGCGAGTCCCAGCAGAATACCGGCTACAGCGTTAACGGCGGGTTCGCGGACTACACCTTAGCGGATGCAGGCTATGTAGGGCGCTTGCCGGATGCCGTTGATTTTATCGAAATAGCCCCGGTGCTGTGTGCCGGTGTAACGGTTTATAAAGGCTTGAAAATGACCGATACCCGCCCCGGTCAGTGGGTGGTGATTTCGGGGATAGGTGGGCTTGGCCATATGGCGGTGCAGTACGCCAAAGCGATGGGGCTGAACGTGGCGGCTGTCGATATCGATGACGGTAAGCTAGCCCTGGCTGAGCGTTTAGGCGCCACGGTAACCGTTAACGCCATGAAAACCGACCCAGCGGCGTACCTGAAGAAAACCATTGGTGGTGCTCACGGGGCCTTGGTGACAGCGGTGTCGCCGAAGGCGTTTGATCAAGCGCAGAATATGCTACGCCGCGGCGGAACACTGGTGCTCAATGGCCTACCACCCGGCGACTTCCCGCTGCCAATCTTTAGCACAGTGCTCAATGGCATTACCATACGTGGCTCTATCGTTGGTACGCGCAGCGATCTGCAGGAAGCGCTGGATTTCGCTGCCGAAGGCAAGGTTAAGGCCACGGTCGCAACCGATACGCTGGACAATATCAACGATGTCTTCCAGCGCATGATCGACGGCAAGATCGAAGGTCGTATCGTGTTGGACATGGCGAGCTGACATCGTTCTAGTGTCGTATCTCAGGGGGAGGCAACTCCCCTTTTTAATTTCGGTAGTGTCACTGCTCAGGCACGATTTAATCCCCGCCGTTCCCCTGTCGGCCCAACCAACGGCGCGCCATTCGCTCTGCGTGGGCAAGGTTACTGACAACCGCTAACTTACCTGCTTCGCGCTTAATGCCCGCGCGTTTGAGTTTCAGCGCCATGCGCGGTGACAACCCTACAAATATTACCCCCACCCCATGCTCGCCCAGCTCGCGTCGCAGCGTATCCAGCGCCACCATGGCGGTGGTATCCAGGCTGGGTACATCGCGCATATCCAGAACGACGATTTTTACGCTGTGGTCAATCACTCTGAGTGTGGCAATGGCCTTTTCTGCTGCGCCAAAAAACAGCGGTCCGCTTATCTTATAAAGGGCTACTTCCGGCGGGAAGTGTTCGCTGGTGTTGGGCGCCGCCAAGCGTTGGGTATGAGTCAGCTGTGCCATTCGGCGAATAAACAGCGCGGCGGCTAGGCCAATACCCACGGCCACGGCAACCACCATGTCGAAAACAACCGTGAGTACGAAACAGATCACCAACACCCAAACATCGCTGGCGGGGGCGCTTTTCAGCGTATGCATAAAGTGGTGCGCCTCGCTCATGTTCCAGGCAATGATGAAGAGCAGGGCAGCCAGAGCGGCCATGGGTACATATCCCAGTACTCCCGCGAGCACGACCACGGCAAGTAGCACTACGACTGAGTGCACCACTGCAGCGATAGGTGAAAAGGCACCGCTTTTGATATTGGTCGCGGTGCGGGCAAGGGCCGCCGTGGCGGTAATGCCGCCGAAGAAGGGCACCACCATATTGCCCAGCCCCTGGCCAATTAGCTCGGCATTAGGATCATGGCGGGTGCGAGTTAAGCCATCTGCTACCACGGCACACAGTAGCGACTCAATGGCCGCCAGCAGTGCAATCGCCAGTGCCGGGCCAAGCAGAGCCTGAATCAGCGCAAAGTCGATCTCAAGCGGCGTGCCATCGGCACCAGGGAAATGCCACGGTGCGATAAAGCCAGGCGCGAAGGGAGGAATGCCACTGCCGCTTTCGCCCTGATACTCCCAGCTAAAGCGCGAGGCGATAGTATCGACCTCGACACCACCCACCAGCAGCAGGGCGGCAACCAGGGTACCCACCGCCAAGCCAACCAGCGGGGCAGGAACTGGCGTATTCAGACGGGGCCAGATTAACAGCGTTGCCAAGGTCACAAGCCCGACGCTGATTTCAGCCAGTGACAGAGTGGGCAGTGCTCGACCAATCAGCATGAGGTTACGCAGAGTACTATCGCCGAGCTCGACCCCGGCCAAACCGAGAAAATCGGGCAGTTGCAGCAGCGCAATGACGACGCCAATGCCCGCTGTGAAGCCAAGAATGACCGGGTAGGGGACGTACTGAATCAGACTGCCCAGCCGCGACAGCCCCAGCGCGACCAAAATGGCGCCTGCCATAAAGGTAGCAATCAGCAGCCCGCCCAAACCATGATTGGCCACAATGGGGAATAGGATCACCACAAAGGCGGCGGTAGGGCCAGAGATATTAAACCGCGAACCGCCGGTCAAGGCGATCACCGCGCCTGCCACGATGGCAGTGTATAGCCCGTGCTGAGGTGGCACGCCAGTAGCGATGGCCAGCGCCATGGAGAGCGGTACCGCCACCACACCAATCGTCAGACCCGCCATTACATCCCGCTTGAATTTGGCCAGCGTATACCCTTCACGCCAGGCGTTTACTAACGCGCGGCCAGGCATCGGGAAAACGTATCCCGAAGATTGATGGACACGGGACATAGAGTCAGCCTCCTAAAAATAGGGAAAACAAGCCATTACGCTACGCCTGCGGTGAAATTTGCACAACAAGTCGTTAGTCGCGGAGTCGTTCGCGCACAAAAAATCCCAGCCGCTTGGCTGGGATTTTTTTAGGCTAAGCGCAGATGCTTACTTATATCTGCGAGTCTTCAGGCGGTTCGCCGATGGTGCCAGGCATTGCCTGAACATGACCCATCTGCTCACCGGCCAAGGTGAGGAAGTGTAAGTGGCGCTCATACTCAGCCACCAAATCACCAATCACCTGACCACGGGTATAACCGTTAAGGTCTTTATCTTGTCCACCTTCCGCCAGGTAGACATCCAGACGTACATAGAAGTCATCATCGGCAGGGATGAAGCTTGGTGTGCGCATACGGTGCGGACACACTTGGTAGACAAAGCTGGTGGCGTCACCGAAGTCGACCTGGAGCGTCAGGTTCGGTAGCGACTCGCCCTCGACATGCTCTTCGGTCACATTGGCGGTTTGACCACGGCTTTCAAGCTCCTGAGCAAACTGGGTCATCGCTGGGCGAATAGAGTGCTCGATCGTCGCAGCGGCACCCGCACGATTAGAGGTATCCAGGGCGCGATCCAGGCGCTCTCGCCAGTCACCACCGGGGGCACCACCAGCAATCATGCGGCGTGCATCGGCTTTGCTACCTTCAAGTTTCAGCGCTTTATACATGCCCACCATTACCGCGAAAATCACCACTGAGAAGGGCAGTGCGGTTATAACGACGGCACTCTGTAGTGCGTTCAAGCCTCCGGCCATCAGCAGAGCTATGGTGATCAACCCTATCGTCGCAGACCAGAAAATACGCAGTTTCACCGGCGCATCGTGGTTCACGTCGCTCAAAATAGAGGTGAAGTTGGCCAGTACCAGTGCACCGGAGTCCGCTGAGGTAATAAAGAACACGATACCCAGCACGGTGACAACCGCCGCAGTTAGGCCGACATAGGGGTAGTACTCAAGCAGCGTGTAGAGCGTTGTTTGTGGGGTGTTAAGAGCCTGTTCACCCAGTTCGACAACGCCCTGGTTGGCCACCAGCTCAATGCCGCTGTTACCAAATACCGACATCCACACCATCATAAAGGCCAGCGGAATAAACAAGGCGCCTGCGACAAATTCACGAATGGTGCGGCCGCGGGAGATACGTGCCAGGAACAGACCCACAAACGGTGTCCAGGCAATCCACCAGCCCCAGAAGAAGATCGTCCACCACATCTTCCACTCTTGGGCGCCTTCATCGGCAAAGGCGTAGGTGTCAAAGCTTGCAGCGACAAAACCGGATAGATAATCACCGGCGTTATTGACCACCTTATCCAGCAGTACCAGGGTGTCGCCTGAAAAGAGCACAAACAGCATCAGCGCCAATGCCAGCAGCATATTGAACTCAGAGAGGCGGCGAATGCCTTTCTCAACGCCGGTCACCACAGAAATCGTTGCTAATACCACCACCAGTACAATCAAAATCACCTGCACGGTGAGCGTTTCCGGCACGCCGAACATATAGGTGAGGCCGTAGTTGAGCTGCATCACCCCGATACCCAGGCTGGTAGCAATGCCGAACACGGTAGAAATAACCGCGGTAATGTCCACTGCGTTGCCAATGGGGCCGTGGATACGCTTCCCTAGAATTGGGTAGAGCGCGCTGCGGATCGCTAGCGGCAGGCGATGGCGGTAGCTAAAGTAGGCCAGCGCCATACCCATCAACACGTACAGCCCCCAGCCGGAGAGCCCCCAGTGCAGATAGGTTTGGACGACGGCGTTACGCATCGCAGCTTGGCTCTCCGGGGTTAAATCCGGCGGTGCCAAATAGTGGGCCACTGGCTCGGCAACGCTGAAAAACAGCAGGTCGATACCGATACCCGCGGCAAACAGCATGGCTGACCAGGAGAGTAGCGAAAACTCGGGTCGTGAGTGATCGGGCCCTAGGCGAATACTGCCAAAGCGTGACATGCCAATAGCAACCACAAAGACCAGGTAGGCAACAATCGCCAGCATGTAGTACCAGCCAAAGGTTTTGCTGACCCAGGCAAGCCCGGCATCAAAAAAAGCACCGGCTTGCTCGGTGAACAGCATGGTGAGTACTAAAAAGATAACGATACCCGCCACACTGCCGTGGAAAACCACGGGATTGAGGCGGTCGCGGGAGGGGAGGATGGGGTTGTCTTTCGCCATGCAGGCGGACTCCTGTTGTTGAAAGATGAATTTTTATTTTGAATGAACGTTCAAATAAAATACGCGATTAAGTGTCCCCCTTCAAGTTAACCTTCCTATTTGGGTTGAATTAGCGTGGAGTTATCAGCGTGCTGATGAAAGCGCAGACACAAAAACGCCCGGAAAACCGGGCGTTGGATCAAGGTTTGAGGCTTGGCCTGCGTTTATTCGCTGTCGGCGTTTTCGTCACTATTACCATCGTGATGGCCACGTTTGCCGTGCTTGCCACGATACTCTTCATGGGCTTCTTGCATGGCGTTGCGCAGTGCTTGCTGCTCTTCTTCTGTGAGAATTTCAGCTACCCGTTCGTGATGCTCTTCACGCAGTGCCTGCATGGCTTCGCGATGTTCAGCGTGTGCTTCGTTAAGCTCTGCCTGTTTCTCTGCTGAGATATCTGCACGCTCGTACACTTCCTGGCGACGCTCTTCCATGCGCTCTTCCATGCGTTCGCGATCAGGGCCTTGCCCTTCATGGTCACCGTGGCTATTTGCTTGAGCGGTAAACGCTAATGGAACAATGGCGATAGCCAGCAGGGCGGGGGCGAACAGTTGGCGAATTGACATTTTCCTAGCACTTGAAACGTTCATAAGTACTCTCCTGATGAGTTGACGATGACAGTATCGCTAGGCGACGTGCAAACCGTTTGCAGATAGTGTGCAACAATCATGATCTTATTGGCTTGTTGCAGGTCGTAGTCGCTAGGTGAGGGGTCACCTACTTTTCAAGGAGAAGCATCATGTCGCGAACCGAGCAACTTCGCGTATGGCAGCAGCGTTGCGCGTTTACCTCTCTCCGCCGCGTGACTGGCCTGGGGGCCATTGCCTTAATGCTGAGTGCTTGTAGCGCTGCCCAACACGTTAGCCAGGGTGAGCCTGCAATTGAGAGCAATGCGCTGCGCGAACCCCAGCCTTTTACGCGCTTGTCACCTGCCACTTATACGCCCGAAGAGTGGCCCCAGGCGTTAACAGCTGATGTTTATCTACCCGACGACTCGCTCGGTGGGTTGCGACCTGCTGCCTTAGTTGTGCATGGAGGCGGCTGGCGTAATCGCACACCGGAAGATATGCAGGGCATCGCTGAGCGCTTAGCAGGGCAAGGCTATGTGGCGGTTAATATTGAGCACCGCTTTGCGCCGGAGTATCGCTTCCCCAGCCAACTGCACGACTTGCAACAGGCGATGGCCTGGATTCACGCCAATGCCGATAGGTGGCAGGTGGATACGAGCCGTATTGTCGGGGTGGGGTTTTCATCGGGGGCGCATTTAGTGAGTTTGCTGGCAGTGGCGGGAGTAGAGGGGCCGCTGGCTGAACCTTACGGCGGTGAGCAGAGCTGTTTGGCTGCAGTATTGGCAGGAGGACTACCTAGTGATTTGCTTAAGTTTGACGATGGACGCTTAGTCGTCGACTTTATCGGCGGTACCCGCGCTGAAGAAAACGAAGCGTATCGCCTAGCCTCTCCCGCACGGCAAATTACTCCGCAGACGCCGCCATTTTTTCTGTTCCACGGCAAGTGGGATCAACTGGTGCCGGTGGATCACGCCACGGACTTCTATCAAGCCCTGCAGGAAAATAACATCGAGAGCGAGCTGTATCTGCAGCGCTGGCGCGGCCACTTCGCCAGCTTTCTATTCCGTGGCGGCGCCATTGATGCAGGCATTGCGTTTCTTAATCGGCAGATCAATCCTTAACGGCGATACGTCATCAAGACATGGCCAATGACATCATTCCGACAACAGCATCATCATCAAGATCCAGCTGAGTGACGAGTTTGCTTAGTTGGCTCATAGCCTCTTGAAGCGAATTATTGAGGCTACTGATTTCCTGTTGCAGGGCGTCGAGTTTTGCTTGGCGTTGTTCATCGTTTAGGGACTTGTCGCGCATAACCTCTTCCAGTTCCTGCTGTTTCTCCTTTAATTTTTCTCTATATTCAACAATTCGCTTTAGTAGTTCTTTAATCTCCTGCGGGAGATTGCTTTCATCGATTTTGGTGTTCTTCGCTTCCTGTGTGTTACCAGCCTTTTCTGAAGCTGAGGCGATGCCTCTAGCCACGGGCGAAAGATCCAAATGAATGCTGGTGTTGGCTTCTTCCTGGGCGGCGTTAGAAGTGACCGGTGTAGTTGTTACCTTCTCGGCATTTAACGGCTCACTACGTAAAGGATGTGCGTCTAAAGAAGCACTCCCGGTAGGTAAAGAGATGGTCATGGCAATCTCTCGTTAGTGTTAAGGGCTATTTTAAGCAGGCGCGACCGCGGCTACACAGGCTTGCTTAGAGAAATAGGTTCAAAGCAGGCTAATAGTGTTATCGACAGCCCGAGACAATACTTTAGCTTACGCTAAGGAACACCCAGGTGACCTGGAAGTCAGTGCAATAGGGATAGCCATCATTGCTGCATGACCATTGATGCAGGCATCACGTTTCTTAATCGGCAGGTAGTTAGCAGGGGTTAGACTTTAGTTGCGTTCTTACTTTATGCAAGGTTGGTGACAGTTTCGTGGGGTAGCGTCTTAAGCACACAAGGTAAGATCTGTGTCGAAAACCAAACAAACCTATAAAAAGAGAGCCACGCTATGCTTAACACTTCCAGTGCTTCCTTATCGTTTAATATCAAATCGATACTGGTAGGGGCAACGGCCGCCATTGCCTCTTTATCAATGGCGCTTCCTGCTGTAGCTGACGACTTTCCCTCTCGGCCGCTCAATATGGTAGTAGGTTTTGGCACCGGCGGAAGTGCGGATCGTATGACCCGCATGATGTCAGGGCCTATTTCCGAAGAGCTAGGTGTACCGGTACAAGTAACTAATCGCCCCGGTGCGGGCACTCAGGTTGCTTCTAATTACGTTCTTAACGTGCCTGATGATGGTTATACCGTCTATGCCTCGACGTTTGCTCCCTACTTAACCAACTCGATCCTTACTGGTGATGCAGAGTTTAGTGTCGACGACTTTTCTTATATCAACTTCCAGTGGTTTGATTTGGATCTAATCGCTGCAAATAAAGACAGCGGTTATGAAGACCTGCCAAGCCTGCTTGAAGCGATTCGCGAAGAAAAGGGTCAAGTACGTGGCGCGGTGGTTCAAGGTTCTGCTGGTCACTTAATGGTGCGCTTGCTACTTGATGAGGCAGGCATTCCCCAAGATAACCTCAACTTGGTGACCTATAACAGCGGCGGTGAAGCCCGTTCAGCGGTAGCGGGTGGGCAGGTGGATTTCGTCTCTATTAGTGCCCAGGGCAGTGAGGGAATCCGTGAGTTCTTAACCCCGTTGGCGATCGTAAGTGATGAGCGCATTGAACAGTGGGATGCACTCCCTATCAATGAAGCGCTGGCACCGATGAATCTTGAGGTGCCCGTTCTTCAGGGCTCAATGCGCGGCTTTGCAGTGACCAGTGAAATGGAGCGCCAGCATCCTGAGCGTTTCGAGAAGATCTCCTCGGCTATTCAAAGTGCGCTTGCCCGCAAAGATGTTCAAGAGCAGCTCGAGCGCAACGAAATGGGCGGCGTTTGGGTAGGCCCAGAGCGCTCCAACGAGCTGATGCGCGAAAACTATCAGGTGTTTGAAAAGTACGCTCACCTGCTTAACTAGTTTTCACGACCAGGTTTTTCCGAACAGCTTTTCCGAACGAATCCTTCCATGATAGCTGGCCCCTCACATTAATGAGGGGCCAGTATGGGGTTTTACCATGTCTGAATGTAAACGTGACTATGGGGACTTTATCGTTCTCATGGGTCTGGCTGGCTTTACACTATGGTATTTATTAGATGCCATTCGCGTATCCGCCACACCGCAAAACCTGCTGCTTATACTGCCACTTGCCGTTATCGTGTTAGCGATTATTGCACTCGAGTTGATCCTGCGTATTAAACACGGCTCGCTGTTTCGCTCCTCTGAAGAAGAACCGCTGCATAAAACATTACCTGTTGTGGGCCTCTTCGCCGCCTATGTAATGTCGCTTGAAGCGATAGGCTTTGATATTGCCACCGTAGCGTTTCTGGCGCTTTTCCTGATCCTTAAGGGGGAGCGCAATTGGTTGTTGGTAGGTGGTTATAGCGTCGTTTTTGGGCTGAGTGTCGCGTTCTTTTTCTCGCAGATGCTGCCGTACCCGATGACACTGCTGCTGCTTCCAAGCTGAGGAGATACCATGATTGATTTTGGCGCAGTAGGGCAGAGTTTTGATCTGCTTTTTTCTAATTTTGGCCCTTGGTTGGTGGTAGTGCCAGGTATCGTGCTGGGGCTTATTTTTGGCGCAACGCCAGGCCTGCAGATATCAATGGCTATGGCCATTTTCCTGCCAATGACCATGTACATGGACTTTATTCAAGCCATGTTGTTCCTTACCGCTATTTTTACTGGCGGCTCATTTGGTGCCGGTATCCCAGCCATTCTGATGAATATTCCGGGAACCTCTTCGGCAATCGCTACCGCGTTTGATGGTTACCCCATGGCGCGAAAGGGGCAGCATAACCAGGCGTTAGGTGTCGCGTTAGCCTCCTCGGTGATTGGCGCGCTGATGGGCTACGTGGTGCTGTTCTTTATGATACAGCCGCTTTCCTACATGGTGCTGAGATTAGGACCAGCAGAGATGTTTGTAGTGATTCTCTGGGGGATGACGCTGATTGCGAGCTTAAAAGGCGAACAGGTGCTTAAAGGCTTGATTGCAGGATTTGTTGGCCTGTTAGTGGGGACGATTGGGTTTAGCGAAATTGGTTTAGCACGCGGGACGATGGGGCAAACTTACCTGTTGGACGGCGTCCCCGTCATTCCGGCCATGATGGGCATGTTTGCTGCTTCAGAGCTATTTAAGCTAGCTAATAAAGGCTTCATCGTTGAATCTGCCGATGCCCGCAAGGTCAAGGTGAGTGAGATCTTCGAAGGCTGCAGAATGGCGATGCGTTACCCTGTTGTGATGATTCGGGGTGGTTTGATTGGGGTGTTGGTAGGGGCGGTTCCTGGTGTGGGCTCCTCCGTGTCTAACCTGCTCTCTTACATAGAAACTAAGCGCCGTGATCGGGATCCCGATTCATTTGGGACAGGCAATCCGAAAGGGGTCGTGGCCTCTGAGGCGGCTAACAGCAGCTCCGAAGGGGGCTCGATGGCAACACTGCTGGCACTAGGGATTCCCGGCGGTGGCGCTACAGCGGTAATGTTAGCGGCGTTTGCTATGCATAACATCACTGGCGGCCCGCAGTTTATTCGCCAACAAACGGATGTGGTTTACGCGATTATCTTCGCTAACTTTGCCCAGGTGTTTCTACTGGTGATCATCGGCTTACTGTTTATTCCTCTCTTGGCCAATATCGTCAAAGTGCCCATGCGCTACTTGATACCTTCTGTGTTGGTGCTGGCGGTAATGGGGTCATTCGGGCTAACCGGCAATATGACTGGGCCCGCTACGGTGCTGGTGTTTGCGGTGATCGGTTGGATATTTCGCCACTATGGCTACTCCGTACCCGCTGCCGTGATCGGCATGCTACTGGGCTCGCTGGCTGAAAAATCGCTACTTCACTCCTACCAAATCAGTGGTGGCGACATCACGTACGTTTTTGAGCGCCCAGTAACGCTGGCTATTTTTGCATTACTGCTTATCTCACTATTTAGCCAGCCACTAATGAAGCGGCTTAAAGCGCGTCAAGAGGCTGCTCAACTATGATTCCTGAATTCAGAATTTGAAATGTTGAAAAGAACTGTCATTACCGTTGGCTTGGGTTTTGTGGGTGGCTGGTTTGCCACCCTTTTTTCATTGCCCTTGGCTTGGATGCTTGGTTCTCTGTTTATGGTGATGGGCTTATCACTGGTGGGGGTGAAAACAGGTGTCGATAAGCGCGTACACCGCACCGCCATCGCACTGCTAGGGCTATTTATCGGGAGTCGAATCCAAGCAGATGAGCTCGTAGGATTGGTTTTGTGGTACCCCAGTGTGCTGGCAATGCTGGTTTATATGGGACTAATGTTGATCGGCGGGTTCTGGATTTTTAACCGAGCAAGAGTAGGGCGGATGAATGCTATTTTTTGCTCGTACCCAGGGAGTATGAATTCAGCGCTGGTGCTGGCTGAACGTGCAAATGGAGATTTACGTTGGATCGCCATCTCTCACTCACTACGCTTAGTCACCGTGGTCTCGGGTGCGGCTTTCGTGGCGAGTTTTTTTGTTGATGATGTGGCGCTTGCCAGTTCGCCATCAGCGCTAGCCTTAGTCGATATTTTGCCTCTGTTATTGGCACCACTGTGTTGGTGGTTAGCGCGCTTGTTAAGAATTCCTCTGCCTGAGTTTTTAGGGCCCATGGCCGCAGGGGCCATTATTGCTAATCTTGGATTTGATTACTCCCTGCCGACCGGGGTAGTGCTTGCAGCATTTCTGGTGCTGGGGGCTTCTGTAGGCTCGCGTTTTTCAGGAACTCAGTGGTCGCAGGTAGTCAGCATGGGGCGCTATGGGATTACATTTGCCCTATTTGCGTTGGTGGTAGCGGCGCTAATGGCATGGTTGGTTTCAAGTTTTACTCAACTAGCCTTCGTTGCCGTCCTGCTTGCGTTAATTCCTGGTGGAGTAGGAGAAATGGCGGTGATCGCCATGGTGATGGGTATCGACCCAGTCTATGTTGTTTCTCACCACATACTGCGCCTACTGCTATTGATCTTTATGACCCCGCTAATGCTGCGGATAGTCAATCAGCCGCTTAAATAGCGGGGAAAGTCACCGTGACCTCAAAGCCGCCCTGGGGCCGATTCGTTAACGCCAGTCGGGCAGAGTGCGTCGTTGCAATTTGTTCCACAATGGCCAGCCCTAATCCGCTTCCAGGCGTATGTTTGTTGTGGCGGAAAAAGCGCTCCGTCAATTTGGAAAGCTGCGCTTCCTCCACGCCGGTACCCTCATCGCTAACCGTTAACGTTACTTGGCGCGTGTCAGCCGTTAGTGCAACGGTTATAACGCCTCTATAGGCCATGCTGCCACCCGCATGCACGCTGGCATTTTCGATGAGATTGGTCACCAACCAGCGCAGCATAATGGGGTCGCCCAAAATGTTAGGTATTGCTTTATGTTGATCAAAGGCGAGTTCTTGGCTTTGTTTATAAATATTAGGGGCAGTCTGGGCACAGGCATCATGGCAAATGGCGATTAAATCGACACTTTCGAGATGAGACGTATCGACTAATTCGCTGCGTGTCTTGGCGTATTTAAGCAGTTGCTTAACGGTATGACTGGCATGTTCAGCGATGCGTTGAATCTCTCGCAGGCTAGTATGAGCGGGTGATTGCGAGGGGTCTTTAAGCGACATTTCCGTTAAAGCGCGAATCTCTGAGACCGGTGTTCTAAGCTGATGCGAGACATCAGCATTGAGCTGCTGAGTGCTTTCAATACTGCGCCGCATACGCTGCATTAAATGATTAATGCTCTGGATTAGCGGCAGGATCTCTTTTGGGGCTGCATCATCCAATGCATGCAAGTCATTCGGTGAACGTTGTCGCAAGGCTTGGCTAACCGCGTTAAGAGGTGCTAACCCAAGGTGAATGGCTAAAAGTGCAATTGAAATTGCTAGTAATCCTGTAACGACCATTAATCCCGTGAGCGTTATCATGAAGTCGTTGGTAAGGGTGTGGCGGGCTTCTTTGGATTCGGCGACGACGACTTCAATGTCTACCGGTTCGCCTCCGCGCCGGAACGGAAGGGTAAGCGCAACGGCTCTTAAAGCATTGCCCGCATAATCTACATCATAAAAAATTGGCTCATGCGACGTTTGGGGTGGATCTGTCAAACCGCTAAAGCCTGCGATTATGTCCCCGTCATTTTCTTTAATGCGATAGAAAATTTTTCCTTCACCTCTGCTGCCAAGTGTACTGATGCTGAAATAGTGCATATTGATGCGTAGCTCACCATCCGCTGTGTAAATTCGACGCTCCAGTCTCTGAGCTGCATTAAGTAGCAGGTCATCAAAGGTGGCATTAATTTGGCGAGACAGCAGCAGGTGACTAGAGATCAATGCCAAGATCGCGAGGGCGGTGAAAGGCAGTCCAATCCATAAAAGCAGCCGACTGCGGATCGATTGGCGTTTATTCATAATCAGGGGCTTTCACTTCTTTAGATTCCAGGTAATAGCCCAGGCCGCGTACCGTTTTTAAGCCGAAATCGTAGCCAATTTTTTTACGAATCCGGGAGATGTAAGTTTCCACCGCAGCGTAGCTGACCGACTCATCTGAGGTAGATAGTCGGTCGATAATTTGATCCTTATTAACGAGGCGATTTTGGTTTATCAGCAGGTACTCCATGACTTCTAACTCGCGGCGATGCAACAGCAAGGGTTTGCCATCAAGCCGAAGCTCCATGGCATCAGGTAAAAACTCTAAGCGCCCACACTGCAGCGTTTCTCCGCCAAAGTGCTTGGCACGCCGCACTAACGCACGGGCACGTGCAGTAACTTCTTCCAACGAAAAAGGCTTGCATAGATAGTCGTCTGCGCCCACTTCAAGACCATGTATGCGCTGATCCAGGCTGTCGCGTGCCGAAATAATCAAGACAGGGATCGTATCCTGCTGGTGGCGTAATGTGCGTAGTAAGGAGATGCCATCCAATTCAGGCAGGCCAAGATCCAACACCAACAGGTCGTATCCGCCCTGTTCAAGCATATGGAGTGCTTTTCTGCCATCGTCGGCGACATCAATGCTAAAGGCAGCCTCGCTAAGTGTGGCTGCAATAGAGTTGGCTAAATTAACGTTGTCTTCTACTACAAGCGCCTTCATAAGCAGTCCTGTTGTTATCCCTCCGGCTGGTACTTATACCCTACGCCATAGACAGAACGGATGATCTCCAGCTCCGGAAGCGCTTCGTGGATCTTCTTGCGCAGCTTTTTGATGTGGCTGTCCACGGTGCGCTCCGAGACGATGCGGTTGTCGCGATACATGTGATCCATCAGCTGTTCGCGGCTGAAGATACGTCCTGGCGCCTGCATCATCACCCGCAGCAGTTGAAACTCTACTGCCGTCAGGCCTAAATCCTGCCCGTGGGCGAGCGCTTGCCAGCCGTCTTCGTTTAATACCACGGGGGCGTTTTGCACCTTGGTTGGGGCATCGGCGACTGCTTGGCTGCGGCGCAGCACCGCCTTCACCCGGGCGACTACTTCCCGGGGGCTGAATGGCTTGCAGATGTAGTCATCGGCACCCAGCTCTAGCCCCAGCAAGCGATCCACCTCTTCTACCTTGGCGGTGACCATAATGATCGCAATGGTCGGCCACTTTTGACGAATTTCCCGGCTTAGGGTGAGGCCATCTTTGCCTGGTAGCATGATATCGAGCAGCACCAAAGCGGGGGAGTGTTGCTCCAGCCACGGCATTACCTCATCGCCATGGCCTAAGGTCGTCACCTCAAAACCATGAGTGGTTAAGTAGTCCGTCATTAGGCGGGCAATCTTCGGTTCATCCTCAACAATCAGTAAAGAGGCAGCATCAGACATAGCGGTAGACTCGCTTAACAGTGAACGTAAAAGCAGGGCGTAACGGTTCTTGTACTATCAGTTTTGGTGACACTAATCCCGGAAATATTAATCAGCAGCCAACAGCGGAAAACGTAGCGTCCAGCGTAGCCCACCTAGCGTTGAGCTAGAGGGCGTCAGCGTTGCGCCGTGGGCATTAACCAGGGCGCTGGCAATTGAGAGTCCTAAACCGCTGCCGCCACTGGCACGGCTGCGCGAGCCTTCAACGCGATAGAGCCGCTCGGTCAAACGGGCTAATTCACCTTCCGGCACGCCTGGCGTACTGTCTTCCCAGATGACTACGGCCATTCCCTGCTGAGCGGTAAGCGTGACGCGTAGCTCTCCCGGCGGCTGGGTATAAGCGCAGCTGTTATCCAACAGGTTGTTCCACAGCTGGCGCAGGCGTTGGGCATCGCCACGAATCATAATGCCAGGCTCGATCTGTTCGGTCAGCGTTAAACCGCTTTCGACTAACCAGCGGTCGGCGTCGGACAGGCGGCTGGCAAGGCAGTCGCTAAGATCCATCGGCGCCAGCTGAATATCCAGCGCGCCAGCATCGCTTTGCGATAGCAAGCGTAAATCCGCCACTAAACGCTCTAGCTGCCCCACTTCCTGGGCGAGGGAGCTAAGGTTCTCCTGATTCAATGGACGAATCCCATCCTGCATGGCTTCGATTTCGCCGCGCAGCACCGCCAGCGGCGTGCGCAGCTCGTGGGCGGTATCAGAAACCCAGCGGGCGCGGGCATCGCGGCTGGCCTCCAGCGTTGCCGCCAATACGTTGAAGTCGCGTGCCAGGCGCGATAGCTCATCGCGACCGCGTTCAGGCAGTCGAGTGCGATAGTCGCCCTCGGTAAGCCGCAGCGTGGCGCCCGCCAGTGCCCGAGTGCGTCGCCCCAGCCACCAGGAGAGCCCGCCTGCCAGTAGCAGTGAGGCAACGCAGAGTGATATCACGATAAGCACCAAGTTACGCTGTTGGCGCTCAAGGAAGCGGCTCTCCATACGCTCCATCATTTCTCGGGGGGGCCGAAAACCCAGCGAGCCGATATCGGTATCGCCGCTGCGAAGGGTTAGCCAATGCCAACTGCCCGAACCTTCGCGCCCGCTCCTGGGGAGCACCACAAAACGGCCATCCGCTGCGCGCAGGGTGAAGTCCCGCGCCTCACCGAGTGGCGAAGGGCGGTCACTATGCTCCTGACCCAGTTCAAAGCGGACAATATACGGCCAGCGTTCCGGTGACTGCTCCAGCCATCCCCAGCTCTGCTGGGTTTCCCAGCGAGTCACGAGGCCGTCAGCCAGCAGTGTGGCACGGCGTTCCTGGGCCTGGTTGAGGTAGTCGAGAAAGCCGCGGTCAATACTGTACGAGACAGCAAGAAACATACTCGCTGAGATCGCTACATTGACGCTGAGAATAATCACGAACAGCTTGAGCCCCAGCCGAGAGGGGCGCCATTGACGTATGGCTGTGAGCAAGGCCATCAGTGGGCTCCTTCTTCTTCTTGGCTAGGGTTTTTATCTAGTGTCGGTTGGCGTGGCGCGCTGAGCCGCTCGCGAACATTCTCCATGCCTAAATAGAGGCAGGGCACCAGGATCAGCAGTATCACTGTGGCGAAAAGCATACCGAAGCCGAGCGAGATCGCCATGGGGATCATAAAGCGCGCTTGTCTGGACGTTTCCAAGATCATCGGTGCTAGACCTAGAAAGGTCGTCAGCGTGGTCATCATTATCGGGCGTAAGCGGCGGGTGGCTGCTGCCACAATGGCTTCCCGGGCGGCCATGCCCTCACGGCGTTTGCGGTTGGCGTAATCAATCAGCACCAAGGCGTCGTTAATGACCACGCCTGAGAGCGCCAGCATACCCAGCAGGCTAATGATGGATAGCCCGAAGCCCATGATCATATGTCCAGCGACGGCACCAACAATGCCAAAGGGGATCGCGGCCAGCACCAGCAGTGGTTGTAGGTAGCTTCTAAAAGGGATCGCCAGCAGTGCATAGAGCGCGGCAATCATTAACCACATGGAAGTTCTTAGCGTGGCTAAATTGTCGGCGGTATCCTGCTGACGGCCACCCATGCTGACTTCCAACCCCGGCCAGGTCGCTTCCAGACTGGGAAACTCCTCTTCCTGGAGCGTGGCGAGCACTTGATTGATGGCCACATCGCTTTCCGAGTCAGCGGTAACGGTAATAATCCGCCGCCCGTTAATGCGTTCAAGGCTGCTAGAGGCTTGGCTGATGGTAATGTCGGCCACTCGCGATAGCGGTACACTCAGCCCATCAGGTGTGCGCACCGGCATGCGGTAGAGCTCATTCAAACTGTCGCGGTTGTCGGTGGGTAAACGTACCTCAACGCTGATTTCGCTGCGCCCCACGTACTGTTCAAGGGCGGTGGCGCCCTGGAGTGGCCCGCGCAGGGCTTGGGCTAGATTATTACCCGTGAGCCCCAAGGCGCGGCCTTCGGCAGAAAGACGCATTTCTAACTGCGGTTTACCGTCACCAAGGCCGCTGTCGATATCTGTGAGGCCATAGCCGCCCAGCGTTTCCGCTAAGCGTTCGGCGGCGGCTTCCAGCACCTGAGTATCCGGGTGCGAAAGACGTAGGCTGAGTGCCGCGCCGCTACCGGGCCCGCCGACATCGGCTTCAAAACGAACCGACTGGGCGCCGAGTAAATCGCCGGTGAGATCACGCCACTCCCGGGCGATACGCGAGGGTGGCCACGCTTCCAGGCTCTCGCTGGCAATATCCAAACGCACTTCCAAACTTTCGCCATCTAAGCGGCTGCGTGAGCTGCTGAAGCTAAGTGTCTCTTCGCGCTCGCTGAGGGCATCGGCGGCGTCGAGCAACTGTTGGCTAAGCTCGCGGCTAACGTTGATATTGCTACCAATGGGCAGGGTGACCGTGGCCTGCACCTGATCCGATTCGACCCGTGGCATCAGGGAAAAGCCCAAACGCCCACTCATCGCCCAGGAGAGCGCGATCAACAGAATCGCGATGCCCAGCGAAACACTGAGCAGGCGCTGATTGAGGGCGCGTTGCAGGAACGGTTCGAACTGGTGATAAGTAAAGTGGTGCAGGCCCCCCTGAAGGCGCTGGCGCAGTGCTTCAAGGGGACGCTGCCACGCCGGGGTTTGGCGCGGTTTGCGACTATGCGCCAGGTGAGCGGGTAGAATCACCAAGGCTTCCAGCCAGGAAATCAAGAATACCGTCACCACCACTACCGGCACGGTGGCAAAAATCAGCCCCAAAAAGCCGGGTAAAAATAGCAGCGGCAGGAAGGCGACGATATTGGACAGAATCGCAAAGGTTAGCGGCGTGGCAATTTCGCTGGCACCTTTGACCGCCGCATCGCGCAGTGAGTAACCCTCTTCCCGGTAGCTGTAGATATTCTCACCAACGATAATGGCGTCATCTACCACGATCCCCAGGGCGATAATAAAGGCGAACATCGACATCATATTGAGCGAGACGCCGATCCAGGGCAGAAACAGCATGGCACCCAGGAACGCCGTTGGAATGCCCAGGGTGACCCAGAACGCCAACCGCGCTTCCAAAAATAGCGCCATGAGTACCAATACCAGCGCTAGCCCCATCCAGGCGTTTTTTAACAGCAGGCTAAGACGATCTTCGTAAACTTCTGAGCTGTCGCGGGAAATATCCAGGCTGACGCCTTCTGGCATACCTGCGCGTAGGCGCTCAAGCTCACCGTTGACCGCTTCCGAAATACTGGTCGGGGTTTGATCACCAATCTGGTAAACATCCACAGAGAGACCGGGCTGGCCGTTATAAAACTCCTCTCGGTCGGTTTCGGCAAAGCCATCGCTGACTCTGGCGATCTCGCCCAGGGTAATCGGCGCCCCCTGGGTGCTGGTCAGAATCGGCAGCTCGGCAAAGGCCTCGGCGCTGTTACGCCGCCCCTGATAGCGAATCAGCCACTCACCTTCTTCTGTTGTGAGCTGGCCGCTAGCGAGGTCAAGGGCTTCTTCGGCAATGCGGTTGGCAAGTTCCTGGTGATCGAGGCCATAGCGCTCGATGGCCTCTTCATCCAAGTGGACTTGAATCTCTCGCTCGCGGTTGCCGGATAGCTCCGCACGGGAGATGCCGGAAGTGGCTTGCAGTTCACCGCGTACATCTTCGGCCGCGTTGTGCAGTGCTTCCAGACCGACTTGGCCGTAAACCTGTAGGCTCAACACGCTGCGGGAGCGCCCCGCGAGGGTAAAGCGGGGTGGATCGGCAGCGCTGGGTAGGGTTGTGATGGCGTTCACCGCCTGCTGGATATCCTGATAGGCGCGCATCACATCCACACCATCAATCAGCGTTGCGTAGACGCTGGCGCTGCCTTCACTGGCCGTCGCGGTCAGCTCGTCGATGCCCTCTACATCGGCAATCGCGGCTTCCACCGGTAGCAGCAGGCTCTGTTCCACATCCTCCGGTGTGGCGCCAGGGTAGCTGATAGTGACTTGCACAACTTCGATGTCGAATTCAGGGAACACTTCCTTCTTAATCGCTAGCGACGCCATTAGGCCGCCGACGATAAACAGCACCATCAATAAGTTGGGGGCTACCCCGTGATCTACCATCCAAGCCAATGGGCCGCGTGGTACCTTCATGATTCATCTCCCGGTCCATCTCCTGCTTGAGCCGGGGTGTCGTTGGGGTGACGAATGCGCACTAGCTGGCCTTCTCTGGGCTGGGCCAAGCCCGCGGTGACGACCTGCTGGCCGGTTTCCAAGCCGCCACGAATCAAAGCATCATCTTCCCCGCGATAAGCCAGGGTGACCGGCGTTCGGCGTAAACGATTCTCTTCATCTACCCGCCACGCTACGTCACCCGGGCGGAGAGCCGCAGAAGGTAGTGAAATAAGCTGCTCCTGAATAGCCGGTTGAAAAGAGGCGCGCAGGACATCGCCCAGGCGCAGGGCAGGGCCGTCGGTCTCTAGGGCGAGCGGGTCGTTAACCGCAATCAACAGCTGTGCCTGCAGGCCATTCTCTTCAAGGCTGGGTAGCATTGAGACCAGGAGTCCTTCGCGTGTGGCGCCTTCGGGCCAGCCGCGGCTGGTTAACGTAACGCTGCTACCCGCTTCCAGCCACTCCGTCCACTCGCTGGGAAGCGAGGCGCGCACCCAAAACTGCTCAACGCCCACCAAGTGGACTACTTCTGTACCCTGACTGAGCAGGCTGCCGGCGCCGACCAGGCGCTCTTGCACCATGGCCCGCCAGGGAGCAGTGAGAGTGGCGCGTTCCACATTCAGAGCCGCTTGGTCGCGGGCCACTCGTGCTTGGGTGACTTGGGCCTGTGCTTGGCGCAGCTGCGGTTCGCGTAGTACCAGTGACCGCCGCTCTGCTGAGAGCTGACGACCAAAAGATTCGTACTCGCTGCGGGCGCGTTGCTGCTCCGCCTGCTCTAGCGCCAGCTGCGCTTGAGCATTGGCTAGTTGCGCCTCAGCATCTTCAAGGCTCAGTGCCAGGTCGGCTTGATCAATATAGGCCACAGGGGCTTGCTGCTCGACCACCTGACCGGGCACAACGTTATCAGCAAAACGCTCCAATTGGCCCGCTACACGGCTGGCCAGCATCGTCTCCTGCTCTGCTTCAACACGCCCAAAAGCGTACAGGTTGGGTGCCTGGGAACTGGCATTCACCGTGACGACGTCTACCACACTAGGCAGAGGCTCAGGCGGTGGGGTACGCTCTATACGCGGTGGTTGAGTAATGATCCACCAAGCAAGGGTCAATGTGGTAATAAGAATCAATAATGCGACCACAGCACCCAAACGAATGCGGCCATGTTGATTCGTAGCGTAATAGCGAGAAAGAGTCATTACCGCGCGTCATCCATTGGGAGCGAAAATTCCAGAAAAATAAGCGTATGATGCTAGGGTTTGTACGAAAAGTCGCCGAGCGAAGGCTAGATAAGGCAAAAATCAACGAAAAAAGGATCGGATTCGCGTGCGAATTTACGGGTGTAAATGAGCATTTTGATCGGACTCGCGCACGAGTTGATTTTTAACGCCGTATTGGCGAGAGCAGTCAGTTTTCGTACAAAGCCCAGCATCGCGCATTGTTAAGCAGCCATTAGTCAAAAAATGTGCAAATAACATGCAACTGCCACTTAACCAGGCTTTCTTACAGCTAGATTTTCTTACAATTGGGTTCTCTTACAAATTGGCTTTCATTCACTTGGCTTTCTCTCACTTGAAAGCAATAGACTGACTGGTCTACTTTAGGCATATGAAAAATACTGCAACGCGCGACAAATTAATCGATAGCGGCGCCCAGCTGATTAGTCAGCAAGGCTACAACGCAACGGGCATTAATGCCGTTTTAAAAACCTGCGGTGTGCCTAAAGGCTCTTTCTATCACTACTTTTCCAGCAAAGAAGATTTCGGGTTGGCGGTGATCGAGCGTTTTGCCGCCAGCTATGATGAAACGTTGATGGCGCTGCTGGAAGATAATGACACGCCGCCGCTTGAGCGTCTAAAACGTTACTTCGCGGCTGGCCGTGAGCATATGCACGAGTGCGACCACGCCACGGGCTGTTTGATTGGCAACCTTGGCCAAGAGCTTTCGGGGCAGAGCGATACCTTCCGCGATGCGCTAAATCTAGTCTTTCAGCGCTGGGAGCAGCGTTTTGTGCGCTGCCTGGAAGATGCCCAGGCGCGGGGAGATATTGCCACCCATTCGCCCCCAGAAGCGCTAGCCAGCTTTATTCTTACCGGCTGGGAAGGCGCTATTCTACGCGCCAAGACGTTGAAATCCGTCGAGCCCATGGAACACTTTGAAAAGATTCTGTTCCAGCAAGTGCTGGTGCCTTCCTCTTAACGCTTACCTACTTAAACATCCGTGCTCTAGTGACGAGCTCTGAAGTGATGCTCATCAGCGGCCACATCGTTTCGAGTGGCGGCTATTAGAGCGTCATCAAGTGAAGGGTCGTCCAGTGTTATTAAACCGCACTGTGCCAGCGCTTCGCGCAGGCTGACCTGTTCATCCAGGCGTTGATACACCACCCGCACACAGCAGGGCATGCGTTCACTGTTATCCGCCACGCCTATTTTTAAGCCGGTCAAACGCGTTACTTGGCTCTGAAAACTCGGAAACAGAATCGTCTGAGTGATTTCATGGCCGTTAAGGGTTTCGTGGTCGACCAAAAAGAGTCGATCAGCAAGCTTAACCGCGGTACCTACATAACGATTGTGACACGGGCGGGAGCCGGGCGTGGTCTGCATCCGCTCGGTGCGCTGATAGACCACGCCACCTTCCCGTGCTTCCAGGCACACCAAAGTTCGCATTAACTGCCCCGGTCGCGACATTGAGTGATAAAGCTCAAAGTAACGGCCAATATAGCGCTCCATGCCTTCGCTGCCGCGCTGAACCAGCGCGTTAGGCCAAGGCAGCGTTGCTGGGGTTGCTTCTCTATTGAGCTGGCCGGTTTGTACCAGAGCACGAAAATCATGATGGGGTAGCGCGATATCCTCAGTGGTGACGCCGAAAAAGTGGCAAATGCGCTGAAGAGCGGCGTGGCTGGGGCGGTAGCGCCCACTCAGGTAGCGGTTAAACTGAGCACGGTTGATCGTTAAACGCCGACAAACCTCTGCAATAGACGGGTAGTAGCTGCAGAGCAGGCGCAGGTTGGCCACAAAATCGTCATGCATGGGGTGACTCGATTCTCTTGGTGTCGTGGCTGCCTAATGTGATGGTTCACGCCTCAGAGTGCAACGGCCTTGTGCCAGGGCCGTCGCGCCCATTAAGCAATTTTTTGTTTAAAAACCTTCCAAGACCAGTTTGCCGATCGTGCGGTTGCTCTCAATAAGTGCGTGCGCGCGTTTTAGATTCTCAGCATTAATGGGGCCTAACACCTCGCCTAAGGTGGTTGTTAGCCTTCCATCATCGACCATGGCTGCCACTTCTGTGAGCAGATCGTGCTGCTTGGCAAGATCGTCGGTGGTGAATAACGGGCGGGTAAACATCAGCTCCCAATGCAGCGAAAGGCTTTTCACTTTGAGCTTCCGCACATCGATCAGTTCCGGGTCATCAATCAGTGCCAATTTGCCCTGAGGCTTAAGGGCTTCAACAATGGCCTCAAAGTGGTGATCGGTTTGGTTAAGGCTGATCACCATATCCACCCCGTCAAAGCCTGCCACTTTAAGCGCCTGATCAAGTGGTTGGTGGTGGTCAATCACTGCGTCCGCGCCTAGCGACTTCACCCAGGATTGGCTTTCGGGCCGAGACGCCGTACCAATAACAGTAATATCGGTGAGCTGTTTGGCAAGTTGCACAAGGATTGAGCCCACGCCCCCCGCTGCGCCAATCACCAACAGGCTTTTGCCTTGGGTATCGCGCATGCCCAGCTCTAGCCGGTCAAACAGCAGTTCCCAAGCGGTAATGGCGGTTAATGGAAGCGCAGCGGCTTCAGTGTCAGAAAGGCTTTTTGGCGCTAGGCTGGCGATGCGCTCATCGACCAGTTGAAACTCGGCGTTAGAGCCTTGGCGAGCAACGTTACCCGCATACCACACCCGGTCACCTGGCTGAAAACGCGTAACGGCGCTGCCAACGGCATCCACAATGCCCACAGCATCGTACCCAAGTACGCGCGGCTCGCCGGTTTTCGGCAAGGCGCTGTTGCGCACTTTGGCATCAACGGGGTTTACGGAAATGGCGCTAACCGCAACACGAATATCGTGGGCTTCTGGTGTTGGGATCGGTAACTCAATCTCTTGAAGTGCATCAGGATGATCAATAGGCAGACTTTGGGTAAAGGCAATCGCTTTCATAATGGGGAGTCTCGTGAGTTGTCGTTGCGCCATCATGCCTGGATGTTGTTTTGCTAAAAAGAGGGGTAATCTTGCTAACAGTTTCTAATAAATTTTGAAGATAGCAGGCGCCAGGGGGTCTAATGCGTGTCGATGATCTAAAAGTGCTGACCTATGCCGCCGAGTACGGCAGCCTTTCTGCCGCTGCGCGGGAGTTAGCGATTACTCCAGCGGTGGCCAGTGTGGCCATCAAACGTTTGGAAGACGCGCTAGGCACACGGCTATTGGTGCGCTCTACCCGCAGTTTGCGGCTAACCACCGCGGGCGCACACTACCTTGTGCACGCTAAAGCGGCGCTCAATGCTCTAAACCAAGGCGAGAAAGAACTTCACCGCGAGCGCCAAGAGATCGCTGGAGAGCTCAGTCTTGCCATGCCTTCCGACCTGGGTCGCAATGTGCTGCTGGGCTGGTTGGACACCTTTATGGCCCAGCACCCGCAGTTGCATTTACGCCTGCGAGTAAGTGACCGCGTGAGTGACCTGTTCCGCCAACCCGTAGAAATCGCCCTGCGATACGGCGTTCCGGAAGACTCCAGCCTCGTCGCATTGCCGCTTAAAAGCGATAACTATCGCGTGGTATGTGCCTCTCCAGACTATATTACGCGTCATGGCAGTCCTGCTTACCCCGACGATTTACACCAGCACAACTGTCTGTGTTTCGTGCTTGGCGAACGTGTTCATAACCAGTGGAAGTTCGGGAGTGACAACATCAACGTAAAAGGCAATCGGGTGAGCGACGATGCCGATTGTGTGCGGCGCTGGGCATTGGCTGGCGAGGGCATTGCTTACAAGTCACGGCTAGACGTTGAAGAAGATCTTCGCAATGGTCGCCTAGTGGCAATGCTGGAGGAGTTTCCCTGCGAGCCAACGCCGCTTTACCTTGTGTGCCCTCATCGCCTTTCATTGACGCCTGCCGTGATAGCGTTAAAAGACTTTCTTATTCAGCAGTTAAAAGGTTACAGCCGCTAGCGACTGAGGTCAGGGTTTAACATCAACTTGTATTGCGAATCACTGATATAGGCGTTTATAAAAGGGTTACGCGATTACGTTGTGTTAGTTACATTGCCAGCAGACCAGGAGAACACCATGTTTCATGGGTTTGAAAAACAAACGCGCCACGTTAATGGCGTCGAGATCGCTTTTCGAATGGGTGGCAGAGGCCCGGCACTGCTACTGCTTCATGGCCACCCTCAGACCCACGGGATTTGGCACAAAGTGGCAGAAGAACTTGCCCCATATTTCACCATTATCGCCGCGGATCTGCGCGGATACGGTGACAGCAGTAAACCCGACGATGATCCTGAGCATCTAAATTACTCCAAGCGCGCTATGGCGCAGGATATGGCTGAGCTAATGAGCGCGCTGGGTTTCGAGCGTTTTAAAGTGCTGGCCCATGATCGCGGCGCGCGGGTCGCCCACCGTTTAGGGGTTGACCACGCTGAACGCGTAGAGCGCATGGTGCTATTGGATATCGCCCCGACGCTTGCCATGTATCGCGGCACCAACGAGGCCTTTGCACGCAGTTACTGGCACTGGTTCTTCTTGATTCGGCCTCAGCCGCTGCCGGAAATGCTGATCCAGAGCGATCCCGCCCAATATCTGAAAAGCGTAATGGGTGCCCGCAGTGCCGGTATGGCGCCTTTCTCCTCAGAAGCCCTGGCCGAATATGAGCGCTGCTTGTCGCTCCCCGGTACCGCCACCGGCATTTGCGGCGACTACCGCGCCAGCGCCACGATTGATTTAGCGCACGATCAGGCAGATATCGACGCGGGTGTAAAACTCACCTGCCCGATAAAAGTGATGTGGGGCGCTGAAGGCGCTATTGAAGCCTGCTTCGATGCTTTAAGCGAGTGGCAAAAAGTCGCCACCGATGTAGACGGCAAAGCGCTGCCTTGCGGCCACTACATCGCTGAGGAAGTTCCCGAAATGCTGCTTGAGGAAGCGCTGTCGTTTCTATGCAAGAAAGGGTGACAATAGTGTTTAGATAAACCGATCATAGCCTGGCGGCAGATCGGTTTATTTATTTCCGTCTTTAACGCTCGATACTGCTAACAATAAGCGCCGCATTGACGCCACCAAAACCGAATCCGTTGCACAATACATGCTTAGTGACGTGCTTCTGATGAGTCGCCGTGACGAAGGTTAAATCCTGCATATCATCATCGCAGTGCTCAAGATTGATGGTAGGCGGAAGTTGCTGCGTATTGGCTGCCAATACAGAAAAAATACTCTCTATGCCCCCTGCTGCGCCTAAGAGATGGCCTGTGGCGGCTTTGGTTGCCGAAATAGGAATGGCGGGCAAGCGCTCACCGAATACATTACGCAATGAGGCAATTTCAGCCCGGTCGCCAACGGGCGTCGAGGTAGCGTGGGCATTGATATGGTCAATAGCATCAGTGGTAAGGTTCGCCATGCCTAGCGCCGCTTGAATCGCTGCCGCTGCGCCGGCCCCATCCTTTGGGCCTGCCGTTAGATGATAGGCATCTGCGCTGGTGCCGTAGCCGCTAATCACCGCTAACGGCGTTGCACCCCGCGCGACCGCATGCTCAAGCGTTTCGATCACCATAACGCCAGCGCCTTCTCCCATCACAAAACCGTTACGGGCTTTATCAAAGGGTCTGGACGCGCGTTCAGGGTTGTCTGCTTCTGTGGAAACGGCCTTTAGAGCGTTAAAGCTGGCCAGTGAAAGCGGGTCAATACATGCCTCGGCGCCGCCGACGAGGGCTACATCGGCTTCTCCATTGCGTATGATGCGCATACCGTCACCAATGGCCTGTAGACCTGCCGCGCAAGCTGTAACCGGGCACCCCAGTGGGCCTTGAAAGCCATAGCGAATGGACAGATTGCCAGCCGCCAAATTGGCTAGAAAGGCGGGCACTGTGAAGGGGGAGAGTTTGCGATAGCCGCGCTCGGCAAGGTTTTTTTGGGCTTGCGTAATGGTCGGGAAACCGCCAATGCCAGAACCAATAATGGTGGCCGTTCTGCGTTTTTGAGCCTGCTCAGCGGGGAACCAGTTGGCCTGTGACAGTGCCTCATGGGCTGCTGCTAACGCGTAAAGGCTGAACAAGTCCATTTTGCGCTGCTCTTTGGGGTCAGCTATCTCATTCAGGTCAATACCGCCGCTGGGGTCTTGGTTAATGCTAGGCACCACCCCAGCAATTTTGATCGGGATATTGCTGGTGTCAAAGCGGTCAATGGTGCTGATGCCAGACTGGCCGTCAACCAGTCGCTGCCAACTTTTATTGACGCTGTTGCCTAGCGGGCTGACCATACCCATGCCGGTAATCACGATAGGTGAGTGCATAGTGGCTCCTAATTTATTGATATGGTCACCCTAGCAATGGGCACTATATGATCAAGATAATATTTAGCTGACGAGGTAGATATGCCTTATCCCAAGAGCCATAAATCGAAAACCAAAGAGCGCATTTTGGCTTCGGCGACAGAGCTATTCAGCCGTAATGGGTTTCAAAAGGTATCGATTGGCCAGATCATGAAGCTAGCCAAGATGACGCATGGCGCTTTTTACGCCCATTTCGCTTCCAAAGAGGCCCTTTACAATGAGTCTGTTCGCCTAACCATTGATAACAGCCGGGCGGCCAGGCTGGTAAAAGGCCCACTTTCGTTACAACATCTAACCGAATTAGTCGCCAACTACTGCAATCTCCAAGAGTTGGAAGCTAAGCATAAGCCGGGGCCTGAAGCGGTACTGTTCAACGAAATAGGCAGTGAAAAAGCCGAAATCCGCACCTTGTTTGAAGCGTCATATATGAGTATGAAAAAGATGCTTGAAACGCGATTGATAGCGCTGAGTAAGCTGAAACAACTTCCCTTTGCCGATGACCGCAAAGCGATTGCTGATAAATCCCGGGTCATATTGGCCTCCCTGGTAGGGGCCGTCGCCATTGCCAAAAGTTTGCCGGGGGAGGTGGAGCGAAAGCAGGTGTTGGTAGCCACACAACGCCAGATTTTGCTGATGCTCGGGGTCAGCGAAGCTGAGGCGGAGCGTATGATGCAAGCTCAATAGTTCGTGAAGAGAACCCCGAGTTGCTGCTGTAGTAAGAACAACCATTTTTGCACGACATGTGGTAGATGATTTGGGAGACTGACCAAGACGAAGCGGGTAAAAAACTGGATAATGGGCCGCAATTCGCCTACTGCCTACTGCTAGGCAAACTCATTGCTCCGGATGCCCGCTCATGGAAATCAAAGTTAACTATCTCGACAACCTCCGCTTGGAGGCTAAGTTCGACGATTTTACGGTTATCTCCGACCAGCCGATTCGCTACAAAGGTGACGGCTCGGCACCGGGGCCGTTTGACTACTTTCTGGCATCGTCTGCCATGTGTGCGGCCTACTTTGTAAAGGTGTACTGCAACGCCCGCGATATCCCTACCGAAAATATTCGCCTGTCACAAAACAACATCGTCGACCCGGAAGACCGTTATAAGCAGATTTTCAAAATTCAGGTCGAGTTGCCGGAAGATATTTCTGAAAAAGATCGCCAGGGCATTCTGCGCTCCATCGACCGCTGCACGGTTAAGAAGGTGGTGCAAACCGGCCCTGATTTCCAGATCGAGACGGTAGAAAACATCGACGAGGACGCCCAGGCGCTGCTGATGGGCGCACCGGAAGGCGGCAGTACCTACATCGAGGGTAAAGACCTGCCGCTGGAGCAGACCATTGCCAATATGAGCGCGATACTGGCCAACCTAGGCATGAAGATCGAAATCGCCTCCTGGCGTAATATCGTGCCTCATGTTTGGTCACTGCATATTCGCGATGCGGCCTCCCCCATGTGCTTTACCAACGGCAAAGGCGCGACCAAAGAGAGTGCGCTGTGTTCGGCGTTGGGCGAGTTTATCGAACGTCTGAGCTGCAACTTCTTCTATAACGACCAGTTCTTTGGCGAAGAGATGGCGGGCAGCGCCTTTGTTCACTACCCCAATGAGAAGTGGTTCAAGCCAGGGCCGAATGACGAGCTCCCCGAAGGGATTCTCGATGAACACTGCCTTGATATCTACAACCCCGAAGGCGAGCTGTGCGGCTCGAATCTGATTGATACCAACTCTGGCCGCGAAGACCGGGGCATTGTCTCACTGCCGTTTGTGCGCCAAAGCGACGGTGAAACGATCTATTTCCCCTCCAATTTGATCGAAAACCTGTTCCTGAGTAACGGCATGAGTGCGGGCAACACTCTGGTGGAAGCCCAGGTGCAGTGTCTGTCGGAAATTTTCGAACGGGCAGTGAAGCGTGAAATCCTTGAGCAGGAGCTAACCCTGCCGGATGTACCGCAGGAAGTGTTAGCAAAGTACCCAAGCATAGTAGAGGGTATTAACGCTCTGGAAGCCCAGGGGTTCCCAGTGTTGGTCAAAGATGCCTCCATGGGCGGGCAGTTCCCGGTGATGTGCGTCACCTTGATGAACCCGCGCACCGGCGGCGTGTTTGCCTCCTTTGGCGCCCATCCAAGCTTTGAAGTGGCGCTGGAGCGCAGCCTGACCGAGCTGTTGCAGGGCCGCAGTTTCGAAGGCCTGAACGATCTGCCGCTACCGACGTTTAATTCGCAGACGGTTTCCGAGCCCAATAACTTCGTTGAGCACTTTATCGACTCGGTAGGTGTGGTCTCCTGGCGCTTCTTTAGCGCCAAGCCCGATTTTGAATTCAGTGAGTGGGATTTCTCCGGCAGCAACCAAGAAGAGGCCGACACGCTGTTTGGTATCTTTGAAGAGCTAGATGCCGAAGTGTACATGGCGGTACACGAAGACTTGGGCGCACCGGTGTGCCGTATTCTGGTGCCGGGCTACTCGGAGGTATATCCCATCGAGGACTTGATCTGGGATAACACCAATAAGGCGTTGGATTACCGTGAAGATATTCTCAATCTGCACCACCTGGATGACGATCAACTCACCGACCTAGTCGAGCGGCTGGAAGAGAGCCAGATGGATGACCACGCCGATATCATTACGCTGATTGGTATTGAGTTTGATGAAAACACCGAGTGGGGACAGCTGACGATTCTGGAACTGAAGCTGTTGGTCTACCTGGCGCTTGGCCGTCACGAAGAAGCGCTGGACTGTGTTCAGATGTTCCTGCAGTACAACGACAATACCGTCGAGCGCGGCCTGTTCTACCAGGCGGTGAACGCGGTGCTGGAAATTGTGTTGGATGACGAGCTGGCGCTTGAAGATTATCTGCATAACTTCCAGCGCATGTTCGGCGAAGCCACCATGGTGGCGGTGGTTGGTTCAGTGAGTGGCGAGGTGCGTTTCCACGGCCTAACGCCCACTAACATGCAGTTAGAAGGCCTAGAGCGCCACCAGCGCTTGATTGAAAGCTATAAAAAGCTCCACGCTGCTCGGGCGGCAAAAGCGGGCATCTAAGCATTATCCAAAAATGATGATCGTTAACTGCTGGCGTTACGGCGCCAGTAGAGAAGCCAGTTTGCTCCGTACAGTCGGTCTAATCAGCAGAGTGGAACCAGGATTGGTGACTGAGGAATTCGATTAACTCGCTGCGAAACAGCTTGGCCCGCGCTGAAAGGCTTCGCCGGTAGGGCCATACCAGGAAAATTTCCCTGTTGAGCCCCTGCCACTCAGGCAGTACTCGGATTAACTCCCCCGTTTGTAGGCTGTTGGCCACCATGCTGGTAGGCATCAAGGAAACGCCGGCGCCCGATTGGGTGAGATTCAGCACAATACTCATGTCGTTACTGATGTGAAAATGGCTTTTGCGGCAAGTGTACTGACTGCCTTCCCTGTGCGTGAGATGCCAGTCGCTAAACATTTTGGCGGCCACGCTGGGGCACGCTTCTAACTCATCAATCTTACTGGGAAGAGGATGCATCATGGTGGGTGATGCCACCAATATGATCTCTATATAGCCCAGGTATTTCTGGATCAGCGTATCGTCTTTTTGTGGCCCAGAGCGTAGTGCAATATCCGCTTGTTGGCCGCGAATGTCGGCTACGTTGTTGTCCAGCTCGATGGTCAGCGAAATCTCAGGGTAGCGATGGATAAAGTGACGCCAAAATGCATCTAGCGGCCCGCTGCCCAAATTGACCGGCGCCATAATTTTCAACGGCCCGCTTAGGCTATGCAGCGTTTGATCCAGATCCAAAATGCGCTGATCTAGTGCGAGCACCAATTCCTCACATTCGCGGTAGTAGGATTCGCCGTGAGGCGTCAACGTCAACCCCTTGGTTGAGCGATAGAGCAACTCAACGCCTAGCGTGGCTTCTAATGCGCTTATACGCCTCGACACGGTGGCAATAGTCATCTTCAACGATGCCGCCGCAGCCGTGAGACTGCGTTGATTAGCGGCCACGATAAAGATATTTAGGTCATCTAACGAGGGTTTTCGCATTTTGCAATTCTGTAAAATTGATTCTCATATATTGGCATATATTACCGTTATAGATGTTTGTTAATCTACCTGCACTTATACATCATCCTTAGGTACTCTCATGAAACATAGAATTATCTTCGCTATTCTCATGTCGTTTACGCTATCGCTAATTATGTCTGCCTGGGTGACCTACGTGAATATCGGCATGCATGCTGATTTTGTTGGCATCTGGATGCACGCTTGGTTTCTTGCCTGGCCAGCCGCTGGGATCATTGCGTTTATCAGCGGCCCCTTTATCCATAAGTTAGCCCACCGCATTGCCGAGAAGGTCTGACGGCTTGCCTGATGCACTATGGTGCACCCACTGATGCAGCGAGTGCACACAACTGCACCGCTGCGCCAAATTTAATCCTGCCCCACACTTGGTAAAACGTTCTCCGCGGCGCGAATTCCACAAGCGCGATAACAAACGACGCGAATTCAAACATAACGCTAATACAAAAACGCGGAGAGAATCACATGCTCGATATGCTCAATGACCTCCTGTGGGGGAAGGTTCTACTAGTGCTGCTGGTGGGCGTTGGCATCGGTTTTACCGTTGCGTCCCGCTTTGTGCAGTTTCGTTATTTCGGTGAGATGTTTCGCATCCTCGGTTCCGGCCAAGCCTTTAAGCGCAATAAACACGGCCATTTAAGCTCGTTTCAGGCGCTGGTGCTCTCAGTGGCTGGGCGCGTTGGTGGTGGCAACATCGCCGGCGTAGCGGTTGCGATTACCTTGGGTGGCCCAGGGGCGATTTTTTGGATGTGGTTGGTGGGCTTAATGGGTATGGCCACCAGCTTTTTGGAATGCACCCTGGCACAGACCTATAAAGAAGCCGAAGGTGACGGCACCTATCGCGGCGGCCCCGCGTACTACATTGTTAAAGGGCTGGGTAAGCAGTGGCGCTGGCTGGCAGCGTTCTACTCGGTACTGCTGCTGTTGACCTTCGGTTTTGCCTTTACCGCACTGCAATCCTATGCGGTGGCAACCTCTTTCGGCGATGCTTTTGGCGTACCGGTGTTGTATAGCGGCATTGCTCTGGCGATGTTGGTAGGGCTGATTATTTTCGGCGGTATTAAGCGTATTGCACGTATTTCCGAGGTTTTGGTGCCCTTTATGGCGGTGAGCTATATCGCCATTGCGCTGCTGGTCATCGCCATGAATATTACGGAAATACCTGGCGTGATTGTGCTGATTGTAAAGAGCGCTTTCGGCCTTGAACCACTGATTGGTGGCGGTATTGGCGCGGCAATTATGATGGGCCTGAAGCGTGGCCTGTTCTCTAATGAAGCGGGCTTGGGTAGTGCGCCAAACGTCGCGGCGGTGGCCTATGTGCCGCACCCTGCCAACCAGGGCATCGTGCAGGCGTTTTCGGTATTTATCGATACCGTGATTATCTGTTCCGCCACGGCGTTTGTGATTCTGCTCAGCGGTGCTTATGACCCGACCGTAGGTGCTGGTGTTGAAGGCATCGCCCTGACCCAGGCAGCGCTGGCCGACCATGTGGGCGAATGGGGCCGCACTTTTGTCAGTTTGGCACTGTTGCTGTTTGCGTTTAGCACCATTCTCTACAACTACTACTTGGGTGAGAACAGCCTCAACTTCTTTAGCCGCGACAACCAGAACCTGTTTAACGCCTTCCGCGTCGCCATCGTGCTGTTGGTTTGCTGGGGCGCGACCACTGATTTGGGCACCGTGTTTGGCTTTGCGGATGTCACCATGGGGCTGCTCGCCGTGGTCAACCTGATTGCGCTGATCATGCTGTTTAAGTGCGGCCTGCGCATTTTGAAAGACTTCGATGGTCAGCGTCGGCAGGGCATCAAACAGCCGATTTTTGACGCTAACCAGCATCCGGATCTTGACCTGGATCCAAAAGCCTGGGAGCTAGAGCCTGAAGAGGCCGAAGCGTTAAAGCAGCGCCTGGAAGGCGCGCCTGCGAAGTAAGTATTTATTTAGACGACTGTACTGATTAGGAAAGGAGTGACCATGCCCCGCGTACTGATGCTCTATACCGGTGGGACTATTGGTATGCAACCATCGTCACAGGGTTATATACCTTGCGCGGGGCTGGCCGAACGCCTAGCGGCGTATTTGGCATTGGACGATCTTTACCGGCTGCCAGCGTTTGATGTGCTGGAAATGCAGCCGTTGATTGATAGCGCCGAGCTAATGCCAGAGGCCTGGAACCGTTTGGTGGCACAGCTGGAAATCCACTGGTCGTGCTATGAAGCGTTTGTGATACTCCATGGCACCGATACCATGGCGTACAGCGCCGCGGCGCTTTCGTTTATGCTCGGTGCGTTGAATAAGCCGGTGATCTTCACCGGCTCCCAAATTCCACTGGGTGAGCCAAGAAGCGATGCGCTGAATAATGTGTTCAGCGCGCTGCAGCTTGCGGCTCACCCCGCAACACCTTGTGAAGTAAGCCTGGTGTTTCACGACCGGCTGTTGCGCGGTAACCGAGCCCGCAAGGTGCGCACTCAAGGCTTGGATGCCTTCGACTCACCCAACTTCCCCTGGCTTGCCGAGCTTGGTATTGGCATTAGTTTTCCCCAACCTTCGGCGCTGCTAAGCGGTATACCCAACTTTGTACCTATTGAGGTGGACGACGAGGCGGTGGCGGTACTGCCGCTGCATCCAGGAATGTCGCTGCGCCGCGCAAAGGCGTTGCTGGCGGATAAAACGCTAAAAGGGCTGGTGCTTTATAGCTACGGGGTTGGCAACCCGCTGAGCTTTGAAGGCGAGCTGCTTGACGCCTTGAAGGCGGCCAGCGAGAGAGGCGTAGCGCTGCTTAACGTCACCCAGTGTGCCCAAGGTGAGGTAGTGCAGGGCGCCTACGCCAGCGGTGCTGCACTCAATCAAGCGGGCGTGATTGCCGGCAGCGATATCACTCTGGAAGCCGCCATCGCAAAGCTCACCGTACTCATTGGGCAAGGGCTGGTGGGGTCAATGCTGAGCAAGGCATTGAGTGCGCCCATGCGCGGTGAGTGTAGCCGTTAAGCTTATCAGCGGGAAGAAACGCTCAGCGCGGTGACGGTTAGCAAGATGATCCCCATACCGACCATTTGAATAACGCCCAGGCTTTCGTTTAACACCGCTACACCAAACAGGGTGGCGGTAATCGGCTCGACCATGGCAACCATGGAGGCTAGCGCAGGTGCCGCATGCTTGATACCTACCACGTACAGCAGAAAAGATAGTCCAGCGCCGAGAATGCCCAGCGCCACAAACAGCGGCAGCTCCGGAGCGCTGATAACGCTGACAGCCTGGTTAATGTCCGTTGGAAACAGCAGTGCGATGGCTAGCACGGTGAAGGCGACCGAAAGAATTGCCTGAGGACTGCCATGGGGCGCGGCATACTTGAAACCAAAAATGAACGCTGCATAAGAGAGCCCGGCAAGCAGCCCGGTGCCTACGCCAATTAACGAGAGACCACTGGCGCTGATGGCATACAGCTTGGTTAACAGCACAATACCCACCATGACCAGCGCAATGGCCAGCCACTTGGCAGCGGTGGGGCGCTCTAGTTTGAGGGAAAATGAGACGAGGTAGACAAAAACAGGGGCGCAGTACATCAGGGTGGCAGCGACCGCAACGTTGCCATACTCAATACTAAGAAAATAGAACGTAAAATTGCCAGCGACGCCCAGGCCTGCAACCACTGACCAGAACCAAAGCCGCTTGCTGTTTAGGCCGCTATGCCGACGTTGAAGCAGCAGCCACCCAAGTGCGAAGAGAAGCCCTATAAACCCTCGATAAAATGACACGACGGCTGCATCCCAGCCGTCGTCTAACAAAATGCCTGCGATTCCCCCAGATATCCCCCAGCAGAAGGCCGCCAGCGCTATCAATAAACTGCTTGCGCCTGCCATATTTCACCTATCGTCCTTGAGCGGTAAACACTCGGGAGCAACGAATGTTTAAACGCATTTCTACTGCTTAGCGATGGCTCCTGATCTACTGCCTGTAGACCTTAATGCGGCTCCCCTGAAAGGTAGACGCTGAGCCCAGTGAACGAAAGCCAGCTAACACCAGCTATCCAAAAAACCAGTAACACACCGCAATCGCAGTGGTTACTCCCGCCACATCGGCGACCAACGCACAGCCCAACCCGTGGCGAATGCGAGTGATACCCACGGCGCCAAAGTAGACAGCCAGCACATAGAAGGTGGTTTCAGTGCTACCTTGCATAGTGGCCGCGAGTAGCCCGGCGAAGCTGTCTACGCCGAAAGTATCCATGGTTTCGATCATCATGGCGCGGGCGCCGCTGCCAGAAAGCGGTTTCACAAAGGCGGTGGGGAGAGCATCGACAAAGCGGGTGTCCCAGCCAAAGCCTTCTACTATCCAGCGGATACCGCCTAAGCCAGCGTCTAAAACGCCGCTGGCGCGCAGTACGCCGACCGCCACCAGCATGGCGATCAAGTAAGGCAGCAACGTGATGGTAAAGCTCAGCCCCTCTTTTGCGCCTTCAATAAAGGCGTCGTACACCCTCACCCCACGTAACGCCCCGACCACTAAAAACATCATCACGATGCTAAATAGCGTCAGGTTACCGACTAGCGTAGAGGCCGCGGCTAGCGCCTGGGCGGACATGCCTGCCAGCGTGGTTATCAGTAGCCCCAACGCAAGTGCAGCAATCGCTAAATAGGCTAGCACCACGGGCTGCCAGAGTTTTAAGCGCTGCATCAGTGCCACCGCCAAAAGCCCTGCCAGGCTGGAGGCGGTTGTGGCCAGCAAAATAGGTAAAAAGACCAGCGTGGGGTCGGCGGCGCCTTGCTGGGCGCGATACATAAAAATCGTTACCGGCAATAGCGTGAGAGAAGAGGTATTGAGCACCAGAAACAGAATTTGTGCGTTGCTGGCGGTCTCACTGCTGGGGTTAAGGCTCTGCAGCGAGTGCATCGCCTTGATGCCAATCGGTGTGGCGGCGTTATCCAGACCCAGGATATTCGCCGCGAAGTTCATGCTGATCAGCCCCATAGCAGGGTGGCCGCGGGGAACCTCTGGCATCAAGCGGCAGAACAGCGGGTCGAGCACCCGTCCAAGCAGGCGAATCAAGCCTGCCTTTTCGGCAATCGAAAGAAACCCCAGCCACAGCGTCATGGTGCCCAGCAGCACCAGGATAATATCAACGCTCACTTCCGCCATGTCGAACAGCGACTGCACCAAGCGGGCAAATACCTCGCTATCGCCGCCAACCAACCACTGCCAGAGTGAGGCCGCGAAGGCAGCAATAAAGAAGCTTAACCAAATTCCGTTGAGCATGGGGAGTGGGCATCCTGGGTGTTAAGAGTTTTTATATCTCCAGCAATGCCACTTATCCTAACCAATGAGCGCCCGTCACCGCTAACCCGACAGCGAAAGAAAAAACAGAATCAGCGGCGGGGAGAGCAGTGAAAGGATAAACCCGCTGACCACGGCAATGGGTACGCAGGCCACACCGCCGTGCTGCTGAATGACGGGCAGGGTGAAATCCATGGAGGTGGCGCCGCCGTAACCAATCGCCAGTGCGGTATGGCGGTGAATCACTAGTGGAATCAATATAAACGCCAGCAGCTCCCGGGTCAGGTCGTTGAAGAACGCCACACCGCCCATCAGTGGGCCTAGCTGGTCGCCGATCAAGATGGCCGAAAGAGAGTACCAGCCAAAGCCTGACGCCATCGCCAGGCCTTCGTTCCAGCTTAATGAGAGCAGCGGGGCGGCAGCCAAGCCTGCCAGCAGCGAACTTATTGCTAGCGTCACCGCAATCGCCAGCCCCATGCGGTTAAGTAAGATCTGCCTGAGTGGCATGCCGGAGTTACGCAGCTGGCAGCCAATCAGTGCCAGCAGCAGGTAGAGTACCCATTCGGCCAGTAAATCTGCGCTGTTGAAAAGCCTATCACCCAGGAGTGGCCCCAGCAGCAGGCCAGCGATAACGCCCCCTGCCACCACTGCGACCAATAAAAGCGAACCCTGCATGGCCGCCAGCTTACTGGTCGGAGCATTTTTCACCACCGGTGAGCTACCGGCCTTAAGCGTTAAACGGCGCGATAGCCACCATAGTGCTGCTAAGTTAAATAGCGTGGTAATGCTAAATAACAGCAAAGCGTTGCCCCCCAGGCGCGAAAGCTGGCTAGTCAGGTTTTCAAGCCCGGCAAGGCTTATGCCCATGAATAGCAGAATCAGGTAAACCGAGCCATTAACCGCTCGGTTGATCAGATTCTGTAACTGTATGGAACGGACGCGAACCAGATAGCCAAGAAAAAGCGGTAGTAGAACAATCAATAAACCGGAAAACATTTAGGGCGTCGCGCCACCGTTTGGGTTGAAGTTAGTTAATGTCAGCTGCGTTTCGCGGCGACCCTCTTTTCGATACACCGCAGAAAGAATCAGCCCGGGCCAGTCAGGGTGAAAGCTAATGGTTAGCAGGCGGTCGGGCTTCTCGATATCGATGAGCGATACGTTCAGTGCTTCAAACTCTCCTGCGGGAACCTCAATGCTGCCTGGGGCGGTAACATAATATTGAAAGTGCTCATCGCGGCCTTTTTGATCGACAAACTCAATCGCGCAGGGCGTACTCTGTGTACAGTTTTCGTGTCCCGCCCGGCGGGAGAGATCAAATAGCGCCGCTTGGCGATCTAAAGTGGGGATCTCACCTTCGTTCAGTTGATAGCTATCACCCACGCCCAGCACCGAATAGCTGCTGCTAAAGAGCAGAGCGTTGGTGTCATTGCCATTGAGCGAAAAACGGCTGAACTCCTGGCCGCGCGCCACGGTGATTGAAAAGCGCATATCGCTTAACCAGTGATTCCCTTCGTTAGAGAGGCGATGGGTAATGGTAGCCCCAGGCCAACCGCGAACCTCAAGCCGGTACTGTGCTTCAAAGGGCTGGGGGGTTTCAAAGGGCTGCGGCTCTTTGAATGTCTCAGTTGCTAATGCCATGCCACTTGAGCAGGAAATAGCAAAACCCAACCCCACACACCTGAGCGCGCGGCCAGGTAGTCGTGCGAAAACATTGACCAAGGGCCTTTCCTCCATAAAGGGTATCTTCCTAAGAGCCTTTAGCCACTGCTTGGTTCCCAGTGCGCCAGTATAGCCTGGGTGGGGGGCGTCAGTAACCTGCCTCCGGGTTGATGGTGGAGAGTTTTTCACCCGATTCAAAGGCATGCAAGTAGGCGATCACTTGGTCGATGGCATCATTCAGCGGAGTAGGTGCCGCCATATGGGGTGTGACGATTACCTTAGGATGCTGCCAGAGCGGGTTGTCAGCGGGCAGCGGCTCTTCCTGGAATACATCCAATAGCGCACCCCGCAGGTGCCCCGGCTGGCGACCGCTACCCAGTGCTTCCAATAGCGCCTGCTCATCAATCAAACTACCTCGGCCAGGATTAATCACACTAGCCCCTTGGGGCAGCTGGGCCAGCCGCTCGGCGTTGAGAATATGTTGAGTGGCGGCCGTATCGGGCAAAATGGTGATCAGGCTCTGCACTTGGCCGAGCAGTTCGCTTAATCCATCGTCGCCATGAAAGCAGTGCACACCACGGATCTGCTTGGGGGAGCGGCTCCAACCCAGTACTGGGAAACCTGCTTGCTCCAAGGCGCTGGCCACAAAGCTGCCAATAGCGCCCAGGCCTAATACACCCACCGGCCACTGGGATTTTTCCACCACCTCTTGCGGCGCCCAAGTGGCGCTTTGCTGCTGCTCTGAGTAACGATCCATGCTGCGGTAAAAGTGCAGTACGCCATAGAGGGCGTAATCGGCCATCAGCTCTCCCATGCCCGCATCGCGTAATTTTACAATTGGCACGTCGTTGGGTAGGCCTGGGGTTTTCAGCAGATAATCCACCCCTGCGCCTAAATTGATGATGCCTTTGAGCTGGGTCTGCTCTTGCAGTAAATGGGCGGGGGCTTTCCAGATGGCGAGATAGTCAGCATCTTTACGCTCATCCGCTGGTGCCTCGCTGGTGAGTACAGTGGCTTGGGGCAACGCTTCCGCAAGCGCCGCTTGCCACTGTGCCGCCTCATCAATATGCACGACAATTTTCATTTCGTTTCCTCTCGCTAAACGTGTTTCCAATGCAGGTTATCATGGTGAGCGATAGGGGCCGTTGCAAGCTCGCATAGTGCAAATAACGATGCCGTATGCACTTTTTGTCATAAAGCCTTTGACCGCTAACCAAGGGTCGGTGCTAGTATCGGCTTAAGACGACATTGGCGGGCCTGCTGCAAGCGCGGCAGATGCAACCCCGACGCCTGATCGGTGGTGGCCAGGTCGATCCTGTGGCCCAGCGTTGCGTGCCTATCGTAGGCAGTGCGCTGGTTCTTGGTGATCTTTAATGGCGAGTTGCCCGATGACTCAGGTTTCCCTGCCTTTCACGCGCGAAGAGTACGCTAACCGCCTGTGGAAAGTGCGTGCTGAAATGGCCAGTCGTGGTATTGACGTACTGATCGTCAGTGACCCTTCCAATATGGCTTGGCTGACCGGCTACGACGGTTGGTCGTTTTATGTGCATCAGTGTGTGCTGGTGGGCCTTGAAGGCGAGCCGGTATGGTTCGGGCGGCGCATGGATGCCAACGGTGCTCTGCTCACCTGTTGGATCGATCCCGAAAACATTACCTACTATCCAGATTACTACGTACAGAATCCGGACATGCACCCGATGGAGTATCTGGCTCAGTCGATCATGCCGGATCGCGGCTGGCATCTGGGGGTGGTGGGTATGGAGATGGATAACTACTACTTCTCCGCCAAGGCCTATCTAAGCCTACTGCGCGAACTCCCCCATGCGCGTTTTATGGATGCCAATGCGCTGGTTAACTGGTGCCGGGCGATCAAATCGCCGCAAGAAGTGGCCTATATGCGCATTGCCGCCAAGATTGTGGAAGGCATGCATACGCGTATTCTTGAAGTGATTGAGCCTGGCTTGCCCAAGAGCAAGCTGGTGTCAGAGATTTACCGCGTTGGCATCGAAGGTTTTGTGGATGAGAACGGCAAAGTATTTGGCGGCGACTATCCCGCCATAGTGCCCATGCTGCCTACTGGTAAAGACGCCGCCGCGCCACACCTAACCTGGGACGACACGCCGTTCCGCAAAGGTGAAGGTACTTTCTTTGAGATTGCCGGGGTGTTTAAACGCTATCATGCGCCGATGTCGCGCACCGTATTTCTGGGCACCCCGCCGACGGATTTTATTCGCGCGGAATCAGCTCTGCTGGAAGGCATCGAAAATGGTTTGGCAGTGGCCAAACCTGGTAACCGTACGGCGGATATCGCCATGGCACTGGGTGCGGCGATGGATAAATACGGTTTTGACCGTGGCGGCGCCCGCTGTGGTTACCCTATCGGTATCTCCTACCCGCCTGACTGGGGCGAGCGCACCATGAGTCTGCGCCCCTCGGATGAAACCATTCTCCAGCCAGGCATGACGTTCCACTTCATGCCTGGGCTATGGGTCGATGACTGGGGCCTGGAAATTACCGAAAGCATTCTGATTACCGACGATGGCTGTGAGACGCTGGCCAATTTCCCGCGCCAGCTGTTTGTGAAGTAGTGCTGAGATAGCTGCCCGTAACATAAAGGAATTTTTTCATGACGACGATGCGACCAAGTCCCATTTCCGCCACCGTTGATTTTGATGCCGATGGCGTTCAGCACGGCTTTTTAAAACTACCGATCTCTACCGATGAGTCTGCCTGGGGCGCGGTAATGATTCCTGTGACCGTGGTTAAAAACGGCGAAGGCCCCACGGCACTGCTGACCGGCGGCAACCATGGCGATGAATATGAAGGCATCACCTCGCTACTGAAACTCTCTTCAACGCTGAAGGCAGAGGACGTGACAGGGCGGGTGATTATTGTGCCGTGCATGAATACTCCGGCAGTCATGGCAGGCAAGCGTACCTCGCCGATGGACAAGGGCAATCTCAACCGCAGCTTTCCCGGCGACCCCAATGGCAGCGTCACGCCGCAAATTGCCGACTACTTCACCCGTGTGTTGGTACCCATGGCGGACGTGGTGCTCGACCTTCACTCGGGCGGCCGCACGCTGGATATTCTGCCCTTCGGCGCGTCTCACGTGCTGGATAATAAAGAGCAGCAGCAGGCCGCTCTGGAAGGTGCCAAAGCGTTCGGCGCCCCCTATGCCATGGTGATGTTTGAGCTGGATGCGGAAAAACTCTTCGACACTGCCTGCGAGCGCCAGGGCAAAGTCTTTGTGGCCACCGAGCTTGGCGGCGGCGGTACTTCCACCCCACAAAGCATTGCCATTGCCGAGCGCGGCGTGCGCAATTTCCTGATTCACTACGGCCTTGTAGAAGGCGAAGTGGAAATGCCCACAGGTGGGCAGCTGTATCTCGATATGCCCGACGCCAGTTGCTACGTGCAGAGCCAGCACTCCGGCGTGTTAGAGCTATTGGTGGCCCTGGGTGATGAAGTGAAAAAAGGCCAAACCATCGCCTACGTGTACGACATGACCCGCAGCGGCACCGATCCGGTTGCCTATAAAGCAGAGCGCGACGGCATTCTAATGGCTCGCCGTGCCCCCTCACTGATCAATATGGGGGATACCCTGGCGGTGATTGCCGATGTTGTTGAACGCCTGGAGGCGTAATCCTCGGCATGATGAAACTTGACCGTTACGATCTGAAAATTCTCGATATCCTCTCCCGCGATGGGCGAATCACCAAGTCGAAGCTAGCCGAGGCGATCAATCTCTCGGTCAGTCCCTGCTGGGAGCGGGTAAAGCGCCTGGAAAAGGCTGGCATCATTGAAGGGTATACCGCGCGCATCAACGCGGACGTGTTGGTGCCGCGCAATCCTGTCTGGGTGCAGATTGAGCTCAAGCAGCACAACGCCGAAAGCTTCACTCGTTTTGAAGCGCTAGTGATGCAAACCCCGGAAGTTACCGAGTGTGTGGCGGTGGGCGGTGGGGTGGATTACTTAGTGAAGTTTGAAGCGCGCACCATCGATAGCTACCAGCGTTTGATGGATAAGTGGCTGGTCTCTGAAGCCGGTATCGAGCGCTACTTCACCTATATCGTGACCAAAACCGTCAAGCGCGTTCCTATAGGCATTGATACCGACGACATTCTTTAATGTAGTTTTGGCCCCCTATCGTAAGCCCACCAAAAAAAAGCACTGCCAAACGCTCTCTGACAAAAAAAGTCGCGTGATAAGTCTCGGTTTTCAAAAACACTTCGTGGCTCCTCTCCGTTAACCTGTGGGCATTCGACGGCAAGGCTAATCAGCGCTTGCTGACAATGCCACACAGTGACTGCAGCGCTCGGTTAGCCAGACTGCATTTGAGGGGGAGGTTCCCATGACCACACTATCGACCACGCTCGCCAAGCGCCTGGAAGATCCGCGTCTGTTCCGGCAGTACGCCTACGTGAACGGTAAGTGGACTCACGGGGAAGGCGGTCGCGAAGAGGCTGTCTATGACCCCGCTACCAATGAAGCCATTGGTCATATCCCGTTGCTGGAAGCCGAGCAGATAACCGCCGCTGTAGATGCCGCTGAAGCCGCTTTTGTACAGTGGCGGGCGCTACGCGCCGATGAGCGCTGCGAGCGCCTGCTGGCCTGGTATGACCTGATTCAAGCCAACCGTGAAGACCTTGCGACCATCATGACGCTGGAGCAGGGTAAGCCGCTGCCCGATGCCCGTGGGGAGGTGCAGTACGGTGCCAGTTTCGTGCGCTGGTTCGCCGAAGAGGGTAAGCGTACCTATGGCGAAACCATCCCCAGCCATATTCCCAACGCATCACTCGGTACCATTAAAGAGCCGGTGGGAATCGCGGCGATGATTACGCCATGGAACTTTCCGTTGGCGATGATTACCCGCAAAGCTGCGGCGGCGCTGGCAGCGGGCTGTCCGGTGATCGTCAAACCCGCCAATGAAACGCCCTTCTCGGCGTTGGCGCTGGCGGAGCTGGCCGAGCGTGCTGGGATTCCCGCGGGGATTTTCAATGTGGTGCTGGGCGATCCTGCGGAAGTCTCAAAGATTCTCTGCGCCGAATCGCGTATTCGGGCGTTGTCGTTCACCGGTTCCACCCGCGTGGGCCGTCTGCTGATTGAGCAGAGCGCTAATACCGTCAAGCGGCTCTCCCTGGAGTTGGGGGGCAATGCGCCGTTTATTGTTGGGCCCGATATGGATCCCAAAGAGGCGGCCTTTGCGGCCATTGACGCCAAGTTCCAAACCGCTGGGCAGGACTGTCTGGCTGCCAATCGCATTCTGGTGCATGAATCTATCCACGATGAATTCGTAGAGCATTTCAGCGAGCGTATGGCGGCGCTTACCGTGGGCAATGGCCTCCACAGTGAGATAGATCTTGGCCCGTTGATTCACCGTCAGGCGGTAGAAAAGGCGGCCGCGATTGTCGATGACGCCATTTCCAAAGGCGCCAAGATGGTGGGTGGTGATCAAAGCCAGGCACCGGGGGAAAATTTCTTTATGCCGGTGATGCTGACCGGCGTGACGGCGCAGATGAAAGTGTGGCGGGAAGAGAACTTCGCGCCTGTGGCCGGGATCACCGCCTATAGCACCGACGACGAAGTGATTGAAATGGCCAACGACACTGAGTACGGCCTGGCGGCGTATATCTACACCCACGATATTCGCCGCATCTGGAAGCTGATGCGCGCCCTGGAGTACGGCATGGTCAGCGTTAACTCGGTTAAGATGACCGGCCCGCCGGTTCCCTTTGGTGGCGTGAAGCAGTCTGGCCTTGGCCGTGAAGGCGGTGCCACGGGTATCGATGAATACCTGGAAACGAAGTATTACTGCCTGGGCGCGCTGGGCTCAGTATCGGGTAGTTAAGTCCGGGAACTTGAGTTGGCCTTGTGGGAGGCCGGCTCGGCCGGGCGAAGGCACCGTTAGGTGCCTAAAAATAAGTTCATCATTAATGAATAAAGCACCTCCCCGCTGACTGGGGAGGTTTACCGTACAGAGAGAACACTATGAGCTTGCATCAGGATTTGATCGAACGCGACCGTAAAGTCACTTTCCACGCCTCTACCCACTTGCGCGATTTCGCCCATGGCGATGCGCCGGGCCGCGTGATTACCGGCGGCAAAGGCATCAATATCGTGGATAAGGACGGCCGCGAATTTATCGACGGCTTTGCCGGGCTTTACTGCGTCAACATCGGCTACGGGCGCACCGAAGTCGCCGAGGCGATCTATAAGCAGGCACTTGAACTCTCTTACTACCATACCTACGTAGGTCACTCCAACGAGCCGCAGATCGAGCTTTCCGAGCGTATTCTAAAAATCGCCGGGATGAATATGTCCAAGGTTTACTACGGCATGTCGGGTTCTGATGCCAACGAAACCCAGCTCAAGATCGTACGCTACTACAACAACGTGCTGGGCCGTCCGCAGAAGAAAAAGGTTATCTCACGTATGCGTGGTTACCATGGTTCGGGCATTGCCTCGGGCTCGCTGACCGGCCTGAAAGCATTCCACGACCACTTCGATCTGCCCATCGATACCATTCGCCATACCGAAGCGCCGCATTACTACCTGCGTGCCGCCGAACAGCACGGCATGACCGAGCTGGAGTTCTCTGCGTATTGCGCTGAGAAACTGGAAGCGATGATTCTGGAAGAAGGCCCGGATACCGTGGCCGCCTTTATCGGTGAGCCGGTACTGGGTACTGGCGGTATCGTACCGCCGCCGGAAGGCTACTGGGATGCCATTCAAAGCGTGCTGGCGAAGTATGACGTGCTGCTGATTGCCGATGAAGTGGTCTGTGGCTTTGGCCGTACCGGCTCTGACTTCGGTAGCCACCACTACAATATGAAGCCTGACCTGGTCACCATCGCCAAGGGCTTAACTAGCGCCTACCAGCCGCTCTCCGGCGTGATTGTTGGCGAGAAGGTGTGGCAGGTGCTGGAGCAGGGCACCGGTGAGTATGGCCCCATCGGCCACGGCTGGACCTACTCTGGCCACGCTCTGGGCTGTGCGGCAGGGCTTGCCAACCTGGATATCATCGAGCGTGAAAACCTGGTGGGTAACGCGTCGGAAACCGGTGCTTACTTCCAGCAGCAGCTAAAAGCCAATTTCGAAGGTCATCCGCTGCTGGGCGACGTTCGTGGTGTAGGCCTGATGGCGGCACTGGAGTTCTCTCCGGATGCCAAGCAGCGCCTGCACTTCGACCCAGCGCTTAAAGTCGGCCCTCGCGTGGCGGCTGCCGCCATGGAAGAGAACCTGATTGCCCGGGCCATGCCGCAAGGCGATATTCTCGGCTTTGCGCCGCCGCTGACCATTAATCGTGGTGAAGTGGACGAGATGATTGGCCGCGCCAAGCGCGCCATTGACCGGGTTACCGATGAGCTTACGCGCTCTGGCGACCTGAAAAGCGGTGAAAAAGAGGCCGCGTTTACGGTCTGACCGAGTGTCGTAGTCTTCTGAGCGCCGCTGCCTGTGCAGCGGCGCTTTTGTTATTGAAGGTGTCGTCTATGCTAAAGATATAAGCTGAACTCAGGTCACAATCAATTGAAAGTTAAGGAGTAGCCAACGATGCAACCGGTCTTAGCCTTCGATGTATACGGTACGCTGATCGATACCCAAGGCGTTACCGTTGAGCTCGAACATCGCCTAACGGATGCTTCCAAAGCTGGCGAATTCGCTCGCCGCTGGCGCGATAAGCAGCTTGAGTACAGCTTTCGCCACGGCCTGATGGGGGCTTACGTGCCGTTCTCGGAGTGCACCCGCGAAGCGCTGGTTTTTATTGACCGCGCACTGCAAACCGGGCTTTCGGATAATGACCAAGATCATCTGATGGCGGTGTATGCTGAGCTGCCCGCGTTTGACGATGTAGTGCCTGCGCTCGATCAGCTTCGCGAAGCAGGCATACGCTGCGTGGCGTTTTCGAACGGCACAGCAGATGCCGTGTCCAAGTTACTCACTCGAGCAGGCGTTGAGAGCCATATGGACGATGTAATCAGCGCCGATGAGGTAAAACGCTTTAAGCCAGACCCAGCAGTGTACGCGCATTTGCGTAGCCGCTTAGAGACACGCCCCGAGCACACATGGTTGGTTTCCAGTAACCCTTTTGATGTGATTGGCGCCACCCATGCAGGCCTACGCAGTGCCTGGATACGGCGCAGTTCCGACGCCCCTTTCGACCCTTGGGGTGTCGAGCCGGATATGACGGTTACCGATCTAGAAGCATTGGCCGAGCGCATAATCCGCTAGGTTGTTAACCTACGTCGACAAGCCGCATAATGACGTACGCTTAACGACTTAGGAGATGACCATGTCAGAAAAAATTTACTGTGTTGCCGGTTTTAAGCCCAAACCTGGCAAAGAAGAAGCGGTATTCAAAGCGCTTCAGTCGTTAGAGCCGAACACCCACCGGGAAGATGCGTGCATTCACTACACCGTAACCCGGCAGATTGATAACCTCTTCGCCCAGGGCACCAGTTATCCGATTGTTTTTCATGAAATCTGGGCCAGTCGCGAAGAGTTTGAAGCCCATTGTCAGCGCAAAGAGATTCAAGACTTCTTTGCCAAGCACGTTGAAGCGCCGGATGGCGATATCGAAGATGCCAACGTGTGTGTTTATACCGACGAACCATGGAATTTTGACGCGCCCAAGGTTTAAGCGAATCAAGGTTTCAGTGAAAAAGGAGCCAACATGACCGATAAAAAGATGAACGTCGAGAGCTTTAACCTGGATCACACCAAGGTAAAAGCCCCGTACGTTCGGTTAGCCGATATTAAAGAAGGCCAGAACGGCGACCGTATTCATAAATATGACCTGCGTATCTGCCAGCCCAATAAAGAGCATATGGAGATGCCGGCGCTGCACTCCCTTGAGCACTTGATGGCTGAGCTGTCGCGCAATCACACCGATAAAGTGGTCGATATCAGCCCCATGGGCTGCCAAACCGGCTTCTACATCGCAATGATTAACCACGACGACTACGACGGTGTGATCACTATCATCGAACAAACCCTGAACGATGTGCTAGAAGCCACCGAAGTACCTGCCTGCAACGAGATGCAGTGCGGCTGGGCCGCCAGCCACAGCCTGGAAGGCGCTAAAGAATTGGCCAAAGGCCTACTGGCCAAGCGTAGTGAGTGGACTGAAGTGTTCGCCTAAGCGCTATGTGGCAGCAAAAGGTCGTTAGACGGCGCCTCCCCCTTGTTACATATAGCAAAGGGGAGGCGTTTTTATTGAGCGTGCTTTAACGAATGGAAAACGCCGACCAACAGTGACATGCTGGCGCATTGAAAGCATTTTTTCATGGGGGAGGCGTTACTATGCTGTTGGACACGTGGCTTTTATACCTAATCGCCTGCCTTGGCCTTTCGCTTTCGCCTGGGCCAAACGGCCTGCTGGCGCTGACCCACGGCGCGCTACATGGCAGCCGTAGAACCCTGTTTACCATCGTAGGCGGCGCCACAGGATTTATGCTGATTATTGCCCTGTGCATGTTTGGCATTGGTGCGCTGCTTAAGTCGTCGGTGGTGTGGTTAACAGTGCTGAAATGGGTCGGTGGGGGGTATCTTATTTGGCTGGGTATCCAGGTATGGCGCTCGCCGCCGATTACGGGCGAGGTGGATGTGAGCGCAAGCCAAGCGAGAGGGTGGCATCTGTACCGCCAGGGGGTGCTGGCATCGGTTACCAACCCCAAGGTACTGTTATTTTTTAGCGCTTTTCTACCTCAGTTTATCGACCCACAGCGCAGTTTGATGCTGCAATATTTCGTGCTGGCAGGCACCTTTGTGGCTATTGAATGTATGGTTGAAGGCCTGCTCGCCAATATGGCTAACCGCATTCGCCACTGGCTGAAGCGTGTTGGCCGCGGCTTCAATCGCACTTGCGGCGGCATCTTCGTTGCCATCGGGACTGCGTTGCCGCTGCGCCCATGAATGCGGCTTTGCGTGGTGGCGAGCGCACGATAGAGAACCATTGACTTCCGCTTATGATGCCCCTATAAACTGGGTACAACCCATCACTCTAGGCCCTCATGTTCCTCCTAATCACGATTGCTACCCTTTCAATCGCGTTCTCGTTTTTATGTTCCATCCTTGAAGCGGCGCTTCTTTCAATTACACCCAGCTATATTGCTAAGCAGAAAGAAGACAACCCCAAGCTGCACGCCTCGCTTACGCGCCTGAAGGCTAATATCGACCGGCCCCTAGCCGCTATTTTGACGCTCAATACGATTGCCCATACTGTGGGTGCAACTGCTGTGGGGGCTCAAGCGGCGGTCGTGTTTGGCGAAGCCTCTATTGCCATCGTTTCGGCAGTAATGACAATGGCGATTTTAATACTGTCGGAAATTATTCCTAAAACCATAGGCGCGACGTACTGGCGCGGCTTGTCACCGTATTTGCCACGCCTGTTAAACCCGATGATCATTGGCTTGCTGCCTTTTATCTGGATGTCGGAGCAGATCACCCGCCGGCTAGGTAAGTCAGAGCATGATGTCGATCTGCGTGATGAAATTAAAGTACTTGCCCGCGTCGGCCTGGAAGAGAAGGTTCTGGACGAGGACGAGTCGCGCACCATTATCAATATGCTCAACTTGCACGATATCGTCGTCAGCAAAGCGATGACGCCGCGCACGGTGTGTGAAACCGTTTTGCCTGACATGACCGTGAAAACGTTCGATGAGCAGTATGGCAAAGCACCGTTTACGCGCTTCCCAGTGATGGACAACGGTGAGCAGGCCTTTGGTTATGTGCATAAAGCAGATATGTACCACGCTGACGATGCCAAAACGATGCGCGAGTTGATGCATCCGATTGGCAGCGTGGACGTCTCACATAACATCGAGCAGGTATTCACCTCTATGCTAAAAGATCACCTGCACATGCGGGTTGTCTACGACGAGCATGGCACTTTTGTAGGTTTAATCACGTTAGAAGACATTATCGAAACCATTCTGGGGCAAGATATTGTTGATGAGACCGACAATGTGGCCAATCTACGCCACTATGCTAAACAGCAGTGGATCAAGCGGGTTAAACGGGAAGATAAAGCTGCCAAAGCAGCCGAGTAATCCCAAAGAAGGTGCTCTCTGTTGTTGATTTAAAGCGGCGCCTTGGGGCGCCGTTCTGCTTTTACAGGCATTTATATTCAGGCTTTTACGCCGTTAGACTACGCTTGGCAGAGCGAGTGAACGTTGTACTACGACTCGCTGTCTTAGCGCTAAATGATCTATAGTGAAGGTGTTGAAAGTCAAATAAGCTATTAGGGCGTCTAACGCCCATTAAGGAGGAAAGCATGTCATTACGTATTAATGCAGTCGTGCCCGATTTCGAAGCGGAGACGAGCCAAGGGCCGATTCGTTTTCATGACTGGATTGGCGACAGCTGGGCGATCCTGTTTTCGCATCCTAAAGACTTTACCCCGGTTTGCACGACAGAATTCGGTGCCGTCGCGCAGCTGAGCGCAGAGTGGAAGAAACGTGGCACCAAAGTAATCGGTGTTTCCGTGGATGGTGTTGAAGACCACAAACGCTGGGGCAATGACATCCAAACCGTCAGCGGCAGCGAAGTCGATTTTCCGATCATCGCCGACGACGGTCTTACGGTGTCAAAGCTGTATGACATGCTGCCGGAAGATGCCTACCTGCCCGATGGCCGCACGCCAGCAGACAGCGCAACGGTGCGCTCGGTGTTTATTATCGGGCCGGATAAGCAGTTGAAGCTTTCCATGACCTATCCAATGACCGTAGGGCGTAACTTTGCGGAAATCCTACGCGCCCTGGATGCATTGCAAACCACGACGAAACACGGCGTTGCCACCCCAGCCGATTGGACGATAGGTCAGGACGTGATTATTCCGCCTAGCGTTTCTGACGCCGATGCCAAGCAGAAGTATGGCGAGTATGAAACGGTTCTGCCTTACCTGCGTAAGACGCCACTGCGTTAATTGCGTTAGTAGAATAGTGTAAAAAGCGAAAAGCCAGCGCCTATGCGCTGGCTTTTGCATGGGCCATCAAGTGGACTCTATACAATGTTTTTGTCGGGCGTACGTAGGAGTTCGCTGACGGAGAAGCGAAGCAGGAGAGAGTAGTGGTTTGCAGCACTTAGCCGAAAAAGCTAATCGTCTAGCGTTTTGCGGGAAGAGGTTCGCGAGGCGGGGTGGTGGTCGCTAATGTTGTGCAACAGATCAAATTGGCGGGCGCAGTGACGGCAATCCCGGCACATCGATAGGTGAAGGCGAAGAGCCATCTTTTCACGCAATGTTAATATTTTGTCCTGTTTTAAAGACATCAACCTCGTGGCTTCGCGGCACATAAGCATATCAGGTTCCCCTCAGCTAACTTAACCAACCATGATCCAAGCACTCTCTTAGCCGTAAACGCGCACGGTGTAAGATGACCCAGCAGTTGGTTTCAGTAATGCCGGTTTCCTTACAGACCTCTGTGGTGGAGAGCCCCATGAGTTCACGCAAGGTAAATACGCGTGCGATATTCTCCGGTAAGGCTATCAAGCAGGCATCAAATACTTGCCAAAAACGCTGGTTTTCTAACACCTGCTCAGGCTCTCCCCAGTGGCTGGGGCGGGCAGCGCTCTGCCAGTGACCATCCTGTTGAAATAGACGGTCAAGGGTGTCGTCATCTAAGTCCAGGCCTAACGGTTGCCAAGTACCTTGACGGCGCTGTTGACGCAGTTGATCCAGAATTTTGTATTTTAATATGCCAAATACCCAGGTCTCGAACTCGGAGCGCCCTTCAAAGGTGGCGCTTTTCTCAAAGGCGGTGAGCAGGGTCTCCTGTACAGCATCTTCAGCGGCGGTAGAGTCGCGTAACTGCAGGCGCGCAAAGGCTACTAAGCGGGGGCGTAGCTGGGTAAAGTGGGCAGCGGCGAACGTAGCGGAATGAGGCACGAGAATCCCCTTTTAATGTTCCCAAGGCGCACTACTGACATCGCGCTAATGAAAACCATCGTTATTTATTCATTAGGCATTAATGCGTTAAAGTACGTGTTGATACCACGTTAGACAACAACGTGTCGTTCTCTTTGATGCCTTTCTGAATGCCAACCGAGTTTATGCTGTCCATGGAAAATACGTTGTTATTAGGGTTTTTGGGCAGCTTAATTGCTGGATTGTTGACGGCGGTAGGTGCGCTACCGGTGCTGCTAGGTAAAACGCCTAGCCGTGGCTTTCGTGATTTGGCGTTAGGTTTTGCGGCGGGGGTAATGCTGGCAGCGTCATTCTTTTCGCTGATTATTCCAGCGCTTGACGCTGCGGAAATCTATTATCCCGGTGGCCCCGTGCCCGCCGCGATTGTTTGTGCGGCTATTTTGTTAGGAATGGGCGCGATTGCGCTGCTTAACGAGCATCTGCCCCATGAGCATTTTGCCCAGGGCCGTGAAGGGCCGGAGGCTGCATCGCTTCGCCGGGTGTGGCTGTTTGTGTTTGCGATTACTATCCACAACCTGCCGGAAGGCATGGCAGTGGGCGTTGGCTTTGGGGCCAATGGGTTAGAGGGCGGTATGCCCCTGGCGATCGGTATTGGCTTACAGAACATGCCAGAAGGACTCGCCGTTGCGGTCGCCTTAATGGGCGAGGGCTACTCAAAGTGGCGCTCCTGGTCGATTGCTGCGCTAACCGGCCTAATCGAGCCCGTTGGCGGGCTATTTGGTGCCAGTATTGTCAGCGTTTCCCAAATACTGCTGCCCTGGGGCCTGGCCTTTGCCGCCGGCGCGATGCTGTACGTGATCAGCCACGAAATCATCCCCGAAACCCACCGCTGCGGGCACCAGAAAAAAGCCACCTTTGGCTTGGCGATGGGGCTGGTGATTATGCTGTTCTTGGATGTGTGGCTGGGTTAATTGCGCGTTAACCTATGACATCCGCGCCACCGTGAGGCCCCGTTTGATGGCACAACCGGTGGTCGCTGAGTACGTCAATAATATGGCACTGGCCAACATTGCCCCCCGCACATTGATTGATCATGCGTTTGAGCTCATCGCGTACCGAGGTGAGTCGTGCAAGTCGTGCCTCGACCTCGGCTAGGTGACGCTTCGCTAGCGTGTCTACCTCTTCGCAGGGCATAGTGGGGTAATCCGCCATTTGTAACAGCTCCCGGACTGCCTCCACCGAAAAGCCAAAATCCCGCGCATGGCGAATAAACGTCAAACGGCGGATAGCAGCAGTAGTGTAGCGCCGCTGATTGCCTTCGTTGCGCGGTGCTGAAGGCAGTAGCCCAATCTGTTCGTAGTAGCGCACCGTTTCTGGCTTGCAGCCGGACTCGCGTGCCAGCTCACCAATGCCGATATAACGCTCAGTGGCAGTTGGCTCAGGGGTTTGATCTTTCATTACTTGAACCTCTAGTGACTACAGGTATTACGCTGCTCCTAAGATAGACTAACTTGGAGCAAAGAGCGATGAGTACGACCACACCGGCTAAAACCTCTGCAGTTTCTCCGTCGCCGACCACCCTGCGCGTGCAAGGTATGGACTGCGGTGGCTGCGAACGTAAAGTTGAGGCGGCGCTAAATCGTTTAAACCATGTTGAACATGTTTCCGCGAGTTCTGTCACCGGCTCGGTGCGATTAACCGCACCGCCCGGTAAGACCCTGCCACATTCCGATATTGAGTCAACGATCACGGCTCTGGGCTACCAGGTAATCGATGAGTCGGTGAACACAACTGAATCGGAAAAGCCGTCCTCATGGTGGCAGTCGCCTAAAGGGCGTTTGGTGATTGTCAGTGGTGTATTGCTGGCGCTTGCCTGGGGGCTTAAATTCGCCTGGCCCACCCTGGGCAGTTGGCCGTTCATCGCCGCAACGGTCGTTGGTCTTGTGCCGGTTATTCAGCGTGCTTGGCAGGCGCTTAAGATGGGTAACCCTTTCACCATTGAAATGCTGATGAGCATCGCAGCCCTAGGGGCACTGGCGATAAACGCCGCCGCTGAAGCGGCAGTGGTGGTGTTTCTATTTGCAGTGGGGGAGATGCTGGAAGGCGTTGCCGCCGCTCAGGCGCGCCGCAGTATTTCGGCGCTTTCCAAGCTGACTCCCTCTACTGCGCGGTTGATGGAGCAGGGCGAAGCTCGGGAAGTTGCTGCCGCGTCTCTGGTGCCGGGGCAACGAGTGCAGGTACGCCCTGGCGACCGTCTGCCCTGTGACGGGCAAATTATTGCCGGTCACTCCTCGATTGATGAATCGCCTGTGAATGGTGAGTCGGTGCCACGGGAGCGTAGCGAAGGCGAGTCAGTATTTGCTGGCACCGTCAATCTGGATGGCGTGCTTGAAGTTGAGGTAACCCGCAGCGCTGAAAACAACACCATCGCCCGAGTGATTAAGCTCGTGGAGGAGGCTCAGGCGGCCAAAGCACCAGTGGCGCGTTTTATTGACCGCTTTGCGTTTTACTATATGCCTGCGGTCGTCGGGGTGGCGCTGCTGGTCGCTATCGTACCGCCGCTGGTATCGACGATGCTGTGGTCGGAATCCATCTATCGCGCCCTAGCGCTACTGCTTATTGCTTGCCCCTGTGCGCTGGTGATTTCGACGCCCGCGGCCATTGCAGCCGGGTTATCGGTGGGCGCTCGCAACGGTCTGCTGATGAAAGGCGGTGCGGTATTAGAGCAGTTAGGCAAACTCAAGCGGGTCGCGCTGGATAAAACCGGCACGCTAACCGCGGGCAAACCCTCCGTGACGGATGTAGAGAGCCTTGAAGCTGGTAGCCGTCTTGATAAAAGCCGTTGCGCTGAGATAGTGCGTCTTGCTGCCGCTCTGGAGCAGGGCTCGAGCCACCCCCTCGCTGTGGCGATCAGTGACTATTATGACCGGCAGGAGGGGGCTTCGGTACCTACTGTGCAAGGTGCTCGTGCGCTAGCAGGGCAGGGCGTTGCCGGACATGTCGAAGGACGTGAGTTAATGCTGGTGAGCCCGCGCTATTTACAATCTTTCACCCAGCACACCGGTGAGATAAAAGCCCGTATTGCGGCGTTGGAAGCGCAGGGCAAAAGCCTGGCCGTACTGATAGAAATAGGGATAGAAGGAGAGGACGGGATAGAAAGTGAGCGCCTATTAGGACTAATCGCTCTGCGTGATGAACCCCGTGAAGATGCTCGCGAAGGTCTTCAAGCGTTAGAGCGCCTAGGTGTGCAAGCCGTGATGCTCAGCGGTGATAATGCCCGCACCGTGGCGGCCATTGGTGAACAGTTGGGCATTGAAGCAGAAGGCGAGCTGATGCCGGAAGATAAAGCCCAGCGCGTGCGCGAGTGGCAGGCGCAAGGGCTTGGGCCAGTGGGTAAAGTGGGCGATGGTATTAACGATGCACCGGCACTCGCAGCGGCAGAAGTGGGTATTGCCATGGGTAGCGGTACCGATGTGGCGCTTGAAACCGCCGACGCCGCGCTGCTTAAAAACCGCGTAGGTGGGATAGCCGAGATGATCGCACTTTCCCGGGCGACCATGCGCAATGTAAAAACCAACGTGGCCTTGGCGCTTGGCTTCAAGGCGCTGTTTTTGGTCTCTACGGTGCTGGGGATTACAGGGATGTGGGTCGCGGTAATGGCTGACACTGGGGCGACCGTGCTGGTCACCCTCAATGCATTGTACTTATTGCGTTACCGCTTTAATGAAATTGGCTAGAAAGCGATCAGCTAGAAAGAGTCGACTAGTGGCTCTGTACGTACTCAACCAACGCCTGGGCGAAGGAGTCGGTAGAGCCAGTGCCGCCCATATCGGGGGTGACCATATCGCGGCGGGTTTCCAGCACGGTACGGATACCCTGGCGGATGGCGGTGCCTTTCTCTGTCATGCCCAGGTGATCAAGCATTTGTGCTGCGGCGAGCAGCAAGGCGCAGGGGTTAGCGATGTTTTTGCCTTCGATATCCGGCGCTGAGCCATGCACAGCTTCAAAGATCGCTGCTTTTTCGCCGATGTTCGCCCCTGGAGCCAAACCCAAACCGCCGACTAAGCCAGCGCAAAGGTCAGAGAGAATATCGCCAAACAGGTTGGTAGTGACCACCACATCAAACTGATGTGGGTTCATTACCAGCTGCATGCAGGCGTTATCGACGATCATCTCTTGGAATTCGATCTCGGGGTACTCTTTGGCAATCTCCCGCGCTACGTCCAGAAATAAACCCGAGCTGGTTTTGATAATGTTGGCTTTGTGTACCGCGGTGACTTTTTTGCGACCGTTGTTTTTGGCCAGCTCAAAGGCGTAGCGCACAATGCGCTCGGAGCCTTTGCGAGTCACTTTGATCACCGAAATGCCAGTATCGCCGTCGTCGATCATCTCCTGGCCGTCGGAAAGATACGCGCCTTCGGTGTTTTCGCGCACGGTGATCATATCAATATCGTCGTAGCGCGAACGAGTACCGGGGAAGCTAATCGCCGGGCGCACGTTGGCATAAAGGTCAAAGTGACGACGTAGCTGTACGTTAATCGAGGAGAAGCCCTTGCCAATCGGCGTGGTTAGCGGGCCTTTCAGCGCGATGCCGTATTTTTCGATGGCATCCAACGACTCTTGAGGAATCAGCGTGCCATGCTTTTCAAGGGCACCTAAGCCAGCATCGATGTGCTGGTAGGTTAAGCCACAATCCAAGGCGTCGAGTACTCGCAGCGTGGCCTCCATAATTTCGGGGCCGATACCGTCGCCCTTGATGACTGCAATAGATTGGCTCATTGACTGCTCCTCTTTAAATCGGCAGGCGTGTTCAGTAAAGAATAGCGTGCCGCTTCAACGTGCAAAGTTGGGATTTAATATCCTGTTAGTTAGCGGCGCAATGGTACTTCAGAAAGGGGGCAGAGGTCACTTTACCTATCGTAGTGGTCTATTACGTAGTGGTAGAACCTGACTAGCGGTGTTAGACGTGAGGTGCAATGCAGCAGAATTCCTGGTAGGATACGGCACTTTGTCGCACCTTGCTTGCCTACAATATGCTTTTTTGCGACACGTTTTATGCACGACTCTTTCTTTTCGCAACTGTAAAAGAATCTCTGCCAATGAATGTATTCAAACATTGCTTTTCAGGGCTGATGACTCCGCCCTAGCCCCTCGCTTCCCCTAAAGGTGCTGATAGTGCATTCATTGTGCTGTCATCGCTTTCTGGTACTTGTTTCTAGTGCCTTCTTTTAAAGTGCTTATGTTTTCAGTACTCAAGTTTTCAGTACCTGAATTTAGCGGCACCTAACGCTAGCTCACCACTATTTAAAATAAAAAGCTGATTATCCCAGCGTGCCAATGTGTTGGCGGTGCTTCCTCTTGTTGGCTGCGCTGTTTGACCGCTTTTGGCCTGTTATTAACCTAAAACCATGGATCCCTTGCATGTACGAAAAGTTTAAACAATCCTGGCTCTCCAACCTCAAGGGCGACACCCTTGCGGGGATTGTCGTGGCTCTTGCGCTAATCCCCGAGGCCATTGCGTTCTCGATCATCGCTGGCGTTGACCCGAAAGTCGGCCTTTACGCCTCCTTCGCTATCTGTGTGATTATCGCCTTTACTGGCGGCCGCTCCGGCATGATTTCAGCGGCAACCGGCGCCATGGCGCTACTCATGATTACCCTGGTGAAAGAGCACGGTTTAGAGTACCTGCTGGCCGCCACGCTGTTGACCGGTGTGCTGCAGATTGTGGCAGGATATCTAAAGCTTGCTGAGTTGATGCGATTCGTATCGCGCTCGGTGGTGACTGGGTTTGTCAACGCGCTCGCTATCCTGATCTTTATGGCCCAGTTGCCTGAACTGACGGGCGTCACTTGGCACGTTTATGCCATGACCGTTGCGGGCTTAGCCATCATTTACGGCTTCCCCTATGTGCCGGTAGTTGGTAAAGCCATTCCTTCGCCACTGGTATGTATTGTCGTGCTCACCGCTGTGTACATGCTGACTGGCATGGATATTCGCAGCGTTGGCGATATGGGCGAGCTGCCCGATAGCCTGCCGATGTTTTTGTGGCCTGATGTGCCGCTGAACGTTGAAACCCTAATGATCATCCTGCCCTATTCGCTAATGTTAACCGTGGTGGGCCTGCTTGAATCGATGATGACGGCGACCATTATTGATGACTTAACTGATACCAAGAGCGATAAAAACCGCGAGTGTAAAGGCCAGGGTATTGCCAACATTGGCGCGGGTTTGATTGGCGGTATGGCGGGCTGCGCCATGATTGGCCAATCGGTGATCAACATTAAATCCGGTGGTCGTCGTCGTACCTCGACGTTAATTGCCGGTATCGCACTACTGCTGATGGTGGTCTTCCTGGCGGATTGGGTATCCCAGATCCCCATGGCCGCGCTGGTGGCGGTAATGATTATGGTCTCTATCGGTACCTTTAGTTGGGAATCGATTCGCGATCTGAAAAAGCACCCCATGAGCACCAATATCGTCATGGTGGCCACCGTTATCGTTACGGTAGGTACTCACAACTTGGCGATTGGCGTGTTCGTTGGTGTGCTGTTGGCGGCGATGTTCTTTGCCAACAAAGTCGGCAACATCATGTATATCGGCTCCAAAGAAATAGAGCCGGGGAAAGAGCGTGAATACGAAGTCGTCGGTCAGGTATTTTTTGCTTCCTCCGAACGCTTTATCGGCGCGTTCGATTTCAAAGAGAGTATCGATAAAGTCACTATCAACCTCTCCCGGGCGCATTTCTGGGATATTACCGCCGTGCAGGCGCTGGATCGCGTGGTGATTAAATTCCGCCGTGAAGGTACCGAGGTAGAGCTTGTGGGCTTGAGCGAGGCCAGTGCGACGGTCGTGGATCGCTATGCGGTACACAACGACCCCGAAGCGGTTGAAAAGCTGATGGGCGGCCACTAACCAACGCAAGGAGAGCGACATGACAGATCAAGTATTAGCCGCTATTGACGGCTCCCAGTTTTCTGAAGGCGTCTGCGATTATGCTGCCTGGGCAAGCTTGGCTATGGATGCACCGTTAACCTTTGTGCATGTGGTCGACAACCACTCAGCAGTACCCGAAGAGCAGAACCTTTCCGGCAACCTGCGTTTCGGTGCCCGCGAAAGGCTGATGAAAGAGCTTTCCGAGCTTGATGAGCAGCGCGCTAAAGTGAATCGCGAGCATGGCAAGCTGATGCTGGAAGCAGCTAAAGAGCGCGCTATCGATGATGGAGTCAGCAACCCCACCACGCGCCAACGCAATGGCACCCTGGTGGAAAGCTTGTTAGAGCTTGAGGAAGACATACGGTTGCTGGTGGTGGGTAAGCGCGGTGAAACCGCCCACCAGGCCAGTGGCCACCTTGGCTCTAACCTTGAACGGGTGGCGCGTGAATTGCACCGTCCGATCCTGATGGTGCCGAAAACCTTCAAGCGACCTGAAAAGATATTGATGGCCTTTGACGGCAGCAAAACCGCCCGTAAAGGCGTCGAGATGCTGGCTCGTTCGCTGCTTTTTGCTGGCACTGAGTGCCATGTGCTGATCGTGGGTGCGGAAACGGCTGAACGCCGTTCCGAGCTTGAGTGGGCGTTAGGCATATTGCGCGATGCGGGCCACCAAGCCGAAGGCGCCATTCGTGCAGGCGAGGTAGATGAAGCCCTGCAAGCTTACGAAAAAGAGCATGGTATTGACCTGCTGGTGATGGGCGCTTATGGGCACTCGCGTATTCGCCACTTGCTGGTAGGTAGCACCACAACGGCTATGCTACGTGGTAGCCGCATACCGGTGCTGATTTTGCGCTAGGGCTCAATAAGCTAAAACTCAAAAAAAGCAGCAGCGCATAACCGTTTAGCTCGCTGTGCGTATTACCTTCGCAGCCGGCCCTCTTTCTTGAGTGAGCCGGCTTTTTAGTCTCTGCAGTGCATAAATGATCTCCATCAAATGATGCTAATGTTGCCATGCGCTTCTATGCTAGTAGTCAGGTTGTAACCTATTCACCCACTGGAATAGCGTAAGGAGCCTGCTGTGAACATGCCTATGTTGGAAAAAAAGCCTGTTGGCTTCGACGAAGCCTCTACTTCCCACCGTTTTGTTGCTGAGCTACTGGCCCAAGCCGATATTCATTTCGACGGGCACCGCCCCTGGGATATCCAATTGAATGCCCCCGGCGTTATTGATAGCGCTCTTTCGCGAGGCAATCTTGGGTTTGGCGAAAGCTACATGAAGGGGGACTGGAACGCCGATCGGCTTGATGAGCTGTTTTACCGCTTAATGCGTGCCCAGCTCGGGCAGCGTATCAAGCCCACTCAATTGATTTATCACTCTCTGCGTTCGCGCCTGCTGAATCGGCAAACGGTGAAGCGTGCCTGGGAAGTGGGCGAAAAGCATTACGATCTGGGTAATGACTTCTACGCGGCCATGCTCGATCAGCGCATGACCTACACCTGCGGCTACTGGAAAGATGCCAAAACCCTGGACGAGGCCCAGGAAGCCAAGCTCGATCTCGTCTGCCGTAAATTGCAATTAAAGCCAGGCATGCGCGTGCTGGATATTGGCTGCGGCTGGGGAAGCTTCATGGCCTACGCGGCTGAGCACTATGGTGTTGAGTGCGTGGGCCTGACTATCTCCAAAGAGCAAGCGGAGTTTGGGCAACGATTGATCAAAAAGGGCTTGCCGGTAGAGTTTCGACTGCAGGATTACCGCAATGAAAGCGAGCAGTTTGACCGTATTGTCAGCATCGGCATGTTTGAGCATGTGGGGCATAAAAATTATCGCGAGTATATGAACGTGGTTAACCGCTGCTTAAAGGATGACGGCCTGTTTTTGCTACATACCATCGGCAAAAACTTAAGCAACACGGTGACTGACCCCTGGATTGATAAATATATTTTCCCCAATGGCGAACTGCCCACCTTGGGGCAAATAGCTGATGCCGCCGAAGCACTGTTTGTGGTGGAGGATGTGCATAACTTTGGGGCTGATTACGACCGTACTCTGATGGCATGGCACAATAATTTCGAGAGGCACTGGCCCACATTCGAAAGCCAGTATGGCGAGCGTTTCTATCGCATGTGGCGCTACTACCTGCTGAGTTGCGCCGGTGCTTTCCGAGCCAGAGAAATTCATCTTTGGCAACTGGTGATGAGTAAGCAGGGGGTACTGGGCGGTTATTCCCGCGTTAGCTAATCGCTATCTAACACAAGCTAGGGATCTGGCAGTAGCTTATTGGGCACCCAGCGTAAGAGTGTCACCATACCAAATAGCTCTACCAGTGATTGAAACACCACCACCACAACCGCCGCCTGCCAAGCGCTGGGTAGCGTCAGGGCGATGGGCAACATCATAAAAGAGTTACGTGTACCAAAGCTAAACGCTAGCGTTCTAGCGCTGGCGGTGGGTAGCTTAAACAACTTGCCAAGCCCCTTACCCAATAGAGCTGCAAAGAGTAAAAAACCAATAAAAATAAACACCACCTGAACCAACACTTGGCTAAGGCCGAACACAGTGTTGACCTGGGAAGCGGCGATCATAAACACCACTAAGGCCAGTAAGGGCACTGGCAGTATTCCCAGGTAATACACGGTGCGTTTAACTGCCTTGTGACGCTGGGCTATGTACTCGGTTAACCAGGCGAGTGCTAAAGGCGTGAGAATAAGCCCTGCAAAAGCGCTCAATAGTTCTTTAGAGAGCGTTAGCTGAAACCACTCACTGCCCAGGAACAGCCACAAATAAACGGGTAACGCGACTAACTGCACCAGCAGCAGTAGTGGGGCGGCGGCAACGGCCCGAGCGCTATCGCCCTTGCCTAAATGCGTGAAGGTGATAAACCAATCGGTGCAGGGCACCAGCAGTACCAGTAAAACGCCTGCCAGCACGGCGGGGGAGAGTGGTAGCCAAATAACGGTAAGGGCTAAAAAGGCTGGAATGGCAATAAAATTACCGACCATCAACGCGGCCATAAAGCGTGTGTCAGCGAAGCTTCGGGCAATATGCAGCAAAGGAATTTGCGTAAAGGTGGCGTAAAGCAGCACCGCTAACAGCGGCCATAAAAAATGCGCTAGCGGCTCAGCGAATTGCGGTGCTCTGATGCCTAACGTTAGGCCTAAGCCAATGAAAATCAGGTAGAGCCAAGACTGATGCTTTTCCATCTGATCGCGCATGCTGGCACATCCTGTCGCTAACGGTTTTGCAATCGGGGCTGTTTTGCTAACGAAAAAGCGCCATGCGCTCACCCACCACGGCAGCGCCCAGCCAAAGGGGAAGGCTAACCACAATGTAAACCAGCGCAATCCCCGGGCGGTCTAACTGCACCAGATGTAGCGTCTCTAAGCTAAATAGCGAAAAGGTGGTAAAACCGCCGCAAAAACCGGCCACCAATAATGGCTGAAAACGCGCTAGCTGGCTGTGGGGGGAGCGCGAGAGGGTGGCGGCCAACCAACCGATTAAGCACGAACCCAGTACGTTAACAATGAGTGTTCCCCAGGGGAAATAGCCCCCTAGTGCTGCCTGGGATAATAGCGAAACGCCGTAGCGCAGCGCGCTGCCCACGCCGCTACCGACACCTACCGCAAGGTAAGCCTTCCAGGCGCTCATAAGGTCGCTCCTGACAGAGAAGCCCCTGATAACAACCAGCCCAGGGTGACCATGACTAAACCAAGCAGCAGCGTGGTGCCCACATTAATGCCTGCGCGGAGTTGCTGGCCGCCCTGCCATAGCTCAATGGTCTGCAAGCTAAAAGAGGAGACAGTGGTGTAGCCACCTAACACACCTCCGACGGTGAACAGCCATACAGAAGAGGGGGCGCTAGCGATACCTAGGCTGCCGAGCAGCCAGCCCGCTAGAAAGGCTCCGCTGGCGTTAACCGCCAGGGTTCCCCAGGGGAAGGCCTTGCCGAGATAGCGGGCGAGTAGATTTGAAACCGCAAATCGTCCCATCCCGCCCAGCGCGCCGCCTAGTGCGACTAACAGTACGCTTGTTAAGCCATGCCCCATGCTTTCCTCCGAGTCGCCAACTTCAATAGGCCGCTAAGTTTAGCATGTGCGTTTTATAGCGTCCGAAGCACGCAAGAACGTTTTAGGGTGTCGTGGGGTAATGAGTTCGTGTAGAAAAGGGTGAGAATATAAAAATAATGTTGATGCTCAAGGAGAAGTACCTCATGTCAGATCGCGTGTTGGCAGCTATTGATAGTTCTCAGTTTTCAGAAGGCGTGTGTGATTATGCGGCTTGGGCCGCCCAAGCCCTGGATGCTCCGCTCAGTTTTATTCATACCGTGGATAACCATGCCCAAGTAGCTGAGCCGGATTTAACCGGTAACCTGGGACTAGGTACTAGAGAGCACCTGCTGGAAAAGCTGTCAGCTATTGAAGAGCAGCATGCCAAAGTCTCCCGCGAGCGGGGCCGTCTGCTACTCGACGCCGCCAAGGAGCGCGCGGCCAACGCCGGTATTGCCGACCCGCAGTGTTTGCAGCGCAACGGCACTCTGGTGGAAACCCTGGTCGAGAATGAAAAAGATGTAAGGCTGTTAGTGGTAGGCAAGCGGGGCGAGACGGCGCACCAAGCCAGTGGTCATTTAGGTTCCAACCTAGAGCGCGTGGTGCGGGAAATGCATCGCCCGATTCTCATGGTGCCGAAAGAGTTTACTCAACCGCACAATGTGATGATGGCGTTTGACGGCAGTAAAACGGCTCGTAAAGGCGTGGAAATGCTGGCCAAAAGCCCGCTGTTTGAGGGCGCTACCTGCCACGTGGTGATTGTGGGCGCGGAAACCGCTGAAAACCGCTCGCAGCTGAGCTGGGCGCTGGAAACCTTACGCGAGGCCAGGCACACCGCCGAAGGGGCGATACGCGCGGGCGAGGTGGAAGAGACGCTGCGTACCTATAAGCAAGAGCATGATATCGACATGCTGGTGATGGGCGCCTACGGCCACTCGCGGATCCGTCACCTGCTGGTCGGCAGTACTACCACCACAATGTTGCGTAATGCCCAGTTGCCGGTGCTGATTTTGCGCTGATTTCTGCACTTTTATGGCTCAGCCGGGATAGTGGAGGTTTCCCGCAGTACACGCTGAGCCAGTAGCCAACCGGCGATGATAAACACCAGCATGCCCAACAGAAGCGCATGGAACGGAGCGCCTGCCCCAAGGGCTAACCCCAGCACCGCAGGCGCGACGCCGGTGGAGAACACCATGGCAGCGCTAAGCGCAGAGCGTACCCGGCCTAGATGTTCAGCTCCCCACAGCTTAATTAGCAGGCCTGAGGCAATCAGCTCTTGCGCGCCCATGGCCAAGCCGCCCCCTACCATCAATGCCCAAATGCTGATATGCCCGCCAATGGTGAGTGCCATCACCATGGCAAAGGCGTAGGGGAGTAGGTAAAGGCGGGCTAGCTTTACGGGGCCCAGTTTATCCACCCAGCGGCCTCCTAATAAGGCCCCCGGCAGTTTGGCGATTCCCATGCCGGTCAGCGCCAGGGCGTAAACCGCCAGGGAGCTCTCCAGAGACTCCGTTAATTGCGCTTGATAGATAAACAGCCCCGTCATGGTGATGGGGAGGGCCATTAATAGTGGCATTAGCAGCCAAAAGCGTTTTTCGCGAAAGGGACGAGGGCCATGGGGCGTCTGCCTGGTTGGTTTAACGCCCGGTGCGTCGGGCCAAGGTGCTTTTAACAGTAGCCACAGCCAAGGCAAGGCGATGACGCCACACAGTAGCCACCAGAAGGTTTGCCAACTGCTCCAGATAAGCGCAGCCGCCACTAACGGGGGCAGCAGCGCTTCTCCCAGCGGTATCCCTAGGTTAGCCAGGCCAATGGCACGGCCGCGCATGGTGGAAAACTCTCGGGCAGCGAGGGTGTTACCCAAATGGGTCAACATGCCTTGGCCGCATAGCCGCACTATGCCAAGGCCGACTATCCCCAGCCACCACCAGGGCGATAAGGTAAGCAGTACAACGCCGGTTAACAGCAGTGACAAGACGATTGCCGCAAAGCGCTGTGGGTTAATCCAGTCGATGGAGGGCCCAAAGCGCAGCATGCAGAAACCCGCTATCAGGGTAACCACGGCATAGGCGGTGCCAAACTGGCCGACGCTAAGACCCAGGTGGTCTGAAAGGGGCGCTTGAAAAAGACCAATAAAGTAGCTCTGCCCAAGGCTTGAGCTAAACATCGCTAGAAAAGCGATACTGAGTACGCTGCGGTGATCGCGCAGCAGGGTGCGATAGCCCATCGTAACGTTCCCTTCGCGATCAAATAATTAGTAGGTTAACGATTGTTGGTAAATGATTGTAGGCTAGTGGGAGGTGCAGATGAATCACCCTGAGGTGGATATAGTCGTTATCCGTGAGAAATTACTTGCTCTTGACGCCACGCTCCGCGAGGAGAGCGCCAGCAGTGAAGAGTCCCGGGATACGGTGATGCTGGATCAAACGTCGGTAGGTCGGCTGTCGCGTATGGATGCAATGCAAGGGCAAGCGATGGCCAAAGCAGGCGAGCAGCGACGTCAGCTAAAGTTGAAGCAGATTGCCGCTGCCCTGCAACGCATTGAGAGTGAAAGCTTTGGTGAGTGTATAGAGTGCGGCGAATGGATTGGGGCCAAACGCCTCACCTGGGACCCATTAGTGCTGAAGTGTATTGAGTGTGCTGATTAGACCCTGCTCCTTAGAGCCAAGCCGTTTACGCTTCGGCGGCAGCTTCTTGCTGCTGCTCAGTTGTCTGACCAGGATTAATCGTTGCGTTAATACCTGACAACAGTGCCTTGAGCGATGCACTCACGGTGTCGCTATCTTCGGCCACTGCGCAAAGCCGTTGGCCATCGATATTGAGCTGAACGAAGGCTATGGCATTGGCTTCACTGCTGGCACCCAGCGAATGCTCGCTGTAATCGATAATCCCTACACTGCTGCCGGAGTGGCGTTGCCACGCATCGGTAAATGCCGACATCGCGCCGTTGCCCTTGCCAGAAAGGCGCAGCGTTTCGTCACCCTGTTTCAGCGTCAGCTCAATGCCTTCCTGCTGGCCTTTGGAGAGCTGATAATCCACAAGAGATAGGGGCGCTTCCTGGGTGAAATTGTCGAACATCACCTGGCGAATCATTTCACTGGAGAGTTCGCTGGCGCGCCGCTCGCTCTCTTGCTGAACAAAGGGGGCCAAAGCCAGCATCATCCAGCGCGGCAGGTTAATGCCGTAATCCCGCTCAAGCAGGAAAGCCATACCGCCCTTGCCGGACTGACTATTGACGCGAATTACCGCCTGATAATCGCGGCCGATATCATGGGGGTCGATGGGCAGATAAGCCACTTGCCAAGGCTCGTCGGGTTTTTGGTGCTTGAGGGATTTACGAATCGCATCCTGGTGGCTGCCCGAGAAAGCGGTGTAGACCATCTCGCCCACCCAGGGGTGACGCGGGTGTATAGCGATACCGGTGCACTCGTTGACCACCTGAATGATTTCATCAGGGTTGGATAGATCCAGTTCAGGATCGATGCCCTGGCTGTAGAGATTCATCGCCAGGGTGACGATATCCATATTGCCCGTGCGCTCGCCATTGCCCAGCAGGGTGCCTTCTACCCGCTCGGCGCCGGCCAGCAGGGCGAGTTCAGCAGAGGCTACCGCACCACCGCGGTCATTGTGGGTGTGCACCGAGATAATCACGCTGTCGCGGCGGCTAATGTGCTGGCAAAAGTACTCAATCTGATCGGCGTGATGGTGCGGCCCGGCCACTTCCACCGTGGTGGGCAGGTTGAGAATGCATTTATTCTCTGGCGTCGGCTGCCACACATCCATCACCGCTTCGCAGATTTCCAGCGAAAAATCGATCTCGGTGCTGGAGAAACTTTCCGGGGTGTACTCGAAACACCACTCAATCTCGGGGTATTGGTCGGCGTAGGTTTTGACCCAGGTGGCCCCTTGTACCGCAATATCGACAATCCCGGCACGATCCATCTCAAACACCCGCTCGCGCTGAATGGTGGAGGTGGAATTATATAGGTGAACAATGGCGCGCTTGGCACCCACCAGCGAGGCAAAGGTCTTCTCAATCAGGTGTTCACGGCACTGCACTAGTACCGCTATGGTGACGTCATCGGGAATTTGATTCTCTTCGATCAGCCAACGCACGAAGTCGTAGTCGGGCTGGCTGGCCGAAGGAAAGCCTACCATGACTTCTTTAATGCCCACTTTAACGATCTGCTGCCAGAAGCGTTGCTTTTGCTCAACGGTCATCGGCTCAAGCAGCGCCTGATTGCCGTCGCGTAGGTCTTCGCTCACCCAGATCGGGGCATGATCCAGGTCACGATCTGGCCATTGGCGATTGAAGGCAGGTACGCGGGGCGCAGGGCGATATTTGCGATGATCAAAAGCAGACATGGTGAGTTTCCTAAAGGCGGTGAGTTGTTAAAAGCGGCCGCTTGTGGCGTATGCCGCATTGCTGCAGTGCCAGGGTGAGGCACTTTAAGGGGCTGCTTGTGGCAATGACTCTTGTGGTACTGAGCTATCTCTTACTGGACTATCTTTTACTAGCTATCTCGTACTTGACATAGTGTATGCGGAGAGCGACGAAAGGTTATTGCGAAAATGTAGTGTTATCGCCAATAATTGACATTAAATATCGCATAATTCGCTTTTATTGGTAGGAGCTGCTTTCTATGGCCGTAATGCCGCTGTCGCTTGATCGATTTGATCGCCATATTCTGGATATTGTGCAGCAGGAGGGGCGCATCAGTAATCAGGAGTTGGCTGATCGAATCGGGCTTTCGCCTTCGCCCTGCTTGCGCCGGGTGCGGGCTCTGGAGGAGCACGGCCTAATACTGCGCTACCGTGCGGAGGTCGATTCCCGCCAACTGGGCTATCAGTTAATGGCGCTGCTGCATATTTCCATGGATCAGCATACGCCGGAGCGCTTCGATAATTTTGAGCGCCATATTCGTGAGATACCCAACGTTATCGAGTGCCTGATCATTACCGGTCAGGCGGCGGATTTTCAGCTCAAAATCCTGGTGCGGGACATGGATGACTACCAACACCTGCTGTTGCATGTGATTAACCGCATCGAGGGTGTTACCGGCGCGCATACCAGCTTTGTGCTGCGGCGGGTCTTTGAGCATCGGCCGGTACCTACGGATCGGCTTTGATAAGAAGGCATAGTCAAGGATAAGCCAAGCGGTTTAGACTGCTTTTCTTAAACCCACTAGGAGTTTTCCCTATGACCATTCAACGCCACGATACAAAAGCCCGCATGAGCCGTGCGGTGATTCACCAGGGCGTGGCCTATTTGTGCGGCCAAGTGGCTGGCCCGGAGGCCCGCGAGGGCGACATTACTGCCCAAACGGAAAGCATGCTGGCGCGGGTGGATGCGCTACTGAAAGAGATTGGTTCAAGCCGTGAGCAGCTGCTTAGCGCGACGATCTACCTGAAAGAGGGCAGTGACTTTGCCGCTATGAACGGGGTATGGGATGCCTGGATGCCCGCAGGCTACGCACCGGCGCGCACCTGCGTCTGCGCGCCCATGCCCGCCGATGAGCTTAAAGTGGAAATTACGGTGACTGCCGCAGTGAGCTAACTGCTTTCTATTCGCTACTCACCATTCACCCCTCACTATTTTCCATTCACTTGCTATTTATCATTCACTTACCGGGCTTTTCTACCGGAAAGCGGGTGTCGCGCAGGCTGTCTTTGATTTTCTTGAGGTGGGGTAAGAAGTCTTCACCACGCCTCAAGGTTACCCCAGTGGCCAGCGCATCAATCAGCGTTAATTGAATTACCCGCGAGGTCATCGGCATGTAGTGGTCGGTGTCTTCGGGGGTAGCGACATCCAGGGTGGCGGTGCATTCGTTGGCCAGTGGCGAGTTTGGCGCGGTTATACCAAGAACGACGGCCCCTGCATCCCTCGCCAAACGGGCGATATCCACCAGCTCCCGGGTGCGCCCGGTGTAGGAGATAATCACCACCACATCCCCCGTATGGCAAGCGGCGGCGACCATACGCTGCATCAGCACATCAATGTAGGCCATCACCGGCAGGTTGAAGCGGAAGAACTTGTGCTGGGCATCCTGGGCCACCGCGCCAGAGGCACCCAAGCCAAAAATATGGATCTGCTTGGCCTGGGTAAGGTAGTCGACCATGCGCTCGACAGCACCCATATCGATGTCGCGCTGGGCTTCATCGAGGGCGGCGATGGTGGCGCCAAAGATTTTGTGGGTGTACTGGGTGGCGGAGTCGCCAGGCTCCACTGCACGGGTCACATAGGGTGTGCCGCCAGCTAAGCTCTGGGCCAATTTGATTTTAAAATCGGGATAGCCCTTGGCGCCAAAGTTACGGCAAAACCGGTTAACCGTGGGTTCGCTGACGCTAGCTGCCTGGGCCAGGCTGGCAATGCTTAGGCTGGTGGCGACCGTTGGGTCTTCAAGAATTACATTGGCGACTTTACGCTCCGATCGGTTGAGTTCTTCTAAACGTTCGCGTAAGCGGTCAAGTAAGTCATGAGCCATTAACGGTCTCCGTGTCGTGTATGGAAAGCAGCAAATTTCCTATGCTTACAAAAGTTTTCCCACGAGTTTCAGTAAGCTGTTGCAAATGCTCAGGGCAGTTTCTGCTGTGCTTACGTGGGCTTTGTAGATAATTCCAACGTAGAGCGTATGTGAAATATATCATAAGGGCATTGTGAAAATTTGTTATTAGCAAACGATCATCAGTTCTTAAGCTTTAACCGACTCCTAACAATTTCATTAACCAGCGCCGATAAGGTGGATAAAGCAAGTGGCTCGAGGTGCGTTTTGATTGATAAAAAACGCTGCGTAAGTGGCTAAAACGCTCAAAGCCGTGACGGCCATGGTAGGCGCCCATGCCACTCTCGCCGACGCCGCCAAAGGGCAGTGAAGGAACGGCGTGATGAAGAAGCGTGGCATTAAACACCAGTGCGCCAGAGCGTGTCGTTTGCAGCAACTGCTGCTGTAAGCCCTTATCATGTGTGAAGGCATACAGTGCCAGCGGGTGAGGGCGGGCATTCACATAACGTATTGCGGCCGACATATCGCTAATGCCAATTACCGGTAGGCAGCGGCCAAAAATCTCTTCGCGCATCACCTGTAGCCCCTGGTGGGGGTCGATAATCAGCGCTGGGGCATGAGTGCCGTGATCGATGACTCTGCAGCCGTGGTCTTGGGCTTCTTGCAGCATGGCATCTAGCCGCTGCTGGTGGGCCGCGTTAATCGCGTGGGTGGCCGCATGATCGTCGGGGCGCTGCCGTTGAATAGCCTCGCTCAACGCTTTAACCAAGGCATTAATATGGCGGCTCTCAACCAGCACGTAGTCGGGGGCGATACAGGTTTGCCCGCCGTTCATGCCTTTTCCAAAAATAATATCTGCTGCCGCTTTGTCGAAATCCGCATCGCCTGCCACGATGGCGGGCGACTTGCCGCCCAGTTCAAGCGTCGTTGGGGTCAAATTCGCCGCGGCTGCTTGGGCCACTTGCCGACCTACCGCGCTGGAGCCGGTGAACACCAGGTGATCGAACGGCAAACTGCTAAAACGACGCGCCACCTCTACATCGCCTTCTACTACCTTGAGTTCTTCAGGGGTGAAGTATTGCGGCACCAGTCGCTGCAGTAGGGCGCTGGTAGCGGGGGAGTGCTCGCTGGGTTTAAGCATCACCACATTGCCCGCAGCAAATGCATCCACTATCGGCATTAGCGCCAAACTCCAGGGGTAATTCCAGGGTGACATCACGCCGACAACGCCCAGCGGCTGCGGCGCGATGCGTGCCCGGGCAGGCATCAATCGCCACGGCATGCTGACCGACCAAGGGCGCATCCAGCGCCATAGATGCAGTCTGGCATGGCGAATGGCGTGGAGCACCGCGCTGATTTCAGCCATGCGTATTTCCACCTCGTTGCGCTGACCAAAATCCGTTTGAATCGCGCGGATAATCTCAAGCTGGTGATGCTTGGTCATACGAGCGAGGCGGGCCAGCCGGTCACGACGCACCGTTAGCGTCGGGTAGGGCATTTGATCGACAGCGTGGCGCTGCGTTTGAAAGTCACCCGTCATATCGCGCGTCATGGACTCTCCTCATATGCCGTTACCGGCGTGGCGTTAACGTTAAATACTGCAGTTCAATAGCCGTATCTGCTTTCGTTGGCATAGCCCGATGGCATAGCTCGTTGATTTAGCCAGTTGATTTAGACATCGGTGTAGATGGTTAGTGTAAACGGTTTATATAAACAGTTAGTGTAAAGTGACCTTTTAGCCCCCACACGTTCGGGAAGGTGCTATGCCGTTACCCCCACTATCGATCACCATTCTACCCACCATTGAGGCCGTTACGGCAAGCCAGTGGGATTCACTGGTCGATAATGATCAGCCCTTTTTGCGTCACGCGTTTTTACACGCCCTGGAGGCAAGCGGCTCGGTCAGTGAGGCCACGGGCTGGGAACCGTGCCATCTGAGTGTATGGCAAGGCGAGCAGTTGGTAGCGGCGCTGCCGATGTACCGCAAGCACCACTCTTACGGTGAGTATGTGTTTGATTGGGGTTGGGCGGAAGCGCTAGAGCGTGCCGGTGGTCGCTACTATCCAAAAGCCCTCAGTGCGGTACCGTTTACGCCAGTGCCTGGCGCGCGCACGTTAATCGCCAGGCATGTCGATGCCCGCGCCGTCCGTGGGCTGCTGGCCGGCGCCTGGCGCGGTCAGTGTGAAAGTCTCGGTCTGTCTAGCTGGCACTTGCTATTTGCCGACGAGGCCGATGTCACCGCCTGGCAGGCACAGTGTCCTGAGCTTATTACGCGTGAAGGCGTACAGTTTCAGTGGCGTGATCGCGGCTTCGGCGATTTTGAGGGCTTTCTAGCCAGCATGACATCGAAACGGCGCAAGATGATCAAGCGCGAGCGTCGCTTGGTCGCCGAGCAGGGGCTACAGGTAGCGCACCTTGAGGGTGATGCAATTACATCAGCGGACATGGTGCATTTCTATCGCTGCTATGCAATTACCTACCATGAGCGCGGCAGGCCGCCTTACTTAAACTATGACTTTTTTGAGCGCCTGCGCCAAACCATGCCAGAGGCGCTGGTGCTGGTGCAGGCTTACGTTGAAGGGCGCCCGGTGGCAGCAGCGCTCTATTTTCGTGGCAGTAGCACGCTCTATGGGCGCTACTGGGGGAGTGAAGTCGTCGCCGATTGCCTGCATTTTGAGGCATGTTACTACCAAGGTATCGAGTACTGTTTGCAGCGCGGCTTAACGCTGTTTGATCCGGGCACCCAGGGCGAGCACAAGCTGGTACGCGGGTTTGCGCCCCAGCGTGTGCGCTCGCTGCACTATATTAGCCACCCTGGGCTGGCTGCCGGTGTTGCCCAGTTTTGTCATCAAGAGGGTGAGCATGTCAGCGCCTACCGCGATGCGGCCCATCAAGCGCTGCCATTTAAGTAGTTATTTAAGCTGTCATTATAACGACGTGCGGCTCGCTGGTGCTGCCCCTTAATGGCATAATGCGCGCCGATAAGCACTCTTTAGTGTATCAACGCCGCTTTTGATCAAACCAGGGCTTTGAATAAAATCCAGCCGATATTTCCAAGGAGTGCCGTGATGCGTAAATGGTTAGTGATGACATTGCTCGCTGTCTTGGCGCTGCTTCAGTACGAGCTGTGGTTAGGCAACGGTGGCTGGCACGATTTGCAGCAAGTGGAGCAGCGGGTCGCGGTGCAAGAGGCGGCCAATGTGCCCATGCGCGAGCGCAATGCGCGGCTGGCGGCCGAAGTGACGGATTTAAAAAACGGTTTAGACGCCATTGAGGAGCGGGCACGTAGCGATATGGGCATGGTGCGCACCGACGAGCAGTTCTTCTGGGTGCCTGGTGTAGCGATTGAGAAGGAGCTTATCGGTATTAATGCAGGTCTGGTCGCTCCCCAGGAGCCGCCACAGTGAGCCAAACCTGGTTAATTGTGCCCGCGGCGGGTCAAGGGCGCCGTATGGGGGCCGATAAGCCCAAACAGTACTTAACCTTGGCCGATGAGCAGCCGGTGTTGGCGCATACTTTGGCACGCCTTCATAGCGCCTTTCCTAGCGCTCGCTTGGTGCTCTGTTTAGATGCCGACGACCGCTGGTTCTCGCCCCACTGGGTGCCTTTTACTGTCTGGCAGCGCGTGACCGGGGGCGATGAGCGAATGGACAGCGTCTTAAATGCCCTACACGCGATGGCCGCCGATGATAATGACGTAGTGATGGTGCATGATGTGGCCCGCCCCTGTATTACCGTGAGCGATCTCCAGGCGCTGTACCAAGCCGCCGCGACCCACCCCGCAGGCGCGCTTTTGGCGATGCCGGTGGCGGATACCATGAAGCGTGCCGATGATCAGTGCCAAAGCGCGCGAACCGAACCGCGGGATGACTTGTGGCACGCGCTAACGCCCCAAGGGTTTCGCTATGCACTACTACGGCGAGCCTTAGAAACCGCCCGCCAGCAACGAACCTTGGTAACCGATGAAGCCTCGGCGGTTGAAGCCTTGGGCGAATGCCCACAGTTGGTAAGCGGACGGCGCGACAACCTGAAAATTACCCACCCGGATGACTTGGCGCTGGCAGCCGCGATTATGGCGGCACAAACCGTTAACACGCCTGACAGGCTTTAATCACTAGGAGCTTATAATGCGTATCGGCCACGGATTTGATGTACACCGTTTCGGCCCCGGCGATCATTTAATGATCGGCGGCGTTAAGCTGCCGTTTGAACACGGCTTTGTGGCCCACTCCGACGGCGATGTGCTGCTTCACGCGATTAGTGATGCACTGTTGGGCGCCTGTGCGCTGGGCGATATTGGCCGCCACTTCCCCGATACTGACCCGGCGTGGGCGGGGGCTGATAGTCGCGAGCTGCTGCGTCATGTAGTCACGCTGACTCAAGGTCAAGGCTATGGGGTGGTCAATATCGACGCCACGCTAATGGCTCAAGCACCTAAAATGGCACCGCATATCGAGGCAATGCGAGAAGTCATTGCTGCCGATCTAGGCGTCGCGCTTGGTCAAGTCAACGTTAAAGCCACCACCACCGAACGATTAGGTTTCACCGGGCGCGGTGAAGGTATCGCCGCGGAGGCGGTGGTGCTGCTTAACCGTGCTGAGGCGCTTAATGATTAATATGCCTGAGTGGCAGCGCTGTCTCGATGCTCAATTTGGCTCTCCCAAACCGGGCCAGTACCGTGCCCAGCCGGAAGATTTTTGGGTCGATGAGCAGCTGGATTTCACCCCTGAAGCACACGGGGAACATTTGTGGCTGCGAGTTGAAAAGCGCAATCAAACCACGTTAGATGTCGTCAATACATTAAGTCGGCTTTGTGGCGTAACGCCCCGTGATATCGGTTACTCTGGCATGAAAGACCGCATTGCCGTCACGCGCCAGTGGCTGAGCGTGCATCTGCCCGGCCGCGACGCGCCCACGGAGCTTGAGCAGTCGCTTAATGCGCTGGGGATCACTGTCGTTGAGCAGGCGCGCCACCCACGTAAGCTGAAGCGTGGCGTTCACCGCACTAACCGTTTTGTATTGCGCCTTAGCGGTGAGGCCATTGAAAGCGAAGATTTTGTCAGCCGCTGGGAAGCCCTTTGTCAGCATGGCGTGCCTAACTATTTTGGCCCCCAGCGCTTTGGGCCCGAAGGACGTAATCTTCAGCGTGCCGAAGCATTACTTAACCGAGGTTGGCGAAAACGCGACGATCGCCAGGGTATGATGCTCTCCACTGCGCGCAGTTTTTTGTTTAACGAACTGCTCAGCGCGCGCATTGCGGATGGCACCTGGTCGCAGCCGCTGGCGGGAGACACGTTGATGCTGGACGGCACCCAAAGTGTGTTTCGTATCGACGCCTCCGACCATACGCTTCAGGCCCGCGCCGCTGAACTGGATGTGCATCCCACTGGGGTGCTTTGGGGCGTTGGTGAAGCTGACCAGGGCGACGCCGCTGGCTATGAAGCCCGTTTGCTGGAGCACTACCCTGGGCTATGCAGTGGCTTACAACGCAGCGGAGTAAAGCAGGCACGCCGTGCACTTCGTATGCGGCTGCTGGAACCCCAGTATGCTTGGGAGTCAGGTGCTGTCCGGCTTTCGTTTTCGCTGCCGCGGGGCAGCTTTGCCACCGCTGTGCTGGGTGAGCTGATGTTAGCGAACTGATTTAGCTATTAGATTTGAGATTAGCATACAGAAAAGTTAGTAAAAGAGAGGGATATGAGCGGCCGCGTTTCGTGCATATGCTTTTGCGCTCACGTCTCTTGTGGCTATCACTCTTGGCTTACGACTCTTGTGCTTATAACTTTTGTGGTTAAGAACAGGGAGACCCACTATGCGGCGACTGCTGCTTTCCAATGATGATGGTGTGTACGCGCCCGGACTGCGTGCGCTGCACGATGCGCTGTTGGCCCATGCCAATATTCGCGTAGTGGCGCCTGATCGAGACCGCAGTGGTGCTAGCAACTCGCTTACTCTGTCACGGCCTCTCTCGTTGACGCCTCTGGATAACGGCTTTTATAGCGTCGATGGTACTCCCGCGGACTGCGTTTATTTGGGCGTTCACGGCGTATGGGATGAAAAACCCGATTTAGTCATCTCCGGCATCAATCACGGCAGTAATCTGGGCGATGACGTGCTCTATTCAGGCACTGTCGCGGCGGCGATGGAGGGGCGTAATTTAGGTATGACGGCGATTGCCATGTCGCTGTGTGGCGAGCGTCATTTCGCCACCGCTGCCAGGGTCGCTGCCACCTTGATTGGTGCTGCTGATCAGCTCTCTCTGCCGCCGAGAACGCTGCTGAATGTCAATGTGCCCGATGTGCCCTGGGAGGAGGTTAAAGGCGTAAAAGTGACTCGCTTAGGCTATCGTGGGCCAGCCGAGAAACCGTTAGCGGTAAAAGACCCGCGGGGGCGTACGCGCTACTGGATTGCGCCGGTAGCGGCCAATGCCGATGACGGTGATGATACCGATTTTGCTGCCGTCGAGGCGGGCTATGTGTCGATTACTCCCTTACAAACAGACCTAACGCGGCACCCCGCGCTTAACGATGTGCAGGAATGGTTGGATGTTTTTGCCTGATATCTCTCCAGGAGAGCTGCGCGGTCGCGGCATGACCTCCCAGCGTACTCGTGACCGCATGGTCGAGCGCCTCATGCAGCAGGGCATCAGCGATGCCCGGGTGCTGGAAGTCATGGCCAGAGAGCCGCGTCATCTATTTGTTGATGAAGCGCTGGCCCATCGCGCTTACGAAGATACCGCGCTACCGATTGGCTTTAGCCAAACGCTGTCGCAGCCGTTCATCGTGGCGCGCATGACGGAGCTTGTGTTGCGCGCCGAGCCGCGCAGGGTATTGGAACTGGGGACAGGGTCTGGCTATCAGACGTTAATACTGTCGCGCTTGGTCGAAGAGCTCTACTCCATTGAGCGCATCAGTGCGCTACACGAGCGTGCGGCGGAGAGGTTAAGACGGCTAGCAGCACCTGCCAGACTGGCGGTGGCGGACGGCGGCTATGGTTGGCCAGACGTTGCGCCGTTTGACGTTATTTTGCTAACCGCCTGCGCCCAGACGCTACCCACACCGCTACTAGAGCAATTGAGCCACGACGGGGTGCTGATTGCTCCGTTGGAAGAGCCCGATGGCAACCAGTGGCTTACTCAAGTAAAGCGCATTGGCAGTGCCTTTGAAAAACGTCGGCTTGAGCCCGTGCGTTTTGTACCCTTACTGCAAGGAGTAGTGGATTGAAGCGGCAACCCTTGGGAATATTTTTACGAGGCGCAGGGATGGGCGCCGCCGACGCAGTGCCTGGCGTGTCGGGAGGAACGATTGCATTTATTAGCGGTATCTATGAAGAGCTGATCAATACGATCAAACAGTTTGGCCCCGGTGCCATCGGCGCTTGGCACCGCGGTGGCTGGCGGGCTCTTAGCAACCATTTGAATCTCGCCTTTCTGGTGCCGCTATTGGCGGGGGTCGCGGTTAGCCTGTTTAGCGTAGCGCATTTAGCGCTCTGGTTGATGGAAGCGCACCCGCTGCTGCTGGATGGCTTCTTTTTTGGCCTGGTGGCAGCCTCTGCTCTGGTGGTCGGACAGGCGAGTAGCGGCTGGAAGCTTTGGTATCTATTGCCGCTACTGGTGGGGCTAGTGCTCGCCCAGGCGTTACCGGGCATGATGCCGCTGGTGTTATTAATTGGTAATGAAGCGCTGGTAGTCATGGTGGCAGGCTGCATCGCGATTAGCGCCATGCTGTTACCGGGCGTGTCAGGTAGCTTTCTATTGCTGACTATGGGCCTCTACGGCACCATTATGGGTGCAATTCGCAGTTTGGATCTGGGCATTATCGTGCTGTTTGGCATGGGCTGCATAGTCGGCTTAGCGCTGTTTTCACGACTTCTGTCCTGGCTGTTACGGCGTCACCATACCCCAACGATGCAACTGCTATTGGGGTTTATTGCCGGTTCGCTGCCGGTTCTCTGGCCATGGCGCGAGCTGTTACGCTACCAAATCGGGCCAGAAGGGCAAATGATTCCTCTGGAGTACCGCTATTTATTGCCCGCTGACTATGCCGTATTGACCGGCGCTTCGGCACAAGTGGCCGGTGTTGTTGCGCTAATGGCCGTGGGTGCCCTCATTGTCGTGTTACTCAACCGACATGCAGATCGTCGGCCAATCGATACCCAGCTTGGCGCTGAAAAGGAGTAGGTTTGAATGCGTAAAGGTCATATACCTAAAGTACTCATGATGTCGGCGCTGGCATTAGCCATTGCTGGCTGTGCCAGCCAGCAAGGCGGAAGCCCCCAGGTGCGCGATTTAAGCCAAGCACGCCAGGCGGTGGAAAACTCGCCCCAGTACACGGTGAAAGCGGGTGATACTTTGTATGGCATTGCTTGGCAGCACAATTTGGATTATCGCCAGCTCGCGGCAATCAATAACATTGATCCGCCCTACCAAATTCGGCCAGGGCAAACGATTGCCCTGCGTGAAGGCGCTGGGTCGGCATCAACGGCCAGTAACCAGCCCACGACGAATACCTCAAGTGGCGCAGTGGCGACCGGGCTGAGCCCACAGACGGCCTCAGTGGCCAGCGACGACCAGGAGTTGGATTGGCTACTGCCCGATGAATCCGCGATTCAACGCAACCAGCGCCTTACCGCTGAACGCAATGCAGCAGAGCAAGAGGCTGATGAATCGTCCTCAACACCTCAGCCTGAAGTCGTCGCGGCGGCTGAGCCTGAGCCCGCCGAGCAACCTGAACCACAGCCATCATCAGGACCCGAACAAGCTGAGCCACAGCAAGCGCCGGCACCGCAGCCCGAATCTGAGGCCGAATCTGAGCCCGAACCACAGCCTGAAGCAGCGTCTGCCACACAAAGTGCCAGCGTAGACCGTTCATCGCGTACCTATACGCCCGCCGAAAACATCGACTGGCAGTGGCCTGCCGATGGTAATGTGGTCGGGGCATTTGGTCAGGGTGATAGCATCACCGCCGGGATTGATATCGCTGGTGAAAAGGGGCAACCTGTTAAAGCAGCAGGCCCCGGCATTGTGGTTTATGCGGGCAGTGGCGTCAGGGGGTACGGCAACCTCATCCTTCTCAAGCACAACGATCAGTTCCTGAGTGCGTATGCTCATAACGACAGCTTACGGGTCAGTGAAAATGACGTAGTAGAGGCTGGTGAGGTGATTGCCACAATGGGGGATAGCGATGCTGAAAACGTCAGATTACACTTTGAAGTTCGCCGTGATGGGCAGCCGCAAGATCCCATGGACTTCCTGCCTTCTCGCTAATGCACTCACCGGGATAGTGAGCAGTCAGCGCATAACTTGGACGTTGCCCGAATCGCAGCATTCGAGCGTCATATAACAATCGTCACATAACAATATGGTGTGCGTCTTAGAACGCACCCTTTGACTTTCTAAATGGCGGGTAGGCGACAAACGAGGGGTAAGGCCATGAGTATGTTGGAGAAAGATCTACAGGAGGTTGACCTGGACGCTGCTGAGGAGGCACTTGATGATACCGATGACGATGTCACGATAGAAGAAGATGCCTTTGAGAAAGCGCTAGGGCGTGAGGATCGTCAATCGACCCAAAGCTTGGATGCGACGCAAATCTACCTCAACGAAATCGGCTTTTCGCCACTGTTAACGCCAGAAGAGGAAGTTTACTACGGCCGCTTAGCGCGTAAAGGCGACCCCTTGGGTCGCTCACGAATGATTGAATCCAACCTGCGGCTGGTAGTGAAAATTGCCCGCCGCTACCTAAACCGCGGCTTGACGTTGCTGGATTTGATCGAAGAGGGCAATTTAGGTTTGATTCGCGCGGTAGAGAAGTTTGACCCCGAACGGGGCTTTCGTTTCTCGACCTACGCCACTTGGTGGATTCGTCAAACCATTGAGCGGGCGCTGATGAACCAGACGCGGACGATCCGCTTGCCCATTCACGTGGTCAAAGAGCTCAATATTTACCTGCGTGCGGCGCGTGAATTGACTCAAAAGTTTGACCATGAAGCCACCGCCGAAGAGATCGCTGATCACCTTGATAAACCGGTCGATGTGGTCAAAAAGATGCTCGGTCTTAATGAGCGCGTATCATCTGTCGATTACCCCATGGGTGGTGAAAGTGATAAACCGCTGATCGATACATTGGCTGACGATGAAGTGCAGGGGCCTGAGGCGCGGCTAGTGGATGGCGACGTTAAAGAGCATGTGGATCTTTGGTTGGATGAGCTGAGCGAAAAACAGCGCGAAGTCGTGGTGCGCCGTTTTGGTTTGCGCGGTCACGAATCGGCCACCTTGGAAGAGGTGGGCGCCGAAATCGGTTTAACCCGCGAGCGAGTTCGCCAGATTCAGGTCGAAGCACTCAAGAAACTACGCCGTGCATTGGAAAAACAGGGCCTTTCTTTAGAGGCGCTGTTTGAAACCTGAGTGAAGCTTAGGCGAACGTAAATCGCGTTATCTCTCTAAGCCGGGCGAGCGCCAGTGAGCGCTTACTCGGCTTTTTATTGCTGGCAGTTTTATTAATAAACTTTTATTGCTAAATCAGGTAAGTGAGAAAGCACATGCGCCCCCTTGTGGCCGATATTGATCTGGACGCGCTGCGTCACAACTATCAATTGGCGTGCCGCTGCGCGCCGCAAAGCCGCTCAGTGGCAGTTATCAAAGCCGATGGGTATGGGCATGGCGCGCTGGCCTGCGCTCAGGCGCTGGAAGGCCAGGCTCCCGCGTTTGCCGTTGCCTGTATCGAAGAGGCGCTTACCCTGCGCCAGGGCGGCATTACCCAACCCATCATCCTGTTGGAAGGTATCTTCAGCGCCGACGAGCTGGAGCTGGTGGATTCCCACGGCTTCTGGATTGCGGTACACAGCCAATGGCAGGTTGATGCTTTGTTAGCCGCTTCACCTAAAAAGCCAATTCCTGTCTGGTTGAAAGTTGACTCCGGCATGCACCGCCTGGGCTTTGCCATCGACGAGGCCGCCGCTATCTGGCGTCAGCTAAGTGCCGCGCCAAGCGTGGCCTCGCTCCACCTTATGAGTCATTTTGCCAGCGCCGATTCCCGCGATAACCGCTATTTCAACCAGCAAATGACCCGGCTGCAAGGTCTTGCTAGCGAGCTAGAAGCGCCGCTGTGCCTGGCCAACTCACCGGCTACCCTGGCGTGGCCGGTGGCCCATGGTGACTGGAACCGGCCAGGTGTGATGCTCTACGGCAGCGACCCCTTGGAAGTTGCCAACGAAATCACTCAGCAACTGCAGCCGGTGATGACCCTACGCTCGGAAATAATTGCCCTGAGGGAGCTGGAAGAGGGCGAGCCCGTTGGCTATAGCGGGCGCTGGCGCGCACCGCGGCGTTCACGCATTGCCGTGGTCGCCTGCGGCTACGGTGATGGCTATGACCGTCATGCCCGCGATGGCACGCCGGTACTGGTCAACGGCCAGCGCTGTGCGATTGCCGGAAAAGTCTCCATGGATATGTTGACCGTTGATGTGACGGACGTACCCGACGCCGCGATTGGCAGCGACGTTGTATTGTGGGGCAGGGCCAGCAACGGCGAGGTGCTGTCGGTGGATGAAGTGGCCCGCTACTGCGATACCATCAGCTATACGCTGCTAACAGGGGTACTGCCTCGGGCGCCGCGGCGTTATCATGGGCGTTCTGCTTAAACGGTTGTTTGCATGTCGAAATCACGTTACCCGCGCTCATTCGCCCACCCGCGTTACTGGCCCACATGGCTGGCTATTGGTGCCATGTATATCGCTGCCTGGTTGCCTTGGCGATTAAAAATGGCCATTGGCAAAGGGCTTGGACTGCTCGCCTGGCGCTTTGCCAAACGGCGGCGCCATATTACCGAAACCAATATAGCGCTCTGTTTTCCCGAAAAGAGTCCCCAGCAACAGTATCAGCTCGTTAAAGATACCTTTATTGCCAATGGCATTGGTCTGATTGAAACCGCAACCGGCTGGTGTCGCGATGGCGAAAGCCTACGCCACCGGGTCGCTTACATCGGCGAAGAGCATATGGCCCGCGCCGAGGCCCGGGGTAAAGGCGTGATCATTGTGGGGGTTCACTTCTCTTCCCTCGATTTAGGGGGTGCCCTGCACGCGCTGTTTTTCTCTGCCGATGCGGTCTATCGACCGCATAATAACCCGCTGTTTGAGCGTTTTATGACCCGCGCCCGCGGGCGCAATTTTGGTGTTGCCCTCGACCGTTATGACTTGCGTGGCGCGGTGCGTCAGCTCAAGGATGGACGTATGGTGTGGTACTCACCGGATCAGGATTTTGGCCGCGATGTGAGCGTATTTGCGCCGCTATTTGGTCAGCAGGCCGCGACTATTCGCTTAACGGCCAAGCTTGCGCGTATGACCGGCGCGTCAGTGGTGCCGATGATGTTTCACCGCAACCCGGATAACGCCACCTATACCATTGAAAGCCTGCCTGCCCTGGAAGGTTTTCCCAGCGGCGATGAAGTTGCCGATGCCACACGAATCAACCAGTTTATTGAACTGGCCATTCGCAAGCATCCCGAGCAGTACCTCTGGCTACACCGACGTTTTAAGACTCGCCCTGAAGGCGAGCCAAGCGTTTATTAAACGGCGATAGCCCTTCCTGTCATCGCGAGCGAAGCGCGGCGATCTCGGCTTGAGTGCCCACCGTAGGTAGAGATTGCTTCGTCGCAGGCTCCTCGCAATGACAGATAAGCCAGGCTCCTAATGCCCTTCCTGTCATCGCGAGAGAAGCGCGGCGATCTCGACTTGAGTGCCACCGCGGGTAGAGATTGCTTCGTCGCAGGCTCCTCGCAATGACAGGATAAGCCAGTATATTTAGTTGATATGAAAAAAAAGCCAGCGTTCGCTGGCTTTTTGGTGTTTCGGTGCTGCGTTGAGACCCGTTTGGGGGCTTAATCCAGATTGCGGGAGTAGAAAATTTCCAGCATCTCTTTACGCAAACGGCCCTCGATATCCCGGGCTTCTTCAAAGGTAATATCGCGACGCGACGTGCCGAACAGGTAGTTATCCAGTTCGAAGTCTTTGAGCAGCATCTTGGTGTGGAACATATTCTCCTGATACACGTTGACGTCCATCATCTGATACGCATTCTTGGTGTCTTCAGCGAGGTAGTCTTGAATGGAAGTAATACCGTGATCGATAAACAGTTTTTTGCCATCCACATCGCGAGTAAAGCCACGCACCCGGTAATCCATGGTGACGATATCGGAGTCGAAGCTGTGGATCAGGTAGTTCAGCGCTTTTAATGGGCTGATATGACCACAGGTGGAGACATCAATATCCAGGCGGAAGGTGCTAATACCGTTGTCGGGGTGCGACTCGGGGTAGCTGTGCACCGTCACGTGGCTTTTATCCAGGTGGCCAACCACCGTCTCCGGTAGCGGGCCGGGACCTGGCTCAATTTGTTCAGGCGCCGCCTCATCAAGCTCATGTTCGGCAATCAAAATCGTCACGCTCGCGCCGTGGGGCTCGTAGTCCTGGCGGGCGATATTGAGCACATGGGCGCCGATGATATTGGTGACGTCTTTAAGAATCTGCGTCAAACGTTCGGCGTTATACAGCTCATCGATATAGTCGATGTAAGCCGCCGTCTGCTCTTCGGTTTTGGCATAACAGATATCGTAAATGTTGAAGCTCAGCGAGCTAGTCAGGTTGTTAAACCCGTGGAGTCGGAGATTGTCTGTCACGTCCGAGCCTCCTCCATAATCTCAAAGGAATGGGTGATCTCAACGCCGCCGTTAACGAGCATGATCGAGGCACTGCAGTATTTTTCAGCGGAGAGCTCAACCGCGCGGGCCACCTGCTTCTCTTTCAGCGCGCGACCGGTCACCACGAAATGGACGTGGATCTTGGTAAAAACGGCGGGCACTTCATCGGCGCGTTCGGCGTCTAGCTCAGCAACGCAGTCGGTCACATTGGCACGCGCTTTATCAAGAATATTCAAGATATCAAAAGCGGTGCAGCTGCCCATGCCCATTAGCAGCATTTCCATTGGGCGAGGCCCTGTGTTGCGACCACCGTGGTCGGGCGGGCCGTCGATCACAACGCTGTGCCCGCTACCGGATTCCGCCACGAATTGGCGGCCTTCTGTCCATTTTACCCGTGCTTTCACGTTGCTCTCCTCATCTAGGCGACGAAAGGTAAGTCGCGCAGCATAACATTTCTTGGCCTGCGCGCCTCTTCTCAGCGCCGCTGTTGAACATTGCTAATGTTCGGCATGCGCCAGCCACTCTCATAAATAGCTGTTTTACCTGTCACACTCGGATTGTAAAGATACACCCAGGCGAGACCAAAACAGGTGGTTATCTGCTGGCGGTCATACTCACCCTCTGACGGCGCATCGATGCGGTAGTCCTCTAACCAGTCTAGCTGGGCCAGATGGTCAATACTGATCTGATAGACTTCAATCGTCACCCCTTTTGACCGCTGCCATTTGGCACCGGGGTAGGGGCCAATATCGTAAAGCGTGAGCGCTTTGGTAACGTCGCTCCCGAGCAGAGTGGCTCCGTTTAGCCAGTGGGCATTGTTGAAACCTTGCTTGAGCGTGCCGTAGACCGCTACCCGTGGAGTGTTGGCGATTGCCTCACGTAAGTGGTGCGGATGCATAGGCTAACCCCTTTCGCTCTGTAGCTGGCGTTCCAGCGCCGCCAGTCGTTCAGGGGTTCCAACGTCGACCCAATGCCCTTTATAGTGCTCGCCGCTTACCCGGTTGTTATCGATAGCAGTTCTCAGCAGTGGCGCCAAGGCAAAGGCGCCCTGGGGTTGTCCGGCGAGCAGCCCTGGGTGAATCACGCTGATACCTGAGTAGGTCAAACGCTCAGTGCTGGTTTGATTCACGCGCCCTCCTGCTAGTCCAAAATCCCCACTGGCGTGATGAGAAGGGTTTTCCACCAGCATCAGGTGAGCCAGATCATTGCCTTGCAGCGCGTGCTGGGTGGGGAGCGCTGCGCACCAAACATCGCCGTTAATCAACAGAAACGGCGCCTCGCCAAGCATCGGCAGCGCTTGCTGAATACCGCCTCCGGTTTCCAACGGTTCGGTTTCGCGACTCCAGTGAATGTGCAGTCCATAGGCGTCACCATCGCCGAGCGCTGCGATAATCTGCTCTGCACGGTAGCTGACATTGATGACGACCTCATGAATACCTGCCTGGCGAAGACGCGCCAGGTGGTGCACGATTAGCGGCTTGCCCGCCACGGGCAGCAGCGGCTTGGGGCAGTGGTCGGTGAGCGGACGCATTCGCTTGCCTAGGCCTGCGGCTAAAATCATCGCTTTCATGACGGTATTTCCGCTAGTCGTTTCATAATGGCAGGTCTTAAGGTGAGTTGGAGCCACTCAGCGAACTCAGCCTGCTCGGTCAGAAACGAAAAGCTATCTTCCAGATGATTCAGAAAGTGGGGTAAGCGCTCGAGATAGCCACTTTTTTGATCGCGCAGGGTTAAGCGGCAGAAAATCCCCAGCACTTTTAGTGAGCGCTGGGCAGCCATCGCGTGGCACTGGAGCAGAAAAGTGGCAAAATCGACACTGCTGGGCAGTCGACCATCATGGCGGGCCTGGTGATAAAAAGCCTCGACAAAGCCAGCGAACTGCTCATTGCTAAAGCGGCAGTATCGCCCCCGTAACAGCGAGATCACATCGTAGCTGAGCGGGCCAGCCACGGCGTCCTGAAAGTCGATCATAAACAGACGCTGATCGTGCAGCATCAGGTTCATGGCATCAAAATCACGGTGCACAGTCACTACCGGCTGCGCTAAGGCATGCTGGATAAGCTGCTCACGAACAACGTGCCAGCTCTCTGGCGATGGCAGCGTTAACCAAGCGCTGAGACACCACTCGGGAAACAGGTCGAGTTCGCGGCCCAACAACGCCGTATCATACACGGGCAGCGAGTCAGGGCCTGCGCGATTTTGCAGCTCGGCGATCAGCGTGAGAGCCTGCTGATGGTAAGCCTGTATGCTAGCGTCGTCGCTAAACAAACACTGTAGGGGGGTGTTACCCAAGTCTTCAAGCAGCAGAAAGCCGTCCGCCAGGTTGGTGGCGTGCACCTTGGGTACCGGCAGTCCGGCGCTTCGCCAGCGCTTGGCAATGGTTACAAACGGCTGGGAGTCCTCTTGCTCAGGCGGGGCATCCATGACCACCTGGGTGGTGCCGTCGGGTAGTGTTAGGCGAAAATAGCGCCGAAAACTCGCATCGCCCACGGCGGATGAAAGCGAAATATCGGTCTCAGAGAGACCGTTTTGTTGGGCGGCCCACATGGTGAGGGCGTTAATCCGATATGAGGACATGCAAGCTCCTTGCTGGTCGGGCATCATGCGGGCTGTATAATACCGATTCTGGATGCCAAGGATAACGAACATGGGCAAGCGATTTTCGCGCACGTTGCCGGTTGCGCATACGCTGATGGGCAGTTTGCTTGCTGGCGCCTCGTTTACAGCGGTGGCTCAGGGTCAAACCATGTCCGCTGAAGCGTTGGATTGGCAACCCTGGGGGGAAGAGGAAGCGGCTAACCAACTGTGCCGGGGCCGCTATGTAATGCCCAGCTACCGCTTGCCAGCGGAAGATAACCCGGAAACCGTCTCGTTGGAGGCCCGGGAAGTCGATTACGCTGCCGATGGCGAAGCATTGCTACGCGGCGATGTGGTACTGCGCCGCGGCAATGAAGAAGTGGAAGCGGAGCGTATCTTTTTACCCGCTGACCGTCAGCAGGTCGACGCAGAAGGTAATATCGCCATCCGCGATGGGCGCGCTTTGGTGCGTGGCGAACAGGCGATGCTCCGGCTAAACGAAGATCGGGCCACCCTGGGTGACAGCCACTATGTGCTCTACGAGCAGCATCTGCGCGGTCAGGCTAGTCAGCTAGAGCAGACCGGGGAGGGCGAGTACCGCCTGCAAGACGCAAGCTTCACCACCTGTGACCCAGGCGCCAATAGCTGGCAACTGGTCAGCAGCGATATTCGCTTGAACCAAGCCGAAGGCTTTGGCACAGCGCGTCATGCGCGCCTGGAAGTGAAAGATGTGCCGGTATTTTACTGGCCATGGCTGCGCTTTCCCATCGACGATCGCCGCCATACAGGCTTGCTGTCTCCGTCGATTGGCTTTTCAACGGACGGTTTTGACTACGCCCAGCCGTTTTATTGGAATATTGCCGCAAACCACGATGCGACGATCACGCCGCGCTGGATGAGTGACCGCGGGCTGTTGATGAACGGTGAGTACCGCTACCTGTTTGAGGAGAGCTCGGGCATCGTTGAAGGCGGCTATTTAAACAGTGATAACGGTGGCTCTGGCGGCGGAGAAAATCGCTTTGAGGGTGATGATCGCTGGTATGTGGATGCCCGCCATGCGGGGCGGGTAAATGAGCGCAGTAATTATCGGCTGCGCTACGGGGCCGCCAGTGACGGGCGCTATTTCGATGACTTCGGCGGTGAGTTTGGCGAGAGCGAGCGCGCCAGTATGGAGCGTTTGGCCCAGGTCGATTACCGCGGCCAGCGTTGGCAGTTGGATGCCCGCGCCCAGGGTTTCCAGCGCTTGGAAGACCCGCTTAGCGATAGCGATAAACCCTTTTATCAACTGCCGAGTCTGAGCGCTAATGCTAACTGGCAGTTCGACAACGGGCTGTATACCCAGTGGCGATCAAACGCGACCTATTTTTGGCGCGACGTGGATGAGCGTCGCGTGCCGGAGCGCGAAGCGGCCACCGGTAGCCGTTTGCACCTAATGCCTGCGGTTGGCTGGCGTTTCGAGCGCCCTTGGGGCTATCTGGAGCCGCGTACCGAGCTGTGGAACACTGCTTACGAGCTGGATTACGGCGAGCGCGACACACAGCGTAGCGACTCACCCAGCCGCAGTGTTGCGCTGACCTCCATCGACAGTGGGCTCGTCTTTGAGCGTGAACTCGCCCTGGGGGGGCGGGACTACCGCCAAACCCTGGAGCCACGTCTTAACTACGCTTATGTGCCGCGTACCGATCAGAGCGAACTGCCTGACTTTGACAGTCGCGAACGCGCTTTCTCCTGGGATCAGCTTTGGTCAGCCCAGCGCTTTTCCGGCACTGACCGCGTTGGCGATCTCAACCGGCTTTCTTACGGCGTGCAGTCACGCTTATTGGAAGATGCCTCCGGTCGTGACCGGCTCTCGTTCGGGGTAGGTCAGAGCGTTTACTTTGATGACCGCCGTATCGATAGCGAGGGCGACGCCGATACGCTGCCGGATCGGCCGGAAGACAACCCAAGCGTCAATCCGGAAAGCCGCTATCAGGCTACGCGGGATCGTTCGCCTTTGGTCACCCGCCTTGACTGGCAGATTAATGATCGCTGGAGCAGCGGAGCAGAATGGCTCTACGATGACCACCGGGAACGCACCGAACGATCAAGTGTTGATGTTAGTTACCGGCATCCCGAAGGGCACGTAGTGAACCTTGGCTACCGTTGGGAGATCGAAGGGTTCGATCCAGGCGTATTGCCGGGCGATAACGGCTTTCGCGACTATGACCGCGAAGAGTGGGATCTCTCATTTGCCTGGAAAGCCAGCACCAACATTGATTTGATTGGCCGCTACCTGCACGATCAAACCAATGAACGCTCACTGGAGCAATTGGCAGGCGTGCAGTGGAACAACTGCTGTTACGGTCTGCAGTTGGTGTGGCGCGAATGGGTAGATGACAATGACACCGCACCCATTAATGATGACTTTAATGATCGCGGGCTATTTTTACGCTTCGTATTCCGTGGCTTAGGCGGCGTTGGCCAGGATGCGGATAGCTATTTTGAACAGACCATTCCTGGCTATCGTCCGACTGCCCTGTAAATGACTTCCATCGAATGGCTAATGAAAGAGACGTTTGTTATGAAAATGAGAAAGCCCCTGCTAGGCCGTATGAAACAGCTATCGGCTGGTAGCCTGCTCGCTTTGTGTGTAGGCGCAGGCCTTGCATTGGCCCCGCTAGCCCTTCAGGCGCAGAACTTCCAGTCCACCCAGCGCCAAGTGCTGGACAGCGTCGTGGCCGTGGTCAATAACGATGTGATTATGCGCAGCGAGTTAGATGATCGCATGACGCAAATCGAGCAGCAGGCGCAGGCCCAGGGTGGTAATCTCCCTCCGCGCTCCCAATTGGAGCGTCAGGTGCTTGAGCGCATGGTAATGGAAGAGATTCAACTGCAGATGGCGAAAGATGCCAACTTGAGCGTCGATGATACCGAGCTCAATGGGCAAGTGCGCTCGATTGCCGAATCCAATGGCATGACGCTTGACCAGTTTGCCGATGCCGTGGAAGCTGATGGTATGACGCTGGCCAGCGTGCGCGAAGATATTCGCCGCGAAATGCTGATGCGCCAGGTGCAGCAGCGCCAAATTAGCAACCGCGTATCGGTCAGCGATCGCGACGTTGAGCGCTTTCTAAACCAGCAGCCCGGCCAGTCCGGCGAGCAGAACTTTATTGAAGAGACCCGTGCCCGCCACGTGCTGATTGCACTGACCCCTAATCGCGATGAAAACCAGGCCCGCGCGCGAGCAGAAGAGGTACGTCAGCGCCTTTCACAAGGCGAGGATTTTGCTTCGGTGGCGCGTGAGATGAGCGACGACAGTGGCACTGCCCTCAACGGCGGCGAGCTGGGCTGGGTTCGCCCAGGGCAAACCGTACCCGCCTTTGAAGAGGCGATGCGCGACCTGGATGTTAACCAGATATCTCAGCCGGTTCGCTCTCAGTTTGGCTACCACGTGATTGAGGTGGAAGAGCGCCGTCGTCAAAACGTTACCCAAGAGAGCCAGCGTGAGCAGGTGCGCCAGGCGATCTTCCAGCGTCGCGCGAACGAAGAGTTAGAGACATGGCAACAAGAGATTCGCTCCCAGGCCTTTGTTGATATTCGACTCTAATGGTAGTGGGAATGGTAGCGGGCACTTTATCTTCCGATAGCGAGCTGCCGGTAGTAGTGACCACCGGCGAGCCGGCGGGCATTGGCCCCGAGCTAATGCTGTTGCTAGCGGCCCAGGGCATCCTCCCCGCGGGTACAGTAGCGATTGGCGACCCGGATATGCTGCGCCAGCGTGCAGCAGCGCTGGGACTAGGTGTCACGGTGATTGAGTGTTCGCCTGGCGAGTACCCAAGTAGCCCCCATGGTTTGCCGGTCTGGCCGGTTGCGCTGAACCAACCGGCCACGCCGGGCGTTCTCAATCCGGCCAACGCTGACTATGTGCTGGCTACCTTGGCGCTGGCGGTGGATGCCTGCCAAAAAGGTCAGGCGGCCGCTATGGTTACGGCGCCACTTCATAAAGGCGTCATCATCGAAGGTGGTCACCCAGCCTTTACCGGCCACACTGAGTGGTTGCGCGATGCCTGCGGCGTCGATGAGGTGGTAATGATGCTCGCCACCGATACGGCGCTGCATGCTGCGTCACCAAGCTGGCAGGGTGGCGGCGATCTGCGTGTGGCGCTGGTGACCACCCATTTGCCGCTGCGCAATGTTGCCGACGCCATCACCTTTGAGCGGGTAACCCGTATTAGCCGACTGCTTGCGGCTGATTTACAGCGCCAGTTTGGGATTGCCCAGCCACGTATTGCGGTATGTGGCTTGAATCCCCACGCCGGTGAAGATGGTCACCTGGGGCGCGAGGAGCTGGATGTTATTATTCCCGCCCTTGATGCACTGCGCGCTGAGGGAATGGATATACTTGGCCCCTTGCCCGCCGACACACTGTTTACCCCCAGGCATTTGGCTGGTGTCGATGCGGTGCTGGCGATGTACCACGACCAGGGTTTAGCGGTGTTAAAATACGCAGGCTTTGGTCAGGCCGCTAACATTACTCTGGGCTTGCCATTGGTACGCACTTCGGTCGACCATGGCACCGCGCTGGATCTGGCAGGCAAAGGCGTGGCAGATCCCGGCAGCCTAAACGTCGCTATCGCCCTTGCGCGCCGTCTAGCTGCAAGGCGGTTGTCTGCTGAGATATAACCTGCTCTGGCACCGATTCGTGCAAACGACCAGTTGCAACAGTGCTGGCTACTACATACTCCCGATTGAATCCGCACCCCAAGGAACACCGTTTGATGTCTACTGTGCCCCAACACCGCGCTCGTAAACGCTTTGGTCAGAATTTTTTACGCGACCTTGGCATTATCTCGCGGATCGTTCGCGCCGTTGGCCCGCGCTCGACGGATCGCCTCGTCGAAATTGGCCCAGGCCAGGGGGCGCTGACCGAGCCGTTGCTGGAAGCCGCGGGGCACTTGGAGGTGATCGAACTCGACCGCGATCTGATTCCCGGTTTGCGGGTACAGTTTTTCAACTATCCCGATTTTGTGATTCATGAAGGCGACGCACTGAAGTTCGATTTTGCTGCGCTGAAAGGCGATGGGCCCGCGCTACGCGTGGTAGGCAACCTACCCTACAACATCTCCACACCACTGATAATACATCTGCTGGCTGCAGGAAGTGCCATACAAGATATGCACTTTATGCTGCAAAAAGAGGTGGTTGAACGCTTAGCCGCAGAACCCGGCGGTGCTGATTGGGGGCGTCTGTCGGTTATGGCTCAGTACTACTGCCAGGTCGAACAGCTGTTTATCGTGCCGCCGGAAGCCTTTGTGCCACGACCCAAAGTCGACTCCGCCATTGTGCGCTTAACCCCCCATGAAACGCTGCCCCATACGGCGGATGACCCAGCGATGCTGTTTGAGCTGGTGAAGCTCGCCTTTGGTCAGCGGCGCAAAACGCTGCGCAATAACTTCAAAGGGCGGGTGAGTGCCGACACCCTGGAAGATCTGGGCATTGACCCCATCCGCCGTCCGCAAACGTTGACCGTGGCGGAGTATGTGGCGATTGCCAACCGTGTCGCCGCCGATGAGCAGGCAAGCGGTGAGCGGGGCAGCCAAACGTGAGTGGCCTAGCAATCAAAGTGAGCGTCGTCCCTAGCTATCGCGCTGATGAGTCTAACGATGGAGAGTCGCGCTATGTGTTTAGCTACACCGTGACTGTCCACAATCAGAGCCCCCATAGCGTTCAGCTGATGGCGCGCTACTGGAAAATCACCCAGGGCAGCGGCGACTGCCAGGAAGTCCGCGGCAAAGGCGTCGTCGGCCAACAGCCGCTAATTGGCCCCGGCCAGAGTTTTCGTTACACCAGTCGCGCCATTCTGCAAACCCCGGTGGGGGTGATGGAGGGTGCCTATACGCTGTTGGATACCTCTACTCAGCGTGTTTTTGAGGTAGCCATTACTCCTTTTAGGTTAGCCGTACCGCTTCAGCTCCATTAGACAGTTTGGGTTAGCCTGCTCTCCAGGTGATCGCAAAGCCGCAGGGCCAGCTGTACTAGCGTTAACGTCGGGTTGGCGTGCCCGGCGCTGGCAAAAACGCTGGAACCCGCCACATAGAAGTTATCCTGGGCAAACAGTCGGCAGTCGGGGTTAACAATGCCTTCCTCGGCATTAAGACTCATACGCGTGCCGCCCATATGGTGACGGCCAGCCAACTCGCCCTCGGTAGGCAGTTGTACCGGCGTATCGGCCAGCCAGTCAGCCATTTGCAGCCTTCCCACCTCGTGGTCGCGCAGATACTCCCCTAACAGCAGCATGCTCTCGCGGATCGTATGGCGATCCAGCTCGGACTGCTGCCACACCAATCGGCTGCGGGGTACGTCCAGATCATCCAGCTCTTCGCTTAACTCTATGCGATTGTCAAAGCGCGGCTCTTGCTCCCAGGCGGCTCTGAGTACCGCGCCGTGTATCACCCGTCCCTGGGCCTGCCAGACACGCAGTCGTCCCGCCAGCGTGGGGGCCTGATCCGCGAGCTCGTCAATCAGTTCCTGGGTGGCTTCAGCGTTCATGCGGTGCAAGCGCAGCCCACAATTCAGTATTTGGCGTGAGCTGATGGATTGAGCGGTGGGGGAGAGGAACACGTTGTAATCCTCGTCCAGCCCCAGTGCCGCTGGCTCAAAAATTAGCGCCTGACCCACCGTGGCGTGGGGGTGCTCCATCCAGTAATGCCCTAGGGTGTCGGCTTGAGGTATAAGCTGGCCATTTAACTGTTGGTTGCACCACAGCAGCAAGCGCGAGTTTTCGATGCCGCCACAGGCCAGCACAAAGTAGCGCGCCTGAACCTTTCGGTAATCGCCTTGGTAGTTTTTGAAGATAGCGCCGGTGACTTTGCCATTCTGGCTTTCCAGCGCCACCAAGTTGGCCGTTAGGCAGCACTCCAACGTGTTCGATTCGCTTAGCGTGGTGGCATATTTCTCCTTCAGACGCGTCGGGTGGCCCAGTGAGAAATAGATGCGCTTGAGCCCAGAATCCGTGATCGGCTGATCAGCAGGCGTAGGCGCCAAGTCGAGCACGCTGGCCGCGGCGCGGTAGTAGGGCGATAACGCATCCCGGCCAATAGGCCAGGCCGTCTCACTGGCAGCACTTTTGGCGGTAAAGTCATAGCGATCGAGTGGTCGGCAGATGCCACCCCAGTGGTTGGTCGACCCGCCCAAATAGCGCAGGCGAGCGCCATAAAGGGGAATATAAGGGTCGCCGACGACTTCGCCCCGGTAGCACTCCTGGGAGCGTTCGCTGTAGTCCGCATCGCCACCTTCGCAGAGCAGTACGCGGTGGCCCCGCTCCGCCAGGGTAACGGCCATGGAAATGCCCGCCGCACCCGCGCCGATAATGCAGACATCCACTGCATGGCTGTGTTCGCTAATGTCCTCAAAAGCGATATACATCAGCGGTCACTGCTGCGCAGGAGCCAACCATTAACCGTCACCGCAGCGGGCGGTGGGTCAAGCTTGGGAGTGGTGGCTCGTGCGGCTGGAAGAAGCGTTGTGCCGGGGAGTATAAGTGCGCCAAGACCTGCCAGCGTTGCCGCTCGCAATAGCCCGCGTCGAGAGTAATCCATTGTCATAAGCGTACCGTTTTCCTTAACAGTTGTTGCGAGGTGGCTACTCGATTGAGTGGTTAAGCTAGCGAGAAGCTCAAGAGCGCCAAAGCGTACTTTTTATAGTGATCCAGGTTTGTACTTTTCACCAGTGCTAATCATCAACATAAGCCACCAGCGACAGGCATAGGATGTCGGTGAAGTGGTAGTATTTAGCCTACTCATTTTATTAAAAAGGCCTCGTGCATGAGCACCTATGCGATCGGCGATCTGCACGGCTGTCACGCCGAATTTGTAGCCCTTCTTGAAAAGCTTAGCTTCAACCCCGCGCGGGATACGCTATGGCTGGTGGGCGATTTGATTAATCGTGGGCCTGGTTCATTGGAGTGTCTGCGAGAAGTGCGCGCACTGGGTAGCTCGGCACGCAGCGTATTGGGCAACCACGATTTTCATTTGCTGGTCGTAGCGCGCGGGGGCGGCAAGCTGAAAAAAAACGATACCTTGAGCGATATTCTTGGCGCGCCTGATCGCGAAGCGCTGCTGGATTGGCTGCAGAGCCAACCGCTTAGCGTGTTTGAAAACAGTACGTTAATGACCCACGCGGGGCTGCTTCCCCAATGGAGCGTAGCCCAGACCGAATCTTTAGGGCGCGAAGTGCAGATGGCGCTAGGCAGTGAGGCATCCGGTGAGTTTTTAACCCAACTGTTTGGTAACCAGCCGGATAGCTGGCACGATGATTTAGACGGCATGGATCGGCTGCGCCTGACTGTCAATGTGCTGACTCGGATGCGCTTTATTGATGCCCAGGGCCGTTTGGACTTTGCGGCCAAAGAGGGATTGGACAGTGCCCCAGAGGGCTTTCTGCCCTGGTTTCAATACCCGCGTGACGATGACACCCGCCTACTCTTCGGCCACTGGGCGGCGCTGGAGGGGAATACGCCCCAGGCGCGGGTACCCGTTGAGGCGTTGGATACGGGCTGCGTGTGGGGCGGACGTCTAACCGCGCTCAATCTGGACAGCGGCGAGCGAACCAGTGTAGCTAGCCTTCAGCAGGAAAAACGACAGTGAAAGAAACAAACAGTGATCCCCGCTTAGCAGGCTTGAACGTGTATCGGGTAGGCGGCGCCGTGCGCGATGAGTTACTCGGCTGGCCGGTATATGACAATGACTGGGTCGTGGTGGGCACTACGCCAGATGCCATGCGCAAGCGCGGATTTAAGCCCGTGGGGCGCGACTTTCCAGTTTTTCTGCATCCCGAAACCGCTGAGGAATACGCCCTGGCCCGCACCGAACGCAAGTCTGGCCACGGCTATGGCGGGTTTGAAGTGCATGCCAGCCCCGATGTCAGCCTGGAAGAGGATCTATTGCGGCGTGATTTAACCATTAATGCCATTGCCCAGAGTACTGAGGGCGAATTAACCGACCCGTTTAATGGTCAAGGCGATATCGAACGGCGCGTGTTGCGGCATATCTCCGCGGCGTTTAGCGAAGACCCGCTGCGAGTGCTGCGTACCGCACGTTTTCTGGCCCGCTATGCGTCACTGGGCTTCACCATTGCCCCTGAAACCCAGGCACTAATGCGTAAGGTGAGCCACAGCGGCGAACTTGAGCACCTGGCCGCCGAGCGGGTGTGGGTCGAAACGGAAAAAGCGCTGGGTGAGCCAAGCCCAGAGGTCTATTTCACCACCCTTGAACGTTGCGACGCGCTCAACGTCTGGTGGCCAGAATTGGCGGGCGAAGCGTTAGTGAAGGGCTTGGCAGCGATGGCTGAGGTACCTGATAGCGATATGTTCCCATTGGCTCATTGGCGCCATGCGCAGTTGGTATCGCCGCTAAGCGCTGAGCAGCGCGATGCCTTGTCGGAACGACTCAAACTGCCCAATGCCGTTGCCCAATTGGCTCGCCATACCGCGCTTACCTATTCTTTAATAAACCATTCGCTAAAAAACCATGCGCTGCCTTCCGACGCATTAGAGGGCCCCAGCGTGCTACGTTGGCTGGAACGTTTGGATGGTTGGCGTAAGCCTGAGCAGGTCGAGGGACAGCTGGCGTTAGTCAAAGTGTTGGCGCCTGAGCAGGTTGGCCCGCTCGAAAACGCCTGGAAAGCTGCTCGGGCGGTAAGCCCCCAGGCACTGATAGCTGAGGGATATCAAGGCGCAGCGCTGGGCGAGGCCTTGCGAGCGCGCCGCGGGCAGGCCGTGGAGGCGGCGCTAACCAAGTAATTTACCGGCGTGCCGCCGCCAGCAGGGGCTGTTCATCCGCTTGGGAGATCCAGCGGCCGCGCCAGCTGAAATCCACCGCCCAAAGGCGCTGGCTGCCTAGCTCGAAGGCGCTCCATAGCGCGGCATAGGACGTGCCGCAGCGGGGGTGGCACTGATTGGGGAGCAGCTCAGCAAGCGGCTGTAGCACGAACGCATTATGGGTAATTTCGCTACGCGGTAAGGCGATTTCGTCAACCGTGCCGCAAAGGCTGCCCACCGTGAGCAAGTCGATATCCAGCGCGCGGGGACTAAATTTGGCAAGACCAGGCAGGCGGCCATGCTCTATTTCCAGTTGCTTCCCCCATGCCTGAAGTTCGCCGGGTGTCCAAGCACTGTGAAACGCCACCACCAGGTTGTAGAAATTGCGGCTGTCGGCGAAACCGACCGGCTCGCTTTCAAACACACGGGAGATCTGCAGGGGGCCGAAGGTATCAGCAAGCGCATCCAGGCAGCAGCGAATATGCCGAGTAGGGTGAATATTGCTGCCTAAGCTGACGGTCACCAGGTTCATGCGCTGATCTCCTGGGTTGCCTCCGGCAGGTTGCCGCGGGTGATTTCCAGGCCGACGCTAACGGCATTGGCAACCGCGCCCGGTTTACGTACCGTCAAGCGCAGCCAAGTGATGGGGAAGTCTGTACGCAGGCATTCAGCGAGCCTTTCGGCAAAGGTCTCTACCAGGGCGAACTGATGGGCATCGGCAAACTGCTGAATGCGCTGGCAGATAGCCGCGTAGTCCAGGGTAAGGCGTAAATCGTCGGTGGCTGCCGCCGAGCGAATGTCGGTCGCCAACACCAAGTCTAAGCTTAGCGACTGTTGAATCGAGCGCTCCCAGTCGTAGACACCAATCACAGTATCGACGCTTAACGCTTCAATCAAAATGCGATCCATCCAGCTTCCCCCTACGGTAACAAGCGGGCGATTGTACGTTAGGATGGGGCTAAACGACAGTATATCGGGCCACAAAGCGAGCATGGCGCCATGGTATGGATAGTGGTGGGTTATTTAAGTGGCAGTTGGCTGGCAGCGCTGAGCGTTTGCCGCCTGGCGGGTGTGGGCGACCCCCGCCAACACGGCTCATTTAATCCCGGCTTTTCCAACGTGCTGCGCCTATATGGCCCCCGCTTAGCGGCAGCTACTCTGCTGTTAGATGCTTTAAAAGCCATGCCTGCTGTTTTGGGTGCAAAGCTGATGGGCTGCCCGGTCTGGCTGCAGGGAGTCGTGGGGTTGGCAGTATTGCTAGGCCACAGCTTCCCACTGTGGCATGGCTTTCGTGGCGGTAAAGCGGTCGCCAGTGCCTTCGGTGTGTTGTTGGTATTAGTGCCTCAGGTGGCGTTACTGAGTGCATCGATATGGGCGCTGCTAGCGTGGCGATTAAAAACAGCTGCGCTGGCGTCGCTAGTGAGTGCTCTCGTGGCGCCGCTGGCCTGCGGCTGGCTGGCGCCGGAGTACGTCATGGTGGTGGGTGGATTCAGCCTGCTGGTGCTGGCACGTCACGGGCTTAATATTCGCCGACTGCGACGCGGTGAGGAGCCACCGTTTCGTGGTTCTTAGGGTGAGACAGGCGGTATCAACTGATCGAGAGGCCAGCGGGGCGTCGCCTGCATCATGCCAGAAGTGTCGCACTCTCCCGCTGCCAGGCGTTGAGCACCCACATAGGCAATCATGGCGCCATTGTCGGTACAGAATCGCCCGCGCGGGTAGTAGGCGCGGGCTTGGCGTTTTTCGCACTCAGTCTGCAGTCGTTCGCGCAGGCGATGGTTGGCGCTGACTCCGCCCGCCACCACTAAGCGCTTCAAGCCGGTTTGATCCAGCGCTCGACGGCACTTAATCACCAGCGTATCGACAACGGCCTCTTCAAAGGCGCGGGCAACGTCGGCGCGGGCCTGGGCGTCGAATTCGTCGGCTGTTTCCAACTGGCGAATGGCCGTCATGGTGTGGGTTTTTAGGCCCGAAAAACTGAAGTCTAGCCCTGGCCGGTCGGTCATGGGGCGCGGGAAGCGAAAGCGCTTGGGGTCACCCTGTTCCGCCAGCTTGGCGACCTGAGGGCCGCCTGGGTAGGCCAGTCCGAGCATCTTGGCAGCTTTATCAAACGCTTCACCAGCCGCGTCATCCACCGATTCGCCGAGCAGTTGATAGCGACCCAGCCCCTGAACTTCGACGAGCTGGGTATGGCCGCCGGAGACCAGCAGCGCCACGAAAGGGAACTCGGGTGGCTCGTCTTCCAGCATCGGTGCCAGTAAATGGCCTTCCATATGGTGTACGCCGAGCACGGGGATGTTCAAGGCCCGAGCCATGCCATGGGCGGTACTGGCACCCACCATTAATGCGCCGACTAAGCCGGGGCCTGCGGTGTAAGTGATGCCATCCAGGTCGCGGCGCGTTAGCTTGGCGTCGCCGAGCACTTGCTCGATCAGCGGCAGCAGTTTGCGGGTGTGATCGCGAGAGGCGAGTTCGGGCACTACGCCGCCAAATTCTGCATGCATGGCGATTTGGCTATACAGCGCATCGGCAAGCAGCCCCTGGCCGCCGGTTAACGAGGTGTCGTAAAGCGCGACACCCGTTTCGTCGCAGGATGTTTCAATGCCCAGAACTCGCATAAAAAGGGACTCTCAAAGGCTATTCAAAAGATGTAAAGGTGAAAACAGAAGGGCGCTAGTCTAGCATTATCGCCGTGGATCAGCGTAAGCATTTGCAAAGATGGTCAACGGCGACTAAACTACTGTGCGCTGTAAAACTGGGTCGTACACCGTGTTCTAAAATGTAATATCGCAGTGTACGTACTATCCGAACTCAAGACTCCTTAAGGTAGGTGAGTGCTTAATGCCTTCTGTAAAAGTACGTGATAACGAGCCGTTTGACGTCGCCCTGCGTCGCTTCAAGCGTTCTTGCGAAAAAGCCGGTGTTCTTTCTGAAGTACGCCGCCGCGAGCACTATGAGAAGCCGACTGCTGAGCGTAAACGCAAAGCGGCAGCTGCCGTAAAACGCCACGCTAAGAAAGTTCAGCGTGAGCAAAAGCGTTTCGAACGGCTCTATTGATCCGTACCCGAGGGGGCCGGAGCAGTTAGCTGGTCGTCTCAAGAGGGATGCCAAGCGGCCGCCACTAGGTGGCCGTTTGTTTTTGACTGTTGTTCTTCAAAGCTGTCGTTGCTAAAGGCCGTCGCTGTTTATGATGATCTGATCTGGCAATGGGTCTGATGACCTTAGGCAGTGTTTTAAAAAACTGGTTTTGAAAACTGGTTTTAAAAAACAGGGCTTTTAAAAAACAGGGCTTTTAAAAACAGTCTCGAAAGTTAGCGCTTTGCGCGAGGATGCCCGTAGTTCATGGCAGGCCAAATTCCACAGCGTTTCATTGATGATCTGTTAGGCCGCGTTGACGTGGTCGAGGTGGTTGGTGAGCGCGTGCAGCTTAAAAAGGCTGGTCGTAACTACTCTGGGCTGTGTCCCTTCCATCAAGAGAAAACCCCATCGTTTACCGTCAGTGCTGATAAGCAGTTTTATCACTGCTTTGGCTGCGGAGCTAATGGTAATGCACTACGCTTCTTGATGGAGTACGACAAACTACCGTTTCCTGAGGCGGTAGAGCAGTTGGCCGGTCGCCTGGGTATTGAAGTGCCGCGTGAAGGCGCTGATGACCCGCGTGCCCAGCAGCGTGAAAAGAAGCGCAAAGAGGGTGTTAACCTGCTCGAACTCGCCGCCAGTTTTTATCGCGAGCGATTAAAGATGCAGGAGGGCCAGCCTGCCCAACGCTATTTGTCGGGTCGTGGGCTCTCGGACGAGGTGATCAAGACCTACGGCATTGGCTATGCCCCGGCGGGTTGGGAGGCGCTAAAACAGCACCTCAGCGAGCGCGGTATTGGTGAGCCAGTGCAGGTGGAGTACGGCCTGCTGATTCACCGTGAGGATACCGGGCGTACCTACGACCGTTTTCGTGATCGGGTAATGTTCCCCATTCGCGATTTGCGCGGTCGTACGATTGCCTTTGGTGGTCGAGTGATGGGCGATGACCAGCCCAAATATCTCAACTCTCCGGAAACACCCGTATTCCATAAAGGTCGTGAGCTTTACGGCTTGTATGAGGCGCGCCAAGCCTCGAACAAGCTTGAGCAGTTGATCATGGTCGAAGGCTATATGGATGTGGTGGCACTGGCGCAATACGGTATTCATAATGCTGTGGCGACGCTGGGTACCGCCACCACAGAAGACCATTTGACCCGCCTGTTTCGACTGGTGAGTCGCGTAGTGTTCTGTTTCGACGGTGATCGTGCCGGGAGGCAGGCGGCTAGCCGGGCGTTGGAAACCGCACTGCCGCAAATGATAGATGGCCGTGAAGCGCGCTTTCTGTTTCTGCCCGAAGGTGATGACCCGGACACCCTGGTGCGCCGTGAAGGCACCCAGGCATTTCAGGATCGCGTGACCTGCGCCATGCCGCTGTCGGAGTTTCTATTCGAACAGGCAGCCCAAGGGCGCGACTTGAATACCGTGGAAGGGTGCGAGCGGTTTGCCAGTCAGGTGCTCGAAGCATTGAACAAAGTGCCTGAAGGCATGCTCAAATCGCTACTGCTGGAGTCATTGGCAAAGCGTAGTGGGCTGGCGCAAGAGCAGTTGAAAGTGCTGCTCGAAAAGCGTTCCCAGGCGTCGCAGCGATCCGTCACCCAAGGTGATGTTTCGCAGGAGCCGGCAGAGCAGTTGGAGTCCGAATCGGCCTCATCCGCCATGAACGGCGCTGTTTTGGCAGCGCCAGCCCGCTCATCGCGCTCACGCTCTCAGGCGCTCTCCCCGGTTGGGCGTATCGTGCAGCTGTTATTGCATGAGCCCAATCTGGTGGTCACGCTCCCTGATCATTTGGAGTGGTTGCCGGAAGATGACGATGCGCCGCTATGCCGCGAGCTGATTGAGCTGCTCAAGGCAGGGCGCTACCGCAGCCCGCAAGTGGTGTTGGCGCATTTTCAAGGCAGCCAGCAGGGGCATGCCTTGGCGGCTTTCGCCAAGCGCGAGCTGTTGATTCCCAAGGCAGATCGGGAAGCAGAGCTGAAGGGATTGGTGGAACACTTGCAGTACGTTCAGCGCCAGCGTTCTCCTCAAGAGGAGTACACGGCGTTGCTGGCGCAGGAGCGCGCCGGGCAAAAGTTGGATAAGGAGCAGCGCCAGCGTTTGGCAAGCTTGGTAATGGAGCTTGCTCAGCGCCAATGAGGCGGTGTCTTGGGCGATGGGGGTTGAATTCCTAGCGTTTCAGCACCAGATATAGGGTCAGCCACCGAGCGTTGGCCTAACCGAACAAACTAACACACCTGAATTACCGCGCAAATACGTCGAGCTGGAAAATTTCTTGCTTTTTACGCTATACTGTACGGCTTGTTGAGTTTAATCGATTCAGCGCTCCAGGTGTTTCATTCTTCTTCGTCGAGATAGGGTTTCTATGGCTGGAAATGCGCAGCAGCAGTCGCGTCTGAAGGAGTTGATCGCTCGAGGCAAGGAACAGGGTTACCTGACCTATGCCGAGGTCAACGACCATCTACCTGAGGATATCGCCGACCCGGATCAAGTGGAAGACATCATTGGCATGATCAACGACATGGGTATAAGTGTCGCTGAAGAAGCGCCAGATGAAGACACTTTGATGATGTCGGATCAATCCACGGACGAGTCCGCTGCGGAAGAGGCCGTAGCGGCCCTTGCCGCCGTGGAAAGCGATGTAGGCCGCACCACTGACCCCGTACGCATGTATATGCGTGAAATGGGCACGGTTGAGCTTTTGACCCGTGAAGGCGAAATCGAAATCGCCAAACGGATCGAAGAGGGTACCCGTGAAGTGATGTCGTCTCTGGCCTATTTGCCGGGTGCCGTCGCGTCTATTTTGGACGCCTATGACGCTACCCAGGATGAAGAAGCGCCGGGGCGTCTTTCGGATCTGTTTTCTGGTTTCATCGATCCCGATGAGGGTATCCCCGGCGTTGCCGAAGCAGAGGTGCCCGAACCGGAGCCTGAAGCCGAGATTGACGACGACGTTGAGAGCGACGGCGACGATGAGGACGAGGATTCTACGGCCAGCGAGGGCGGCCCAGATCCCGAAGAGGCGCGTGCACGTTTCGAGCAGATTCGCGAGCAGAACGCCTTGGTGGAAGAGGCGTTTGCCAAGCATGGCCGCGGCAGTGCTGAGTTAAAGGCCGAGCAAGCCCGCTTGGCGGTGCTTTTCTCGCCTATCAAGCTGGTGCCTAAGCACTTCGAGCGCTTGGTCGGTCAGGTGCGTATCAGTGTTGAGCAAGTGCGTGCCCAAGAGAAAGCGGTCATGCAGCTGTGCGTGAAAAAAGCCAAGGTGCCGCGTAAGACGTTTATCAAGTCGTTTCCTGGTAATGAGTCGAGCAAAACATGGCTGGATGAATTCCAGGCAGCGCAGAGCAAGTACGCAGACCGCCTTGAGCCGTTGCGCGCCGATATTGCTCGTGCTCAGCGCAAGATCGCCTTCGAAGAGGATATGGTGCAGCTCTCGGTTGCCGACCTTAAAGAGGTGAATCGCAAGCTCTCGATTGGTGAGGCGAAAGCTCGCCGTGCCAAGAAAGAGATGGTTGAGGCTAACCTGCGCTTGGTGATTTCGATCGCCAAGAAGTACACCAACCGTGGTTTGCAGTTCTTGGATCTCATCCAGGAAGGCAACATCGGCTTGATGAAAGCGGTCGATAAGTTCGAATACCGCCGTGGTTATAAGTTCTCGACTTACGCCACCTGGTGGATTCGTCAGGCAATTACCCGCTCGATTGCCGACCAGGCACGCACCATCCGTATCCCGGTACATATGATTGAGACGATCAACAAGCTCAATCGCGTCTCGCGCCAGATGTTGCAGGAAATGGGCCGTGAGCCAACGCCGGAAGAACTCGGCGAGCGTTTGGAAATGCCGGAAGATAAAGTACGCAAAGTGCTCAAAATCGCCAAAGAGCCGATCTCCATGGAGACGCCGATTGGTGACGATGATGATTCACACCTGGGTGACTTTATCGAAGACGGTACCATGCTGCTGCCCATTGATATGGCTACCGGTGAAGGTCTTATCGAAGCAACGCGCAACGTGTTAGGTGGCTTGACCGCCCGCGAAGCGAAGGTACTACGCATGCGTTTCGGTATCGATATGAACACCGACCATACGCTGGAAGAGGTGGGCAAACAGTTTGACGTAACCCGTGAGCGAATTCGTCAGATTGAAGCCAAAGCGCTGCGTAAGCTGCGTCACCCCAGCCGCTCTGAGCCGCTGCGTTCGTTCCTCGACGAGTGAATGTCGTAAGTTGTGAGTGGTAAATAGAAAGTAGTAAGTGGTGAATAGAAAGTAGTCGCCGCTAAGACCAAAAAGCCCGCCGTTCTCTGAACGGCGGGCTTTTTTATGGGGACTATTGTTGAAGACGATGTGTGCCGCGCTTAATTGGGTATCTGCCGGGCTTTATAAATGCGGCGAGCCAGTAGTAGCAATTCCAGGGTGGCGATCAGAATTAGGCTATAACCGAGTAGTTCGACGACTTCTTCAGCAACACTCTTAAAGGTTCCTGAATAGCTGTCTTCAAGAACGGCTTGCCAGAACTCTTGTCGCCCATACAGGCGCGAGAATATATAAGTGGTCAGCACGCCTGCCGTAAACAAACCAAAGGCGAAGGTGTTGCTGTAATGAGCGAACTCCGCAAGAAAGCGTTGGCGCTGCTTCACCACCCAAAAAAGCGATGGGAGAATAATCAGTGCAACGAGTACCTTCCAGGTGTTATGAGCCACATAGTTATCTAAAAAGTGATCCTGTTCGCGTACCAAGGAGGCGGCCACAAATGCCAGCAGCAACAGTGTAACGGTGGGCCACACTTTAAGTACATGACGAATGTAAATCAGCATTGCACAGCAGGTGGCCAGCACCAGTGTTTGGGTAAATTCGGTAAAACCCAGCTCAGAAAAGCGTACTGAGGGGAGATAAAGCGCTTCTAAATAGGCGCCTTGGGCAATCGCGCCAATAAAAAATACGTACAGCACCGCACGCACTAAGATGGTTTGAAACCCGATGGGCCAGACAGGGGGGAAAGACATACCAACATCCTCTGTGGGTAAGCAGTTTTGCTGTTCGCATTTTAAAACATGCATGGGTGAATGTTCATTATATCGTCACACTTATGTGTTCGCACGTCGATATTGCAGTTAATCTCTCGATGTTTAGTCGTCGGCGCTACGAAGTGACTAAAGGATCAGCTCTACAACGAAGCAACGCAGACTTAGCTGGAACATCGTTGGCTGATATCCAATTCGTCCTGGTAAATCATTGTTGATACATTCAGTAATCCCAGTACGCTGTGGAATAAGTTGTCATGCGATGCGGGGGTTTCAGCAGTTTCGTTTAGACATTCAATATCTATATTTTCACGTTGAGAAAAATCGTGTGAAAGCCACCACAACATAGGGATATGAGTTTGTTCATCCGGTGCAATGGCATAAGGAATGCCATGTAGATAAAGCCCTTTCTCACCAAGCGATTCTCCGTGATCAGATAGATAGATCATTGAGGCATCATAGTTTGATTGATTGGCTAGCATTTCAATGATCTGACTCAAAATATGATCTGTATAAAGAATAGCGTTATCGTAACTATTAGTAATTTCTTCTTGAGAGCACTGTGATAAATCGGCAGTTTTACAGGTTGGAATGAACCGTTCGAAATTGCTGGGATAGCGCTGAAAATAACTTGGGCCATGATTGCCGAGTTGGTGCAGAATAATAACCGTGTCACGTGGGTCTGGCTGCCTTATCTGGCTACTAAGCTCGTGCACAAGTGCTTCATCTAAGCAGCGTCCTTCTTGACAAAGTTGGGGATACTCTTCAGCCGTTATCTTCACGGTTTCCACTCGGTCACAGACGCCTTTACAGCCTGACTGGTTTTCTACCCAAATGACATTCAGACCAGCACGTTTCAATACGTCAAGTAAAGATTCATGCTGCTGGGCATAGGTTTTATCGTAGTCTCGACGGCCAGGCAGCGAAAACATGCAAGGTAAGGAAACTGCTGTACTCGTACCGCAAGATGTTACCTGTTTAAAATTAATGACAGACGACAGATTGGCCAGTTCAGGTGTTGTCTGGCGTTGATAATCATTAAGCCCCCAGTTTGCGGCACGTACAGTTTCGCCCACAATGATGACGAGAAGTTTGGGTTTTGCTCCCTCATCTGGTTCTATAAAGGCATCCTCTCCAACGGACAAACGTGGTGTATTAGCAGAAGGGGCTTCGCTAGCAAGCACTTTTACCATGGAGACCAAGTAGTTACCTGGTGTTATAAGGTGGCGAAGCTCCTTGTTGTTGCGCATTAGTGATGACATATCTTGATAAGACAGAATTGTCGAGACAAGGAGTACAGCCACTCCGCTCAGCCAATAGGTAAGGCGACGTATCGCTGCTTTAGACCAGGATGTTTTCTTGAGCTTGACTCGCCATAATGCAATCGAAGGCACAATAAAATAGAGCAATAAGTGGAGAAGCAGACCGAATGTCAAAAGTTCCCGAGCCTCACTGGTATCTGTCTGCAAAACATTGTCCAGCATGGTCGTATCAAAATAGACCCCGTAAGAGCCAGTAAAGTAACTTACAACAGAAGCTAAGAGGAGTAAGATTGTCAGTAAAATCTTGGCAGACCAGTAAAAAGAAAATAATAAAAATACAACAAAATGAAGGCTGGTGATAATTAAAAGCATAAGTGTTACTATGCCTGCTGACCGGGGTTCACTTATGTCATACCCAAATAAAGCTTCATGCCAGAAGGCATTGTTATACATAATGGTAAATAGTATTGTGACCAGCAATGTAAGTAGTTCAGAACTTATGCGTGGACGATAAATTATAGCTTTAGAGGTTAGCTTGTAATAAAAAAATATATATCTATTCATGATGGCTGCTACCAATTTTTAATGAAAAAATAGGGGGATTTGTTTTCGGTGTAGTGTGTTATTAAATAACTGGTATCGGCTATGGTTTTATAGCCTTAACCTACTAGCACGAAAAGCCAAACTCCTATCATCAAAGTTATACTTAATAAAACTGCAGCAGAGCCGATATCTTTTGCACGGCCACTAAGAGGGTGGTGCTCAAAACTTATTCGATCTACAGTTGACTCGATTGCAGAATTAATTAATTCAACTATAAGAACTAATGTCAGCGACAGAAATAGGACTGCCTTTTCAACTGGCGTTGTGTCTAAGATAAAGATAAGAGGGTAAAGAAAAAGGCTAGCGACAACTTCCTGTCTAAACGCTGCTTCACTTTTCCAGCAAGCATAGAGTCCATCAATAGCGTTCACGGAAGCACGATATATGCGCTTTATTCCTTTTCCATTAGTTTTAGCTTGGGGAGGGAGATACATGGTAGTGCTCTCATCAGTCCGTTAGGCTATTCACAATAGAACACTAAACTTACCAGCCACTTACCCGAAACTTACCTGAAACTTACTTATGGATAGTACCTATACCTAATTTTATTTGTCTTAGGTGCCTGGTTTTATCAATAGAAGTGATCTACAACAGATTGTTCTATGCCAGGTAAATCTCTGACATCAGCGATAATACGGCCATCATCAACTGCATAGGTTTCAGTGCTACCATGGGTAAAGCCAATGTCTACGAGGCCGATCACCATAACCAAAAAGAAAGATTGGCCTCGAATTTTTCTGGAGCGGAAGGGCAAGCAATTCCATTGGGAGCAATTGGAGAAAAATGACGTGATGCTGCGCGAAGGCAGCATCGTCGATGCCACAATCATTTCTGCGTCCAACTTCACCAAAATCGAGTGCGATATGGAGATGCACCTGACTAAAAAACTGGCTTTTGGCACATTGGCATAAAAATGCACATGAGTGGCGACGACAAGCCTGGCTTAAATGAGGAGTTTTTTTTCAGTAAGTTTCATGTAAGTCAGATGATGAATACTGCCTTTTGGGGAACAGAGAAAAATGCAAAGAGGCTCCTTATGCAGTCATCATTCACAGCAGCGCGTTGTCTCGATACAGCAGCTATCCGTCGTGCAGCTTCTACGCTAACTATTATTGGCCTAGCCCTACCTCTGACGGCGCTCGCTACTGGCAAACAGGCAGATGACGATTCATTCTGGGAGATCGGATTGGGAGTCGTCAGTAGCCAAGAGGCTTATACTGGTATGGATAGTGATATTATGCCATTGCCGATAGTGGCATTTGAAAATAGGTATATTCAGCTTTCAGGGCCTGAACTTGCGCTTAAGCTGCCCAGTTATGAGTTTAGTGATTCAAATGAGTTTAATTTCAGTATTTTCGGAAGGTATGATTTCCTTGGTTACGAAGAAGGAGATGCACACATTCTGGATGGTATGGAAGGTCGTGATGGTGGCTTCTGGGCAGGCTTTAAAACAGAGTGGCAAAATAGCTTTGCTGATATTAGCGCTGAATTTGCCACTGAAGCCGCTGGTGATAGTAAAGGCAGCAGCTTTAATTTAGCTATAGAAAAAACGTGGCTTTTTAAAGAAAATTTTATGTTGACACCTCGTCTAACTGCTAATTGGCTAGATAGTCATTATATCGACTACTACTATGGCGTGCGTAAAAATGAAGTGACAGTTGGTCGTGGCTACTACAATGGTAAAACCGGTTTCAATGTCGAAGTAGGCGTACTTGGAGGCTATGTGTTCGAGCAAAAACATTTTGTGCTTCTTGATGTTGGCATAACAAGCCTAGCCTCAGAAATTAAAGACAGCCCTTTGGTTGATAGTTCAACCGAGAGTTCTATAGCGCTTGGTTATCTCTACCGTTTCTGATGAACCGTATACTTCTGCTTGAAGATCATGAGCGCTTGGCGCGGTTGATATGTAAAGGGCTAGCAATGGCCGGTATCGTCGCTGATGTATTCAGCCGCATTGATCACGCGATTGCTGCTTTACAGCAAGTTCCTTATCAAGCATTGGTGATCGATCGAGGCGTCCCAGACGGTGATGGCTTATCGTTGTTGCAGCATTTGCGCGCGGCAGGCAATGCCATTCCCTGCTTGGTGCTGACAGCACGCACAGAATTACATGACCGAGTGGAGGGCCTAGACGCCGGAGCGGATGATTACCTTGCCAAACCATTTGCAATGGAAGAGCTGGTCGCAAGGGTGCGAGCGCTGCTGCGCCGCCCTGTAGAAACCCGCACACTGGAGCCTCAGTGCGGCGATTTAACGTTACGACCGGCTGATAGCCTTATTTGTTGTGGAGATAAATGCGAAATTTTGGCCCAGGCTGAAATGCAAATAATGTTACTGCTGGTGCATAGGTATAAAGAGTCGGTACGCCACAGTGCACTGGAAGCTGCTGGCTGGGGGTTAAGCGAAGCCGTTACACCCAATGCGCTGGATGTTACTTTGCACCGGATTCGGCGTAAATTGCTAGCCATTGGTTCACAGCAATGGATAGTGAATAGAAGAGGCATCGGCTATGCGCTTCAGGATAGAAAAAAAACTAAATAGTATCAGTTTTAAAACTTTGCTGGCTTTTTTTGTTAGCATGATACTGAGCATTAGTCTCATTGTTTTCGTGCTGGATGCTGTATATTTTTTCAAGAATAGTATCTTTTCAGAAACTGATGTAAATGATTTTGCTAAGAATTTTGCTCAAGAGATCCTATACAATAAAGAGGGTATTCCAGAAAGAATGGGACTTGAGCTGGAATATCCTTGGCTGTTTGAAAGTTTAGTGCAGGAAGCAGCTTACAGAGTCATTGATCAATCTGGAAAAGTGGTATTATATTCTGCTGCAGGAGCTTCATTTTGGTCTTCCGTTGATATTGCCCATCCAATAACTACTGGACCTTTTAAGTTTGAACATGAAGGTGTGTTAATGGATGCTGCCACAGCAAAGGCAGAAAATGGCGGGAAAAGCTGGTTTGTTCAGCTTGCTGTAAGTAGACGGTTTATGTTTTTTTCTCACGATACATTTGGTTTTCGCTTTGTAAGGAGTGGGGTGGTAATATTTTCTTTAGTACTACTTTTAGTCTTTTTTTTCTGTGCCCATTTTATTGTTCGGCATACACTTAAACCGTTACGTGAACTATCCGAATCGGCTGCGTTAATTTCTCCACGATCTTTGCAGGCTCGGCTTGAAAATAACAATTTGCCGACAGAAATTGCTCCTTTAGTAATCAGTTTTAACCATACGCTTGAAAGGCTTGAACATGGCTATCGCACACAACAAGAATTTCTTTCCACAGCAGCTCATGAATTAAAGACACCGCTGGCGCTAATTCGCACACAGCTGGAGTTAATGGAAGAAACAGAAGAGCGTAACTGGTTGCTAAATGACGCTAATTACATGTCTCGCCAGGTTCAGCAATTGCTTTTATTGGCTGAAACGAGTGAGTTTAATAACTATAACTTTATTGTTGTCGATATTGAATATGTAGTCAATGAGGTAGTATGTTATTTGCAGCGGATGGCTGAAGCTGTGAAAGTTAACTTTGTTGTAAAGGATTATAGTAACGGAAGCCAATGGCGCGCCGACAGGGGGGCACTATTTACCTTGTTGAAAAATTTATTAGAAAACTCTATACAACATGCTCCTGCTGGTACGTCTATTCTGATAGCAATTTATTCTAATAAAATTCAGGTGAGAGATTGGGGGAGTGGCATTGATGAAAGCCAGCTACCACTCTTATTTACTCGTTTTTGGCGAGGAGATCACCGGCGGGATATTGGGGCAGGTTTAGGCTTGTCTATATGTCAGGAAATAGCACATGTTCATGATTGGTCAATTTTTGCCCAAAGGATGGAACCTGGCTTACTCTTTCAGTTGGTTGTGAATATCTCTGACGATTAAGTGGGTTCTCTACCTCGTACTAAATTAAGTGGCCTTTTATTACGCTCTATTTCCTGCTTTTTTCCTGGGTGGAGCGACACCGAACCGGTTATCTCCCCGTTTCGAGTGTTGTCCGACCAACCCAGCGGTTGTGGGTAAGATGCAAAGGAGGGGGCGCATTTTGTAAAGAGTGATTTTGGAGGCTAGTGATAGCATACAGTCGGCTGAAATAGCCTAAAATGGGGGCTGCAGAATAAGTCTTTAAGACGTTATAACTTGCTGACATTTTGCTCGACCTGCGAACTGTGAATCCATCACAATCAACATACCGCAGGGAATAACAGCGTTGTGAGGCGTAACAGGCATGGCTATTAGTGTGTTTGATCTTTTCCGAATTGGCATCGGGCCATCGAGTTCCCATACTGTGGGCCCGATGCGCGCGTCGCGAGATTTTGCCTTGGCGCTTGGCGATACCCGCGTTACCCGGCTGGTGGTAAGGCTTCATGGGTCACTTGCCGCCACCGGGGTGGGCCACGGTACCGATCAAGCCGTCATCATGGGGCTGATGGGCGAAGCACCAGAAAGTATCGATCCAGACACGATTACGTCGCGGTTAAAACAACTTGCCGAAGGCGAGCCGCTGTTGTTGGCCAATGGCCAACAGATCGCTTTTGACGCTCATAACGATGTCGAATGGGATGAGGCCTGTTTGCCGTTCCATCCCAATGCCATGGTGCTGAGCGCCTATTGTGATGACGCGCTAGTGGCGACCAATACGTTTTACTCCCTCGGCGGCGGTTTTTATGTCGATCAAGCGAAGGCAGATCAAGGCGAGGTCGGTGAAGATGCTACTGAACTGACTTACCCCTTCAATACGGCGGCCGAACTACTCGCACTATGCCGGCAGCATCAACTGCGTATTAGCCAGCTTATGTTAGAAAACGAGAAAGCCTGGCGTAGCGAATCGGCCATTCGTGAAGAGCTGCTGACCATCTGGCACGCCATGAGCGATAGCATTGAGAATGGCCTACGCGCTACAGGCCATTTGCCCGGTGGATTAAATGTGCGCCGCCGTGCGCAACTGCTCCACCAGCAGTTGCTTCATCCACCGGAAAATCAGCGTCTGATCGTGTCGAGTTTTACCGTAATGGATTGGGTTAACGTGTTTGCGTTGGCAGTAAATGAAGAGAACGCCGCCGGGCGGCGGATGGTCACTGCGCCGACCAACGGCGCAGCAGGCATCGTGCCCGCCGTATTAGCGTACTACTTGAAGTTTGAACCCGACGCTAGCGAAGCTGATGTGGTGGATTTTCTGCTTACCGCCGGGGCCGTAGGCATTTTATGCAAAAAGAACGCCTCCATTTCTGGTGCTGAAGTGGGCTGTCAGGGCGAAGTTGGCTCCGCTTGTGCTATGGCAGCCGCAGGGCTTGCCGAAGTGCTAGGCGGCTCACCTGGGCAGGTGGAAAATGCCGCTGAGATCGGCTTGGAACATAACCTTGGTTTGACCTGCGACCCGGTCGGCGGGCTTGTCCAAGTGCCCTGCATCGAGCGCAATGCGATCGCCTCCGTCAAAGCTATAAACGCTGCAAGAATGGCGCTGCACGGCGATGGAGAACACTTTATATCGCTGGATAAAGTGATCCGCACCATGCGCGATACTGGCCGTGACATGCAGGATAAGTATAAAGAGACATCCAAGGGCGGGCTCGCCGTCAATGCCATTGAGTGCTAGGTCATCAAGTGCTAGGCCAGCGGATTAGGAGGCAGTAAGCTGTCAATATTGGTGACTAGGTAGTCGACCAGCTGGCGGATTTTGGGCGACAGGTGACGGTGGCGAGGGTATACCGCCCAGACAGCGGTATCGTGGTGCTGAAAAGGCTCAAGCACGGCCACCAGCTCACCGCTGGCCAAGTAGGGCGCTACGTAATAGTCGGGCAGTTGTGCAAGGCCGAGCCCTTTAAGTGCAGCATCTAATAAAGCAGGGCCAGAATTACCGCTCCAGCGCCCTTCTACGCGCACCTCGCGTCGTTGACCGTTGACTTCAAACAGCCAGTTGGGCCGTGAGCCAATCAAGCAGCGGTGCTGGCTAAGCTCGCTCAACGTATGCGGGCGTGGCGCTTGGCGAAAGTAGCTGTGTGAGCCGACGATATACTCGCGGCGGTCGCATAACCGTCTGGCGATCAGGCTGGAATCCTTCAACACCCCCATCCGTATGGCAATATCGTAGCCCTCTTCAATTAGCTCCACCGGTCGGTTAGTGAAGTGCATGTGAACATCCAGCTGCGGATGCAAACACTGGAAGTCATTAACCAGCGGTGCGATAAAACGCTCGCCAAAGGTGGTGGCCGAGGTAAGTTTAAGCAGCCCATTGGGGGTAGCCTGAAGTTCGCTAAGCGCCTGCTCGGCATCGCGTAGCCCATCAAATAGATGGCGGCAGTGTTCCACGTAAATAGTGCCCGCATCGGTTAAGCGTATCTGGCGGGTGGTACGATAGAGCAACTGCACGCCCAGCTGGTTTTCGAGCTGGCTGACCAAACGGCTGATATGCGAGGTCGATACCTTCAGGTGGCGGGCCGCAGCAGAGAACGTGCCTAAACGCACCACCTCAACAAAGGCTTCGATACGGCTCCAGTGCTGCATGCTAACTCCCTGGGTTGATAGCGATTGTTGCTGTGTGGCAATAATTTTATGAGTGTATCCCGGTTTATCAAGAGCGCCTAGCTGGCCTACACTGCTAGCATCGCTAGCCTATGACTGGAGTCTTTTGCTTATGTCTATATCTTTATCTCAGTGGTCTCGCGGTGCGCTAGCAGTGGCCGTGAGCGCTGGCTGGGCAGTCAGTGCCCAGGCAGAGCTGCCCGCCCAGCAGCAGGAGCAGGCGCCAGGTTGGTTTCGCATGATGGTTGGGGAGTATGAGGTAACCGCGCTATACGATGGCCATACGGCTATTGATACCTCCTTGCTAAAAGGCATGGAGCAAGAAGAGATTCTCCGCCACTTGGATGCGCTATTTATCGATGCAGAGAGTGGCATGCAAACTGCGGTCAATGCCTTTCTTATTCACACTGGCGAGAACCTTGTGCTGGTCGATGCCGGCTCGGCTGCTTGCTTTGGCCCCTCATTAGGTCAGGTGGAGAGTAACCTACGCGCTTCTGGCTACTCGCCGGAGGATGTCGACACGGTGTTGATGACTCATCTGCATCCTGACCACGTGTGTGGTTTGGCCAATGAGGAGGGCGAAGCGGTTTATCCCAATGCTGAACTGCGTGCCAGCCAAGCGGATGCCGATTTTTGGCTGGATGAGGAGCGTGCGGCTGCGGCGCCTGAAGCCAATCAACCCTTCTTTACCATGGCTCAAGACGCGGTAGCGCCTTATCAGGAAGCTGATCGTTTCAACCCCTTCACGGCTGGTGATGAAGTTCTGATGGGCATTGTTGCCCAAGATACACATGGCCACACCGCCGGACACTCAAGCTTTATGCTCAATAGCGATGATGACGCCATGCTGGTATGGGGGGACGTAGTACACAGCTACGGCGTTCAATTTGCTGATCCCACTGTCGCTATCGAGTTTGACTCAGACCCCGAGCAAGCCATTCGCACTCGAGAAGAAGTGCTCGAAAGCGCGGTTGAAGATAAGCACTGGGTCGCCGGTGCCCACATGCCATTTCCCGGCATTGGTCATATCGTAAAAGATGAAGAAGGCTATCGCTGGCTGCCGATTGAATTTGGCCCAGTGGCTACTGACGAGTAACGCCTTAGTTTTTGTTTTTGAAGTAATGAACATTTAGGAGTCAAAATGAAGTCACGCGCAGCTGTTGCATTGGAAGCGGGTAAGCCGCTTGAACTGGTCGAGATTGATGTCGAAGGCCCGAAGGCGGGGGAAGTGCTGGTTAAAATGGCCGCGACAAGCGTTTGCCATACCGATGCTTACACGCTCTCCGGTGCTGATCCCGAAGGTAACTTCCCTGCCGTGTTGGGCCATGAAGGTGCTGGCGTTGTACAGGAAGTCGGCGAGGGCGTTACCAGCCTTAAGCCAGGCGACCATGTTATTCCGCTTTACACCGCTGAGTGTGGAAAGTGTAAATTCTGTTTGTCGGGCAAAACCAACCTGTGTGGCAGCGTGCGTGCTACCCAAGGTAAAGGGGTCATGCCTGACGGTACCTCGCGTTTTTCACTCGAGGGTAAAATGCTTCATCACTATATGGGCACCTCCACGTTCAGCGAGTACACCGTGTTGCCTGAAGTCTCCCTGGCGGTGGTTTCTAAAGAAGCACCCATGGATAAAATCTGCCTACTGGGCTGCGGCGTGACCACCGGCATCGGTGCGGTGCTCAATACCGCTAAAGTAGAGCCGGGCGCCACGGTGGCGGTGTTTGGTCTCGGGGCTATCGGTTTGGCCGTCATCCAAGGCGCGGTCATGGCCAAGGCGGGGCGTATTATTGCTATCGACGTCAACGCTGATAAATTTGAGCTGGCCAAGCAGTTTGGCGCCACTGATTTTGTGAACCCCAAAGAGTATTCAGATCCAATCCAGCAGGTCATTGTCGATTTGACCGATGGCGGCGTTGACTACTCCTTTGAGTGTATCGGCAACGTCAATGTGATGCGCTCAGCGCTGGAGTGCTGCCACAAAGGCTGGGGTGAATCGATCATCATTGGTGTCGCTGGAGCCGGTGAAGAGATCTCCACACGGCCATTCCAGTTGGTCACCGGGCGGGTCTGGAAAGGCTCCGCCTTTGGTGGCGTAAAAGGACGCAGCGAGCTGCCGGGCTACGTTGATCGTTATATGAACGGCGAAATCAATATCGACGATTTCATTACCCACGATATGCCATTCGAAAAGATCAACGAAGCGTTTGAATTACTGCATGCGGGTAAGAGCATTCGTACCGTGCTGCATTACTAGGCCTAGCATTATTAAGTAGTATAGAAAGCACGTTTGAAACGCTAAAACGCGGTAGGGTAGACCTGCCGCGTTTGCTGTATTTAAAGGAACCTGCCCATGAGCATGAGTGAAACTCTAGAACTGGTGTCTGCCAACCGTAGTTTCGGGGGCTGGCATAAGCGCTACCGCCACTATTCCCGTGCGCTGGACTGCGACATGATCTTCGCCGTTTACTTACCACCCCAGGCGGAAAACGAGCGCGTACCGCTGCTGTGGTGGCTCTCGGGGCTGACCTGTAATGACGAAAATTTCATGCAGAAAGCGGGCGCTCACCGTATTGCCGCTGAGCTGGGCGTGGCGATTGTTTGCCCTGATACCAGCCCACGGGGCACCGACTTGCCCGGCGAGCATGAAAGCTATGATTTAGGCTCTGGGGCTGGGTTTTACGTCAATGCTACCGAGTCACCCTGGAAGCCCCACTATCGCATGTATGACTATGTGATTGAGGAGCTGCCTTCCGTGGTGCGTCAGCACTTCCCGGTCAATGGGCGCGAATCTATTAGCGGACACTCGATGGGTGGGCACGGAGCATTGATCCTGGCGCTGCGTCATCCAGGTCGTTTCCGCTCTGTGTCGGCCTTCTCTCCAGTGGTCAACCCGATGAACTGCCCTTGGGGGCAGCAGGCGTTTAACGCCTACTTGGGGGACGATCAGTCCCGCTGGCGTCAGTACGATGCCTGTGAGCTGGTGGCCAACGGCGCATCACGCCAGCGCCTGTTTATCGACCAGGGCGAAGCGGATCAATTCCTGGAGGAGCAGCTTAAGCCAGAGCGTTTAGAAGCCGTTTGCGAAGAGCATGATCATCCGTTAACGCTGCGCCGCCAGCCGGGCTACGATCACAGTTACTTCTTCATTGCCTCGTTCATTGAGGATCATCTGCGCTATCATGCAGATCACCTCATGAAGCGTTAAGGATAACGGGATGCTCAATCGCTTGCTGCGCCGTTTTATGCGTCTGCTATGGCGGATTGTATGGCGCGGCGTTTTAGCGTTTGTACTGTTGTCGGTCGCGCTGGTCTTGCTGTTTCGAGTCGTTCCACCACCGGGGTCGATGGTGATGGTCGAGCGCAAAATTCAGAGCTGGATCCACAGCGATCCGATTCGTATACAGCGCGAGTGGCGAGGCTGGGACTCGCTCTCGGTGAACGCTAAGCTGGCAGTGATTGCCGCGGAGGATCAGCGCTTTCCACACCACGGCGGGTTTGATCTGGTCGAACTGCGCCGCGCATTGCAGGCTAGTCGGGACGGCGGACGACTGCGCGGTGCCAGTACCTTGAGCCAACAAACGGCTAAAAACGTTTTTCTGTGGACAGGTCGCAGCTGGACGCGGAAGGGGCTAGAAGCGTGGTTTACGCTACTGATCGAGATACTCTGGAGCAAGCAGCGTATTTTAGAGGTCTATCTCAATGTCGCCGAGTGGGATCGCGGTGTGTTTGGCCTAGAAGCCGCTGCTCAGCACTATTTTGGCGTCTCTTCAGCTTCGTTAACTGAGCGCCAGGCAAGTCTTCTCGCGGCTATCTTACCCAGCCCGCTGACGCGCAGCGCCGCACGCCCCGATGCCCAGGTTGAGCGGCGAAGTCAGTGGATTCGCCAGCAGATGCGTAACTTAGGTGGGGCTGATTATTTGCAACATCTATAGCTATTTTTATATAGCTATTTTTAGCCACGCTATTCGTATTTAGCGTCGTCAATTTCCGCGAGTGCTTCCAGATTGGGATAGGAGAAGTAATAGCCCTGCTACATGGGAAGACCCAAGGGCAGCAGGCCGCGTGATTCCTCACGGGTTTCAACACCTTCAGCAATTAGCTGAGTTCCCAAGGTTTTTGCTAGTGCCACCAGGCTATGCAGTATGGCTTGGTAGCACTTGTCGTTATCGCCCCCAATTGATGATCGGTTGAAACACCATCGTGAATGCAAAAGGTACCGGAGAATTGCAACGGTTACAGTGTCCGTTCACCCTGGCACAGTGGTGTTGTGCTGACATGTTTAGCCAAGCCCTGGAATAAAATTATCGACCGATTATAAAAATCGGGTCATCGTCTACTCGCCTTAGGGCCGGGTTTCCGTATCACCATCACTACCCCAGTGATGGCCACCAACATACCCACAAGCCCTAACAAGGGAAGGCGTTCGTCAAAGAGCCACCACGCCTGAAGCGCCGTGACTGGCGGCACAAGATAAAAAAGACTCGCTACACGCGAGGCTTCCCCCTTTTTAATCAAGGCCATGAGTAACAGAATAGCTGCAATTGAGAGAATCAACACCAACCAGCCCAGGGTCAGCACAAAGGTGCTGCTCCATTCCACCTGGCGGGACTCAAAAAGCAGGGCTCCAACGCCCAGCAGAGCGCCCGCTGCTAAGTACTGAATCACCGCCCCTGAAAGCAGCGGCATGCTGGTGCAGTATCTTTTCTGATAGAGCGTACCCAGCGAAATCCCCATTAACGCGGCGGTGACACACAGCAGAGCACTAATCCCGAAGCCGTCAAACAGCGACTCACCCAGCTCAAGCTTACTGCCGAGGACTAAACTGATACCTATCAGGCCCAGCGCTAGCCCTGTCCATTGGCGCCAGGAGAGCTGCTCACCCAGCAGTGGGCCAGCGAAGGCGGCGGTCAGAAGCGGCTGCAGCCCCACCAGTAAGGCCGCTAAACCGGCGGGCATGCCCAGGTAAATGCCATAGAAGACGCCACCTAAGTAAGCACCATGAACTAGAAAGCCTGATATGGCGATATGTGTCCATAGCCTGGGTGATGAGGGCCAAGGTATCCGCATCACGACGACCAGCGGAGTCAGTAGCAGTAGCGTGAGTACAAAGCGAATAAACAGAAACGTAAAAGGTTCTGCGTAAGGCAGGCCGAACTTTGCACCAATAAAGCCAGTGCTCCAAAGCAGAACAAAAAGTGCGGGCATGGCGGCAAGCCCTGCTGAAGGTAAGTCGTTTTTACGTAACTTGCTGAATATGCTAGACATATTATTTCCGAGGTGGCGTGTTTAATTCGTCTTTTAGATACATTTAGTTCTTTTTGTTACTAGCTTTTACATAAAAGATTGAACCTGCTTGAGCATGGCGCGTCACAGAGGGCACATACACAACGCAATATTGAGGTTTCTTCTATGCAACGTATGACTGCTCTGTTCTCCGCTGCTCTGCTCGCGACCGGTTTGATGACGGCCACCGCCCACGCCCAGGAAGAGCAGCAAGGCGCTGCACAAGATCCAATGGCAACCCAGCAAGCTCCTGCCCAGGATTTTTCTGACGACCAGCTCCAGCAGTTTGCCGATGCTTCTCAAGAAATTGCGGTTATTTCTCAGGAATATACCCAGCGTCTGCAGGAAGCGGAAGATGAATCAGCGCAACAGGAAGTGCGCACCGAAGCTAACGACCGCATGATCGAAGTGGTCGAAGACAGCGGCCTAGATGTTGATACCTTCAACGCTATTGGTCAATCCATTCAGCAAGATCCGGAAATGATGCAGCGTGTGCAGGAAATGGCTAACCAGTCATAAGTCATACTGCTAAAAGTGGCTGATGTGTTTTTGCTAATTTGGTCTGGCTAATATAGCAACCTTTATTTAGCAACGTTAATATTAGTATGGTTTCGGCCACCAAAGCCCGGTGCATGACTGCACCGGGCTTTTTTTGTGAGCCGATTGGCCTACGGTTAGTTTTATTATCCTTAGTGGGGTTTACCTAACTTAGCCTTCCCGCCACACTTTAGATTATGCGTTGATTATCCCGCCTATTGACCGGCAACACCAAGGAGTCCGTATGGATGTCGAACTGTTAGAAATACGCCAACATATGGGACGGTTTCCCCCTTTTGATGGGCTGTCGGATGATCTCCTTGATGCCATTGCTGAGCAGGTGGAAGTGAGCTACTTCAAAACAGGTAGCAGCATATTAACGCTTAACGAGATGCTCAATGATCTTTGCTATATCCGCAGTGGCGCTGTGGAGGTTTATCGTAGTCAGGGCGAGCTGTATAACCGCCTGGGCGAAGGCGATATTTTCGGTCACTTCAGCCTCTTGCGTAACCATAAGGTGCGTTTCCCAGCCCAGGCGATCGAAGATACCCTGATCTATTTTATTCCCAAGGCGGTCTTCCTGCGATTGTGCGAGGAGGATGACCATTTTGCGGATTTTGTCGAGTTGGAGCGACCGCGGCTTGAGAGCGCTGCCGAGCAGCAAAAGAAATCCAACGACATGATGGTGACGCGGATACGCAAGCTGCTAACCCGCTATCCAGTAATGGTGGAAACGTCTACCAGCGTTCAGCACGCCGCGCAGCAAATGAGCGAGGCTCAAGCCTCCGCCCTGCTGGTAATAAAAGAGGGGAGCGATAACCCGCGCTACAGTTTTAAAGATAGCGAAGGCCAAACTTGGCAGATGTGCGGTATTTTAACCGATAGTGATTTTCGTACCCGCATTGTGGCCGAGGGGCTATCGCCACAAACCTCCGTCGGTGAAGTGATTTCCTCGCGGCTAATTACTATCCAGTCTGACGCCTCTGTTTATGAAGCGATGCTGACGATGTTGCGCAGTAACGTGCATCACCTGCCTGTGCTCTATCGTCAGCGCCCTGTGGGCGTAGTGCATCTCTCCGACATTATTCGCTACGAGACCCACAGTGGTCTCTATCTGGTCAGCAATATTTTTAATCAGTCCAGCGCCCAGGGGCTGGCACGCTTGGCGCCGGATGTGAGCGCGGCGTTTGTGCGTATGGTGCAAGAGGGCGCTAACTCGCAGATGGTGGGTAGCGCCCTTTCCACGATCGGACGCAGCTTTACTCGACGGTTGCTGGAAATGGCTGAAGCAGAACTTGGCCCCCCGCCGGTGCCTTATTGTTTTATGGTGAATGGCTCAATGGCCCGCAATGAGCAGAGCATCGTCACTGACCAGGATAATGCGCTGATCCTCTCCGACGAGTTTAATCCCGAAGAGCATGACGACTACTTTTACGCCCTGGCAAAAATTGTCAGCGATGGCTTAGATGCCTGCGGTTACACCTACTGCAAAGGTGACGTTATGGCGACCAACGTTCAGTGGCGTCAGCCGCTCAGCGTTTGGAAGGGGTATTTTCAGGATTGGATGGCCAATCCCACGCCTGAACGGCTGCTGCACAGCTCGATTTTCTTTGACCTGGATAGTTGCTATGGCGAAGACCTTTATGTGGAAACGCTGCAAGATTTGATTGCCGAGACAGCGCCAAAATCACCGCTGTTTTTAGCCGCCATGGCGCGCAATGCCTTAAACCGTACGCCACCGCTGGGGTTTTTCCGTACCTTTGTGATGGAGCAAGATGGCAAGCACAACAACTCGATCAACTTGAAGCGCCGGGGAACTGCGCCGATGGTGGATTTGGTGCGTATTCACGCTTTGGCCTGCGGTTCCAAAGCGCAGAACTCCTTTCAGCGCTTGAATGACATCAGTAAGACCCAACTATTGGCGACCGGCATGAGCGACAAGCTAAGTTATGCGTTTGAGTTTTTATGCATGTCGCGGATTCGCCATCAAATGATTGACCTACAAGAGGATCGCCTGCCGGATAACAATATCGAGCCCGAAAACGTGGCGGACAGCGAACGCCACACCCTGAAAGACGCTTTCCAAGTGCTTAGCAACGCGCAAAAATTCCTCAAGTTCCGCTATCCCATGCCTGCACAACGGCAGGGGCGCTAAGATGCGCGGTATACGCCCACGTCAAAAAATCGTCCAGGCCGATTGGAAGGGCTATATGGCCCAACGAGCGCAACAAGCGAAAAATCCTGCCCTTCAGCAATTCTTTGGTACGCCGTTGCCTGATCCTGAAACGCCCATTTCTGAGGTGCCCATGGTGGCGCTGGATATGGAAACCACTGGGCTGGATGAGAGGCGCCATGCGATTGTTAGTATTGGCCTCGTGCCCTTCACGTTAAATCGTATCAAATTGGCTGAGCGGCGCTATTGGGTAGTGAACCCTTCGCGGCCGCTAGCAGAAGCCTCAATTACCTACCACCACATTACCCATTCAGAGATCGCCCAGGCGCCGGACTTAGATGCGATACTGGACGAACTGCTGGCCCAGCTAGCAGGTCGCCTAGTGGTCGTTCATTTTCGCAATATTGAACGGCCTTTTTTGAATGCAGCTGTCAAAGCCCGACGTGGGGAAGGAGTGCTGTTTCCGATGATTGATACCATGTCGCTGGAAGCGCGGATGCACCGCCAAACCCTATGGGCGCGGTTCCGCCGCTGGCTGGGTCGCCCACCGGTTTCCATCCGTATGCATGCGAGTCGTGAGCGCTATGGCTTGCCCCCTTATCAAGGACATCATGCCCTGGTGGATGCATTGGCCACCGCAGAGCTATTGCAGGCGCAAATAGCCACCCATTATCGACCTGAAACGCCATTGAAAGATATTTGGTGTTGATGCTTAGCTGTCGACATACCAACAAAAACGGGCAACCCATTGGGTTGCCCGTTTACTAGCTAAATTTGAACAGTACCAGCAAGCTTTAAACTTATGATTGGTTTAAAACCATGGTCGGTTCAAAGCATCGCTAGACGGCTTTAGGTTCGCTCATCAACCCCTTGATAATGGCATAGCAGGCCACTAGCAGAATGATGGTGAACGGGAAGCCGGTAGAAACAGCCATGGTTTGCAGCGCTGTTAGGCCACCGCCTAGCAGTAGCGCAATGGCAATCGCGCCTTCAATGATCGCCCAGAAAACGCGCTGTGGCGTCGGTGCATCGACCTTACCGCCAGCGGTGATGGAGTCAATCACCAACGAGCCAGAGTCAGACGACGTCACGAAGAACACGATGACTAGCACAATGGCCACGAATGAGGTGATTTGTGATAACGGCAGCTGCTCGAGCATTATGAATAGCTGCAGATCAACGCCTGCATCGCGAACGGCCTCAATGCCTTGGCTGACGTACTGATCAATGGCTGTGCCACCAAACGTGGTCATCCATAGTACTGATACAGTGGACGGCACCAGCATCACCGAGACCAGAAATTCACGCACTGTACGACCGCGGGATACCCGCGCAATAAACATACCGACATACGGAGACCAGGAGATCCACCAGGCCCAGTAGAAGGCTGTCCAGCCCTGGCTGAAGTTGGCATCTTCACGACCAAAAGGATTCGATAACGCAGGTAGATGAACCGCATAGTTCCAAAGGTTTTCAAAGAAGCCCGTGGCAATCATCAGGGTAGGGCCAACAGCAATCACAAAGAAAAGTAGCATTGCCGCAAGAATAATATTGATTTTGGAGAGCAGCTGTACGCCCTTATCAACGCCTGCCACGATTGAGCCGATGGCGATCATCGTAATACCGATGATCAACAGGATCATGGTGATATCACTTTCCGGCGCACCAAACAGGTAAGTGAGGCCTGCTGCTGCTTGGGTTGCCCCTAAACCAAGGGACGTAGCCAAACCAAATAAAGTGGCAAACACTGCCAAAATATCAATCACGTGGCCTGGCCAGCCCCATACGCGCTCACCCAAAATGGGGTAGAACACAGAACGCATGGATAGCGGCAGGCCCTTATTGAACGAAAACAGTGCCAGTGAAAGCGCCACTACAGCGTAAATTGCCCAGGGGTGCAGGCCCCAGTGGAAGATGGTTGCGGCCATAGCTAACGCTTCAGCACCGGCAGCATTGCCTTCCGCACCCGCAAGCGGCGCCCAGCTGCCACCGTCAAATGAAGTGCCAAAGTGCGTCAGCGGTTCGTTAACGCCGAAAAACATCAAGCCAATGCCCATGCCTGCGGCAAATAGCATTGAAAACCAACCCATATAGGTAAAATCAGGCTTGGCATCGGCGCCACCAATGCGGATTTTACCTAAAGGAGAGAAGATCAGACCAATGCACAAAATGACGAATATATTCGCCGCTAGAATAAAGAACCAAGACAGATTTCCGGTCAAGAAATCGAAAATGTTTTGATAAATCGGTGCGACGGTCTCTTGCAGTGCCAGAGTTAACACCACAAATAGCAGCACGATAACGGCCGATATACTGAACACCTTACCGTGCAGGTCAAGATTGAGACCCATAGTATTCGTGGTGATGTTGTCTTGGCCGATAACGTAATCGGTATCGATCAGGTTAGCCGGGCCATCTGGGGCGGGTATACCCTCAGAGACCGGCTCATCAGGCTCATTTTTCGGTGTTTTGTCCATAAGTTTACTCCCTTAATTATTTTAAAAACGAAAGGCGGTTTTATTGAGCCAGACGAATTAAGAAGACAGAGGCGTTTGTGTGGGTTGCTACTTTGCCACCATGCGAAGGCATGACAATATCCAAATGCCGCGGCAGGTGAGTTGCCATCATTACTAAGTCAGCCCCTACTTCGTCAATAGCTTTCTCAAGTAGTGTGTCGATATTCGCCATAGGGTCTGTTGAGCTATATACCTTGCTGCTTACCGGTTGGCCATGAACCTTATGTCGCTCTTGCGCAAAAGCCTCGAGCTTTTGCGCATACTCCTGGGGAGTGCGGGCGACGCTTGTGGGTGTATTGGCCGTGACGCTGACATAGGTGATATGGGCGTCATATTGTTTGGCAAGGTCGGCTACAACGCTTAATGCGGGTTCAAGTGCTTCAAGGTGGGCAAGGTCTACCGGCACCATAATGTTATTAAACATGTCAAGCTCCCGAAATGACCTGTCACACTATCAAACTGCTTATAGTAGTGTGCTCATAACAATAGGTTGTACAAACTTAAGCAGTTGGGCTGGGGCTTACGAAAGCCCCAGCCCAACCATTGCTAACAAATACAACTTACCTAATCAAAATGGCATTAGCTATCGAGCCATTCTGCTACTACATCTTGGTTATCTTCAACCCACTGCTTCGCGTTCTCATAGGGGTCACTGCCATCTTCCTGGTTCATCAGCATGACCTCGCCCATCTGCTCAGGCGTCCACTCGAAAGCGTCGAGAATGGCATAGGCTCCTGGCATGTCGTCTTCCAGGCCTTGGCGAACTGCGGTGTGAATCTGCTCTGCACCGCCATAGACGTTTTCAGGGTCTTCTAGATATTTGAGATCAAAGCGGGCAAACATCCAGTGGGGCGTCCAGCCAGTAACAACGACATCTTCCTCGTTATTAATTGCACTCGACAGTGCCGCCGTCATGGTGGCACCGCTGCCACTACGCAGATTCAGCTCAAGGTCATAGGTATCCACAACCTCTTCGGTGAGGCTCATTAAACCTGCACCAGGGTCAATACCGATGATCTCGCCGTTAAAGCTGTCGGCGTTATCGTTAAGGTCTGCAATCGAGTCGACGTCAGTATACTCTGGAACCACAAGGCCCAGCTTGGTGCCGTCCAGGTTGGGGCCAAGGTCTTCAATACTATCGCCCAGGCGTTCCATGTAATCGGCGTGAGTGGTTGGCAACCAAGCAGCGACGATGGCATCCGCATCGCCAGTGGAGAGCGCCTGGAACATAGCCGCCGCTGAGAGTGAGGTTAGCTCGACGTCATAGCCCGCTTGCTCAAGTACTGCAGCGACCACGTTAGTTGAAGCGACTTCGGAAGACCACTCTACGTAGGCCAGGTTAACCATGCCTTTCTCTTCTTCAGCCTGCGCCGCGCTGCTGACGGTCACACCAGCACCTGCTAACAGTGCCAGCGAAGCAAGACGGATACGGAGGTTCAATGTGCGATGTTTCATTCACTTTCTCCCTTGTGTATTAAAATATAAATGTACTGGTTATTAACGTGCATGATGTTTAACGAGCACGGTTGCTGCAAAACACAGCATGGTAAGCAAAGAGCGACTTAGCAAGCTAATGGCTCAACGCAGCCGCTTCTGCTGTTTTACTCTATCGCGCGTTTTCGCTATTGCCGGGTTTTTCTAAGCGATTGCGTCAGGCGGTCAAGCAGCATGGCCAGGATGACCACCGCGATGCCTGCTTCAAAGCCGTCGCCAGGGCGCAAGCGTTGAATTGCGCGCCATACTTCGCTGCCCAAACCATCTGCACCAATCATGGCGGCGATGACTACCATGGAGAGAGCGAGCATTATCGTTTGGTTGATACCTGCCATTACTGTGGGCAGTGACAGCGGTAGCTGCACTTTGAATAGCTTTTGACCACGGGTAGCGCCGTAGGCATCGGCGGCCTCAATCAGCTCCACCGGTACTTGACGAATACCCAGGGTGGTAAAGCGAATGGCCGGAGGCATCGAGAAGATCACCGTAGCAAAAATCGCCGACACCGAGCCAATACCGAAAAATGGAATAGCCGGGATCAAATAGACGAATGCTGGCATGGTCTGCATAAAGTCGAGAATTGGCATAATGACCCGGTAAAGCCGGTTAGACAGCGCCGCGGCAATACCCACAGGTAACGCGATGACGACTGCCACCATGGTAGCGAACACTACCAGCGTGAGCGTTTCAATCATCGGGTTCCAGAGCCCCAGGTTCCAGATCAGTGCCAAGCCCGCAGCAGCGCCTATGGCTAGGCGAGTGCCCGCCAGCTTCCAGCAGAGCAGGGCGATCAAGCCAAGCAGCGCCCACTCGGGTAACCACATCAAGCCGTCATTTAAAACATCGATACCGGTTTGAGTGAAACGAGAGATGCCGCGGGTAACCAAAGAGTATTCGCTGGTCAACCAAGTCAGGCCGCCTTCAATCCAATCACCTAGCGGGATGCGTGGGATATCCATTATTGCTCTCCTGCTCGTGCCAGTTCGTCGAGTACTGCGCCTTTAACCACCACGCCTAGCAGTTGCTCTTGCTTATCAATAACGGCGATAGGGAAACTCTTTTCACTAAACATGGCAAACAGGTTATGCAGTGGCTCATCCATGGGGACTTTGCGGAAATCCTGGGTTAAGTAGGGAATAATCGAATCGGCACCCTCTTCAATGGCCCGGCTGGCGGCATCGGCCTCGAGTAGCCCGATAAGGCGGCGGTTGCGATCAACCACATAAATAGAGTCGATAGCATGGTCGCGCATGCGGTGTAGCGCCGTGCGTGGGCCATCGCTTTCCCGAGCTGTGGAGCGCAGTGGCCGCATGGCGCTCTCGGCGGTCAAGATACGTGCCCGGTCAACGCCTTCGATAAAGCGACGCACGTAGTCATCCGCAGGCTTGGTCAGAATCTCTTCCGGCGTGCCGATCTGCACCACTTCGCCATCTTTCAGCAACACGATACGGTCGCCAATGTTGAGCGCCTCATCCAGATCGTGGGTGATGAAGACCGTGGTTTTTTGCATTTTGGATTGCAGCTGCAAAAGCTCTTGCTGCATGTCTTTGCGAATTAGCGGGTCAAGTGCTGAGAAAGCTTCATCCATTAACAGTACGGTGGCATCGTTTGCCAGAGCACGGGCGAGGCCAACGCGCTGCTGCATACCGCCGGAAAGTTGATTCGGGTAGGCGTCTTCCCAGCCCTCCAGGCCCACTTGCTTAAGCGCATCATGGGCAATTTTATGGCGCTCTGTTTTCTCTACGCCGCGAATTTCCAAACCGAACTCGGCATTTTGCTGCACAGTGCGGTGGGGGAATAGCGCGAAATTTTGAAATACCATAGAGAAGTGACGGCGGCGGCACTCCAGTAACGCTTTCTCTTTTAGCGTCGGGATGTTTTCGCCGTCGATAATGATCTCACCTTCGGTGGTCTCAATTAGACGGTTAAGACAACGGATCAAGGTCGATTTGCCTGACCCCGAGAGTCCCATGATGACCAGCAGTTCGCCTTCATAGACATCAAACGAAATATTGGATAGCCCCAGCGTCTGGCCGGATTTCTCCAGAATTTCGGGGCGCTTCATTCCTTGATCACGTAGCTCAATGGCTTTTTGTGGGTGCTTACCAAAGACTTTGCTTAATCCGCGCACTTTAATTTTGACGGGTCGTGTCTCGTCCATCGGCGATGCCTTTTTGTTGAGCTGAATGGGCGTGTGTCGTTATTGCGCCATTCATAAAGAAATAAGAGCTTGAGTCGGATAATTTATTAAAAATTATTATACATAGGTGGGGCCTGTGTGTCACAACGGCTCGCTCAACGGGGCAATTAACGCTACATGTGTCATTTTTTACCCACTCGCGCGGGCTGCCTATAAGTACATAATGGCATTGCTAATGTTTTATAAGACATTGATTATTAATTGTTTATATTGGTTTTTTATGTTTTTGGCACGTAAAGTGATTGTAGTTTAAGTAGAGTGTTGTGAATAACTTGTATACGTGTACGGAAAGCTGACTGTCGATTTTTCCAGTGAAATGTTTAGAAACAAGCAGCGTAAGTAATGGAGGTGGGTATTATGGATAAGCAACACGACCACATTGAGAGCAAGCAAATTTCCAATCGCCCACGCTGGTTAACGCTGTGCATGATGGCGACAGCGGCAAGTGTAATTGTGTTAGCTGGTTGCGGTGATAACGAAGAAACAGCGCCACCTGCTGAAGAGCCTTCACCATTAGAGCAGGATGCCACCACTCAGCCGGAACCGGGTATGAGTGAAGAGTCAGCGATGGAGCAGGATCCAGGCTTAAGTGAAGAGCCAGCAGCAGAAAACAGCATGACGCAATCTGAAGAAACGATGTCAGAAGATCCTATGTCAGAAGATCCTATGTCAGAAGAGTCCATGCCGGATGACACCATGGACGAGCCCGCAGAGGGCACTATGAACCCTGACGACGAGCCTGGCTTTGGTGAAGGAACCGAACCTATGCCTGGCGCTGAAGAAGAGGATGAAAATTCGACCAGTAACTAGTCTTTAGCAAGTGTACCGCTCCCTACGATGGTAAATCGCCTCAGCTGTTTGTTCCCTGCGGCTGCTCCACACGATTTGCCATCCTTTCCGCCCCCGCGCCCGCGGGGGTTTTTTTGTCTGTTTTCTAGCTAGCGCATCCCGCCTTATCAGTATCCTGGTAGTTACTCTTCACTGTCTTCCAGGCGACGATAGAGCGTCCGACGAGCAATGCCCAGCACTTCTGCGGTGCGTCGCTTGTTGCCACCCGTTGCTTCTAATACCTTGTTAATATAGCGCTTTTCAACTTCTTCTAGGCTAGGCCAGCGGATTGGCGTTGCCGAGGGCACCTGGCTCCCTGCCAGCACTTCGCCACTGACGGTAGGCACCAGTGGGGTACCGCTTTCCACCGTTGATTGTTCGCGCAGCCGTTCGGGCAGATCTTTATGGCTGAGCGAGCCATCTTCGCTCAGGGTAACTGCCCGCATGATGGCGTTTTCCAGTTCGCGAACGTTACCGGGATAGGCATAGTTGAGCAGGTTGTTGAGCGCTTCTGGCTCGATTTGCTCGATCTGCTTGCCCTGGGCCTCGGAGTGCTTGTCGATAAGGGCAAAAACAAGGTGCTCAATATCGGTACCGCGCTCGCGTAGCGGAGGAATGCGCAGCGAGAACGTTTCCAAACGGTAGAACAAGTCGCTGCGGAAATTCTCCTGCTCGATTTCCTTCTCCAGGTTGCGGTGAGTCGCAGCGATGATGCGGACATCTACTGGCTCTTCGCGCTCGCCGCCCACTGGGCGCACGGTTTTCTCCTGCAAGGCCCGCAGTAGTTTAGCCTGCAGATTGATGGGCATTTCACCAATCTCATCTAAAAACAGGCTGCCGCCCTGAGCGCTTTGAAAGAGCCCTTTGCGCGCCTCATTAGCCCCGGTAAAGGCGCCTTTTACATGACCAAAGAACTCACTCTCCATCAAATCTGCGGGAATGCTCGCACAGTTAACCGGCACAAAGGGTTGGTCATTGCGAGGGCTTTCCTGGTGAATGGCGCGGGCGAGTAACTCTTTGCCGGTACCGCTTTCCCCTAAGATCAAAATGGGGGCATCGCTTTTGGCAAGGCGGGAGGCGTCATGAAACAGTGTCTGCATGACCTGGCTTTTACCCACAATGCCGTGGAAATGGCTGATATCCGTGTCGTGGAAAACCGCCAGGCGTTGGCGTTCCAGCACACGAAATACGGCATCGCGGATGGCATCAAGGTCTAACGGCTTGGTTAAAAAGTCGTCAGCCCCTAGCTTAAGTGCCTCAACCGCCTGATCGATGGTACCGAAAGCGGTAATCACAATAATGCCCAGCTCACTGCCTGCTTGGCGGAGCTGCTGGAGTAGCTGAATGCCGGTCATACCCGGCAGTCGCACGTCGGTAATTACCAGTGAGACGGTGGTGTGGCTTAGTAAGGCGATCGCCTCTTCAGCGCTAGGTACGCCGAGCGTCGTGTAGCCTGCATCCTGCAGTTCTTCTTCTAATAACTCACGTATAGCGGCGTCATCTTCAACCACCAACAAAGGTAAAAGGGGATCCTGTTGGGTCACAAACGTTGTCCTCACGCGGATGCGGTTTCACTAATAGGTAGTGTGATTTCAAATCCAGCGCCGCCAAGGGCGCTGTCAAACACGCCGATCGTACCGCCGTGGTCGTTAATAATGCGATGTACCATAGAGAGTCCCAAACCGCTGCCTTGACCGACCGGTTTGGTGGTGAAAAATGGGTCGAACACTTTGTGATGATGGGCACTGGGTATCCCTGGGCCATCATCTTCCACCCACAGTATTAATTCGTGCTCTTGCTGCTGGGCGCGCACTCGAATTCTGTTCACTTCGGGGGCTTGCGCTGCATTGCGCAGCAAATTGGTCAGCACCTGCACAATTTGTTGGCCGTTGGCGAGTAAGTTGGGTGTCGGCGACGGTAATTCAATGTCTAAACGAATATTGCGTGGCTCCAGCTCGTCTTCAACCAAATCGCTGGCATTCATAATAAGCTGATCAAGCGCCAGTTCGCCTTTCTCTACGTTATGTTGGCGGCCTAATTCCATCAACTGGCGCACAATTTCAACGATGCGCTCGACTTCGCCACGAATACGCCCTAGTCGTGCGCGTTCGTCATCGCCAATCACATCGCGGCGAGCCAAACGCTGGGCCTGGCCATTGATCACCGTTAACGGCGCACCTATCTCATGGGCAACGCCGGCTGCCAATACGCCCAGTTCAGCCAGCTTTTTCGATTTGCGCAGGCGCTTTTCAAGCTCAATTTCGCGCCGTTGGCGATTTTCGATCTCTTGGTCTTTTTCGGCCATCGCATCCAGCATGCCATTCAAACCGGAGGCAAGGTGGCGATATTCGATAGGGCCGTCTTCGGTGGCGCGTTGGCTGCGGTCACCTTTTTCTACCAACTGCATTACGTGCAGCAGCCGGTTAAGCGGGCGCTCGATATGGCGGCGAAACCCCCACCAAATACTAAACACGATTCCGGCGGCGCCAATCACAAACACCAACACGGCCACAATACTGATAAAACCCGTGTAGTTCTCAATACCGGTATTTAGCCGATTAACCTGCAGTACCCCATATACAGTGCCATCTTGTGAGCGCAAGGGTGTCAATGCAGAGTAGTAATTCCACCCATCGTGTTGGCGATAGTTGCTATATAAGTCATCGCGCTCAATGATTTGTTGAATCTCTTCACGGCTGAAAATATCTTTGCCTAGGCCCAGCCCGTAAATATCGCGACCTTGGGTATCGAATACATAGGCACCGTAAATTCGATGGAAGGAGAACGCCGACTGTAACGCTTCTTCAAGCGGCGTATTGCTATCTGGCGTAACCGCGTAGCTGAGCGACGAGCTCAGCGTACGGGTAATAATCTCAACTTCCGTTTGTAGCTTTGAGCGTACGTTATCTTCGAGCGACTTGATTGCCACTAAGCTAAAAACCACCAGGATGACAAACAGCGGCACAATCACAGTCAAAATAATCAAATTGCGTAGTCGCATGGGGCATCCATGGTGGTTTTAATACGTTTTAATATCAGCCAGTGAATGAAGCGCTACTGGTTCGTTGGCGCTAGGCGGTACAAGCCGCCCTGGGGGGCGTCAGTGAGTAAGTAAATGGCATCATCAGGGCCTTGGCGAACATCGCGAATGCGACCCACTTCGCCTTGTAAAATCAGCTCTTCCTCGGTGACACGGCCCTCTTCCAAGCGCAGGCGCAACAGCTTCTCGCTACCTAGCCCACCGGCTAATAAGTTGCCTTGCCACTCACTAAAGGCGTCGCTAGTCACTTCGGCAAGCCCAGCGGGGGCGAAGCGGCCTTCAAATACATACACTGGATCAACCATGCCGGGGAGCGAATCTTCGCCAATCGGCTCGTTGGTTGCATAGTCATTGCCCTGGCTGACCTTTGGCCAGCCGTAATTATTGCCCGCTTCGATATGATTCAGCTCGTCGCCGGTGCGGGGGCCATGCTCTGACGCCCAGGCTTCGCCGTTACTGAGCACGGCCATGCCTTGAATATTGCGATTACCCATGGAGTAAATTTCATCCAGGGTGGTGTCATCACCAACGAAAGGGTTGTCATCGGGAACGCCGCCAGTAGCGGTAAGACGCAGGGTAGAGCCCGCGTGGTCATCGCTTGCCTGGGCGCGGGGCGGTTCACTGCCGCGATCCCCAATACTCATTAGCAGGGTACCGTCGGGCAGCCACGCCAACCGCGAGCCGTAATGGCGGCCCGGCCCAGAGGCGCGATCTTGTTCAAACAAGTGTTCGACCTCTCCTAGCTGGCCATTGTGCCATTTTATTCGCGATAATGCTGAACGGCTGTTATTGCCCTCGGGCTTGCTCCAGGTGAAATAGATCCAGTCGTTATCACCCTCGCCATTTCCGCCTTCAAAATCAGGATGTAACGATACGTCTAGCAAACCGCCCTGGCCCTGAGTACTCACTTCGGGCATGCCTTCCAGCGTACTGGGTTCACCGCTTTCGGGGTCGACAAGTTTCAGCTGCCCGCTGCGCTCGCTCACCAAGTAGCGGCCATCGGGTAAAAACGCCACCGCCCAAGGGTGCTCAAAACCATCGGCGATACGCTCAATGGAAAGGTTTAAATGGTCGGTTTCCAGCGATTCCTGGACGATTTCCGCATTTGCCGTGTTAATAGCGCCCGCCAGCACTAGTCCACTGATCCTTGCCCAAGCCCCAGGGGGCAGTGGGCGTTGGGTATGGTTGTTCATGTGAAGCATAGCGTGCCCTCTGGTGACGTTAATCATTGGCATCCTTGCCAGTAGTCTAGCAGTGACCTTTTAGTCACGTGTGGGTTCCACTATTACATGAGTAGGGCGAGCAGCACGGGTAGGTAAAACAGCGCTAACAACGTTGAGCAGAAGACCAAACTGGCGACATAAACGGGTTCGCGCTGGGCACGCTGAGCAAAGAGATAATTGAATACCGCCACCGGCATACACATTTGCAGCACTAAAATGCTCTGTGCCAGTGGCGGAAGGCCCACCCAGCCAGCGATCAACCAGGCGACCACGGCAGCGAGGGGCACGCGCACCAGACTAAATCCGAGCCCTGAACGCAGGTTCTTCACCTGAATGCTGGCTAGCGATACGCCCAGAGTAATGAGCATGAGCGGTACCGTGAACCCCGACATTAAGTCCACCGTATTCGCCAACCAGGGCGGCAGGGAAGTGTCCGTCAGCAGCAGCGCCATGGAAATCGCAATAGCGTAAACCGTGGGCGTTTTGGCAAGCGTTTTGAGCGGGTTGCCCTGGCTATTAAGCACCGCGCCTAAGGTGAACTGAAACAGCGAGACAGTCACCATCACCGTGATGCCGTAGGCAAACCCGGCACTGCCAAAGGCGTAAAGCACCACCGGTAAGCCCATATTGCCGGTGTTGGGGTACATCATGGGGGCAAGCAGCACTCGCCAGCTGCGGCGCAACAGTTTTGCCACCACAAAAGTAGCGGCCCCCATGGTGATAATCACCAGCGCGGCGGCCAGCATCGTCTGGCCAAAGGTGGTGGCATCGATATCGGCACCCGCCAGGGATGCTAATACCAGTGAGGGTGTGCCAATGTTAAACACTAGCCGGGTAATGAAGTCGACCGGGTAGGGATGGCCTAGGCGTACCCACAGGTAGCCGAGCCCTGCACCAGCCAGCACGGGCGCCATGACGGCAAAAAGTTCGGCAAGCATTGGCTGTCCTTGGCAATCGTTAGCCGCCCATTGTCGTTAATAAGCGGGCTAACTGGCAAGGCAAACACTCGAATTAACCTAGACGGCGGCGGCTGACGTGCGCCACGGGGCGGGCACCTGACTGCGTAAAAACTCTAACAGCGCGTGGGTACGGCGTGATTGATGGCCGTAGGCGTAGAGCAACGTGATGGGGAGAGGCACCGGCTCCCAGCCCGGCAGGCAGTTAATCAGTTCGCCTGGATGATGCTGTTCGCGTTTTGCAGTTAACCAGTGTGAGAGCAACCCGATCCCCTGGCTGCGCGCGATGGCATCAATATGCAGGGCAGTAAGGTCTACTCGCAGCCGGGAACGGGGCGGGTTAAAAGCGTACTGGCCATGCTCTTGATGAGTGAGCAGCAGCCCATCAGAGGCAGAACCCAACAGATCTATCCAGGCGTGCTGGTTCAGTTCGTCGGGGTGTTGAGGCGTGCCAGCCGCCGCTAAATAGTGTGGGCTGGCATAAAGCCCGCGGGTTAAATGCCCCAAGCGCTCCTGGTTTAGCCCGCACTCGTGCGTTGGCCCAAGCCAGACATGAACGCTATTGCTGTGCATTTTAGTGGGTGGTGTTTCCCTGGTGTGTAGCGTTAACTCTACCTTGGGGTGGCGGTTTAAGAAGGCATCAATCGTGCCGGGTAACCAGCTGCGTGCCAGGGCACCGTGTACCTCAAGGGTTATTTCGCCGCTAATCTCCTCACGCAGCTCTGCCAGCGCCTCCTGGCTATGAGCCGCCATTGCCAGAAGCTCGGTGCAGTAGTTGTGAAACAGTAACCCCGCCTCGGTAGGAATCAAGCGGTTGGCCTGACGGCGCAGCAGTGGCTGGTTAAGCCGGGTTTCGAGCTGGCTGATACGGCGGCTAAGGGTCGATTTGGCTAATCCGAGCTTTTGAGCGCTGCGAGTCAAACTGCCCGTGGTCATCACATCGGCAAAGGCGGTAAGTTCGTCAAAGTCATACATGGTCAGGCCCACGGAAAAGGGTGAGCGCTAATTGTGCCATTTTTCGGTGCGAATGAAAATAATAGGCATTTGTGTTCCGGTATGCTGAACGTACCGTCTCACCCCAGTGTGCAAAGAGTGTGTAAAAATATTAATGCTAATAATTCGCATTTAATAGAGCGAATGCTGACCCACATTCCTCACACACATTGCTCACACTATGAAGGACGAAGTTATGTCTCCCTGTTTGCGCCGAACGCTGCTGGCCAGCGCCATCTCTTCCCTTGCCAGTAGCGCATTATGGGCACAAGAAGCACCCCGTTTAGACGATATGGTGGTCACTGCGTCGGGGTTTGAACAGCAGATTACCAATGCGCCTGCCTCTATCAGCGTGGTTTCCCGGGAAGAGTTAGAGCGGGGCCACTATCAAAGTGTCACCGATGCGCTGCGTGACGTGCCCGGTGTGATTATTACTGGCGGGGGCGCTGGGGATAACGGTCAAGATATCTCCATTCGTGGTATGCCTTCCCAGTACACGCTTATCTTGGTGGACGGACGCCCGCAGAATTCCCGCGAGTCCCGACCCAATGGTAGCGCCGGGTTTGAGCAAGACTGGCTGCCACCGCTACAGGCTATCGAGCGCATTGAAGTAGTGCGTGGGCCAATGTCGACGCTCTACGGCTCCGATGCCATCGGCGGGGTAATTAACGTGATTACCCGCAAGGTTGCGCAGGAGTGGCACGGTAATGTTCAACTCGACACCGTGCTTCAGGAAGACAGCGACTCCGGCGATAGCCGCCAAGCTAATTTTTATCTGAGTGGCCCGCTGGTAGGGGAGCGTTTAGGGCTTCAGCTCTATGGTCGCGCCTCTCAGCGCGATGAAGACAATATCCTCAACGGCTATGAAGATAAAAGCCTACAAAGCCTTACCGCACGATTTAGCCTTGCCGCATCAAAAAAACACGACTTCACGTTTGAGGCCGGTATCACGGAGCAGGAGCGCGAATCGCTGATGGGCAACTCGGCGCCATCAGAGGGCTGTCGCGGTGGTTGTGAGGATAGCTTCAATGACTATACCCATCAGCACGTTGCGCTAACCCACAGTGGCCGCTTCGATTGGGGTACCAGCGAAACCTACCTGCAGCGTGAGCGCAGCGAAAATAAATCGCGGGATATTGAAATCACCAACACCACCGCCAAAACCAGCGCGGTCATTCCGCTAGGCATGCATATGGTGACGGTAGGCGCTAACTACGAGGAAGAGTCGCTTGACGATAGTACGACGAATCAATTGCCTGGTTCTGATCGCAGTGAGATTGAGAATAGCCAATGGGCACTCTTTGTTGAAGATGAGTGGATGCTTACCGATTCCTGGGCATTGACCGGCGGTTTACGTGTTGATGATGACGACAATTACGGTAGTCATTTAAGCCCGCGTCTTTACAGCGTGTGGAATATGACGCCTGATTGGACGTTGAAAGGCGGCGTTTCAACCGGTTATCGAGCGCCTAACCTGCGCGAGATTACTCCCGACTGGGGACAGGTCAGCCGTGGTGGCAATATTTACGGTAATCCTGACCTTGAGCCAGAGACCTCGCTCAATAAAGAGCTGGCCCTGCTTTATGCCAACGATAGTGGCTTGAGCGGCGGTGTCACGCTATTCCATAACGACTTTGACGATAAAATTACCCGCATTGCTTGCCCCATCGATATCTGTACGGATGGCGCTAACGATTATGGTAGCGACCCGACTTACCGCGTCAACGTGGATGAAGCGGTGACTCAGGGCGTAGAGGCGAGTGTGGCTGCGCCGTTAACCGATACCGTTGAGCTAACGGCCAGCTACACCTATACCGATAGCGAGCAAAAAAGCGGTGAGTATGCAGGCGAGCCGTTAACACAGCTGCCTAAGCACCAGGTATCCGCCTCGTTAGATTGGCAAGTCTCTGCCAAGTTGAGTCAATGGACAAAAGTCACTTACCGCGGCGAAGAGAGCCAACCGACTACTGGCCCTTCGAGCAGTGCCATTGTGGCTCCTTCCTACACCTTTGTAGATGCAGGTATTGGCTACCAGCTAAATGAATCGACTCAACTGAACGCGGGTATCTACAACCTGTTCGACGAAGCGATTGACTACGATGAGTACGGCTATGTGGAAGATGGCCGCCGGGTTTGGTTAGGTCTCAACGTCGCCTTCTAAACGCTAGGTTCCCGTTATAAACGCAGTACAGCAGCGGCTATCCAGCGATAGCCGCTTTTTTGGCTGCTAGGCAAGGAGAGGAGAGTCAGCAAAAAAGCCCCAGCGCATGGCCGGGGCAGAAATCAGCATTGAAACAGTAGCGAGCTGAGATCGATTAGAACTCGTAGCGGGCGGATAGCCACAGACGGCGACCCTCTTCGCTATTGGCGTAAACGTTGCCAAAGCTGGAGCCATCGCCGTAAGCGCGGTAGTCGACAAAATCTTTATCAAACAGGTTATAGATGGTTGCGCTCAGATTAAGCTGATTGGTGACTGCATAGTTACCGCCTAAGTGAAACAGTGAATAGGCTTTAAAGTCGCCCAGGTCATCAAACGAGGGGGCACCGCGGACGCTTTCGCGGTTACGGTAGCGTTCGCTGCGGTATTCTGCTGATAGCCAGGTATCCAGCTTTGCCGTTGCCTGCCAGCGTAGGGTGGCGTTAATGGCGTGTTCCGGGGTATCTGTCAGCGGCTCGCCCTTGTTATCGCCACTCTTCTGTTCGCTATCGGTGTAGGTGTAATTGGCGTTGACGCGCCAATCGGGAGCGAACTGGTAGCCAGTAGAGAGCTCAACCCCTTGGGTGATCGCTTCATCGATATTGATATCCTGGCTATACAGGCCGTCAGGAATCAGCGGGTCGTTTTCCACCAGGATATCGCTGCCACTGGCAATCTTATCGTCAAACTGGTTGTGGAACAGCGTGGCGCTGGCGGTAAAGCCTTGCTGGTTGTCGTAATGGGCGCCGATCTCGCTGCTGGTGCTGGTTTCAGGCTCAAGATCCGGGTTACCAATAGTTAGTACGGTGCCTTGGCCGGTAACGCCATTGATGCCATCGTGAAGATCATTAAGCGTGGGCGTTTTATAACCGCGGCTCACGCCACCTTTTAATGTCCAGTTGGGCGCCGTGTTCCACACCAAGTAGCCGCGCGGGCTGAACTGGCTGCCAAAGGCATCGTGGTGATCGTAACGGCCACCTAGGGTCAGGGCCAAATCGTCCCGTAGTAGCCACTCATCTTCCGCAAATAGCGACCAGGTGGTTTGGGCAAAGATCTCACCGGCCAAGCCGTCGTCAAGCTCGGCATCCCACCACTGCATACCCACGGTGGCCATATGGTTGTCTAGCGGCATGATGAATTTGCTGTCGAGCACGGTATTGGTGGTTTCCAGCTCCCGCGGCGCACCGCCGACAATGCTGGGAAAGCCTTCGTAAGCGACGCCCACATCACCAGGAATCGTGCGTCCTTTGGTTTCGGTGGTATTGCGCATCAGGCTGGATTCCAACGTACCCGAGGCAAAACGTCCGGTGTGGCCAATGGCGATTTGCTCGCGCTCAAAACGGAGTTCATCCGCATAGCCGGTGGCGCTGCCAGGGTCGGGCGCGCAGCTGCGGGTGCGTCCATCCAGGGTGCCTAGCTGGCACTCGTCGTTGTTATAGCGTTGACGATTGACTTCACCATCTAGCCACAGGTCATGGCTATCAGAGGGTGTCCAGGTTAGCTTGCCGCCGATGTTGTAGGTATCGCCTTCCACCGGGCTGGGGCCGCGCTGGCTAACCTCGATAGGATTGCCGTCACCGTCGGTGTAGGTGAGTTCAGAAGCATCGCGCTCATAAACCCGGCCACGCAGTTGAAGGCCAAGGGTATCTTCCACCAAAGGGCCGCTGGTATACAGGTTGATCTCGCGGCGATCACCGAAGTCGCGATTCTCGTTAAAGGTATTTTCGACCCCGATAGAGCCAGTCCACTCGCGGCCAACCCGGCGGGTAATAATGTTGATTACCCCACCCATGGCATCAGAGCCATATAGTGTCGACATGGGGCCGCGGATAACTTCAATGCGTTCAATGCTGGAAACCGGCGGAAAGAAGCTGGTGGAAGTTTCGCCAAACCCATTGGGCGTCACGCTGCCAGCGGTATTCTGGCGGCGGCCGTCAATCAGAATCAGTGTGTAGTCGCTGGGCATACCACGGATACTAATATTGCTACCACCGGTTTTGCCCACTGAGCCGCCGACATCCACTCCCTCAACGTTACGCAGGGCATCGGCAATACTGGTAACCCGTTGACGCGAGAGCTCCTCGCGGGAGATCACCGAAATGCTGGCGGGGGCATCGACCATCGCCTGTTCAAACCCGCTGGCCGAGACAACGATATTGTCCAGCTGTTGATCTTCTTGAGCGGTGGCTGTGCCTGCAGAAACAGCAAGCGTGACGGCGCTAGCCAGAACAGAGCGAGTAAAGCGTGGCATGTCATTCCCTCTTGGTTACGATAATTATTAGCTAATGATATTGGTTATCAAATAAAGGCGGGAGTCTAAAAAGAAAAGTTCCCAAACGCGAGGGGATGAACGAGGAACGTTACGTTGCGTGAACTGAAACAGCGGGGTGGTGGATAGGTTGCAAGAAATGGAACACGCTATTCCCAGGAATAGTAGTGCAAGTGCTTTTGAGAATCGTTATTATCCTTACCAAAGTACCGTATTGAGAGAAACTTATGCTGGTTAAAACGACATCAATGGCCGCCACCCTCGCTAAGAGCGGGCGTTTAGGTATGGTCGGCATATTGCTAAGTATTTTTGTGGCAGGCACTGCGCAAGCGCGCACGCTGGAAACCGCCTTTGGCGACGTAGACATTGAGGGAACCCCAAAGCGCGTCGTAACACTCTACGAAGGCGCTTTGGACGCTGCGGTAGCGGCAGGCGTGGACCCGCTAGGCGCTGTGACGACGCGTGGTGGCGACAACGTGGCAAGCTACATTGAAGCGCATCTTGGTGAAAACCCGCCCGCGATTATGGGTGTGGTGCGCGAGATCAATATCGAGGCCGTGCTGGCGCAGCAGCCGGATCTAATTTTGGCACCCGCCCAGCTTTCTGATGAGCAGTATCAACTGCTGTCACGTATTGCGCCCACGGTGGTTCCTCCGACCCAGCCACTGGCGCCGGATAACTGGAAAGCTGAAGCCCGCCTTTACGGCGAAGCGCTTAATCGCCAGGCCGCCATTGCAGAAGCAATTGAGGCCGTTGAGCACCGCGCCGCCGAGGTCGCCGAGGCAGTGGAAGAGGCCGGTGTGGGGGGGAGCGCCTTCTTGGTGCGCTGGATGCCCGGCGGCCCCATGGTGATGTCGGAAAACCTTTTCTCTGCAGGCTTGTTAGCCCAAGCGGGTCTGGATGTTCAGGATGCTGGTTTGGTCGGCGAGCGCGGCGTGCATAGTGATGTGCTGAGCCTTGAAAATCTTTCCCAAGTGGACGGCGACTGGCTGTTCCTGGCAACGCTCAACGAGGATGGCCAAGCGGCGGTGGACGCAGCCAAGCAGAGCAGCGCCTTTACGCGCCTAAACGTGGTGCAGCAAGACCACGTAGTGCCGGTGGATGGTCAACTATGGACAAGTGCCAATGGCCCGCTGGCCGCCCAGGCGATTCTTGACGATATAGAGGCAGCGCTGTTGCCGTGACAGTTCCACGTTTTGCAACGCCTAACGTTAGGCGTGCTACTCCCCGAATGCTAATGCTGCTACTACTCACCGCCCTTGTGGCGGTGAGTCTCGTTAGTCTATTAATCGGCGCGGGTAGCGTTGGCCCCGGCAGGGCCCTGGCGCTACTTGGCGGTGCTCAGGACAGCGAAGCGCAGTTTATCGTGTGGGAGCTGCGCGCACCGCGCACCTTAATTGGCATTACGGTGGGCATGGCATTAGGCGTCGCTGGCGCCCTGTTACAAGCGGTGGCACGCAATCCGTTGGCTGAACCCGGATTGTTAGGGGTTAGCGCGGGGGCGGCGTTTGCCGTGGCGCTGGCATTAGTGCTGGGTGCCAGCGCCGCCACGTTACGCATTTCAGTCGCGCAGTTAGGCGCGCTGGTAGGCTGCGTGTGCGTATTGAGCGTGGCGCGCTTTCGCGGCGTGGGTAACGACCCTATCCGGCTCGTGCTTGCCGGGGCAGCGTTCTCTGGCCTGCTCGCTTCATTAACTTCATTGATACTGCTTTACGACCAGCGTGCCGCTGATGAAATTCGTTTCTGGGTGGTTGGCAGCTTGGCAGGCCGTCGCTTGGACGACCTGCTTGCGGTGCTGCCCAGTATGTTGGTCGCGGCAGTGCTGGTTGCACTGATTGCTCGGCCATTAGCCGCCCTGGCCCTGGGCGAGCGAGTGGCCTCGGGTTTGGGCCACCACCCCAACCTCATTCGTTGGTTGGTTATCGCCTGCGTGGCGCTATTGGTGGGTGCTGCCACCGCCATCGCCGGGCCCATCGCCTTTGTTGGATTGGTGGTGCCGTTTGTCGCACGGGCCTTTGCCGGGCCTGATATTCGTCGCACGCTATGGTTTTGTCTGCCCATCGGGCCGCTGATCGTCCTCGCGGCCGATATCATCTCACGTGTAGTGGTCGCTCCTTCGGAACTACCGTTGGGCGTACTCACCGCGCTATGTGGCGCCCCCGTACTAATAGCGGTCGTACGTGCACGCCGCCTACCGATGCTATGAATTCGCTAATGAAAACCACGCCGATAAAAAGCTCGTCTATGCCTTTCTCTTCGCAAGAACCGTTCCGCGCAGACGGCAATAACAGCGTAACGCCACCGAAAGGTTACTGGCGATTCGCTTGGCGAAGCGGGGAGGTTACGAACAGTCTGTTGTTTGAGCAGCGTGCGGTGGCCGTTAACCTGGGCCTGTTTGGCGCGCTTATGCTCGCCAGCGTTATTTACCTAAGCCTAGGCAGCGTTAAGGTCGCCCCTATGGCGGTGCTGCAGGCGCTGTTTGGTAAAGCCGATATGATGGCGAGCTTTGTGGTGCAGGAGCTACGCTTGCCGCGTTTAGCCGCCGCCGCTAGTACCGGGGCGGCCTTCGCGTTAGCGGGTATTCTGATGCAAACCCTGGCCCGCAATCGCTTGGCAACGCCGGGTATTATCGGCATTGATAATGGCGCGACGGCGTTTGCAGTGGCCTCCATCGTAGGCCTTGGCGTTTCCATCGCGCCGCCTGCCATGGCGTTAGCAGGGGCCACCACCGCAGCGGTACTCACCTTCGGGCTCGCCGCGGGCAACGGCACCCAGGGGTATCGCTTTATCGTGGCGGGGATTGGCGTAGGCGCGGTGTTTGGCGCGATAACGCAATTGATGCTGGCACGAGTCGCCATTGATACCGCCAATGCCGCCTACCCATGGACGGTGGGTTCGCTCAATGCCCGCCCTAGCGGCGCACTGCAATTACTCATGCTCGGCTTGGCGTTAGGGCTGGCAACTGCTTTGGCGTTAGCCCGTTCGCTAACGCTACTGCGTTTCAAGGATGCTACCGCTAGCGGGCTAGGCGTCAACGTCAATCGACGCCGGTTGGAAGTGCTGCTGCTATCTGTCGCCTTGACGGGGTTGGCGGTCGCCGTTGCCGGGCCGGTGGGCATGGTGGGGTTGATTGGCCCGGAGATTGCCCGGTCGCTGTCCAGTTCACGCAGCGTGCCTGTTTTGGCGGCAACGCTAGCGGGGGCGCTGGTAATGGTGCTCGCCGACTTGGCCGGACGTACGCTGCTGGCGCCTATCGAGATTCCGGTGGGTATCGTTACCGCCGTGGTCGGTGGGCCCTGGTTACTTTGGATATTAATGCGTCCGCAACGGAGCTCCACATGAGTCAATCTCCAACATCTACCATGCCCTCTCTTGCCACGCAGTCGCTCGGGATGAGTTATGGCACCCGGCAGGTGATCGATGGCTTGGATATCAGCCTGCCCAGCGGCCAAGTCACTGCCATTGTGGGCCCCAACGGCTGCGGAAAATCAACGCTGCTGGCCGGGCTTGCTCGTTTACATAAACCCGATAGCGGTGCCGTATTGCTGGATGGCGCCGATATTCAGCGCCTGCCCACTCGTCAACTGGCCACACAACTGGCGCTACTGCCTCAGGAGGCCGTCGCGCCGGAAGGGCTCACCGTGACCGAGTTAATCCGCTTTGGTCGCCAGCCCCACCAAGGCTGGTTACGCCAGTGGTCAGCAGAAGACCAGCGCGTGGTGCAGCATGCGCTAGCGGCGGCAGGGCTTGAACAACTCGCTGACAGGCCAATTGACGCGCTTTCCGGCGGCCAGCGCCAACGCGCCTGGATCGCCATGAGCATCGCCCAACAAACGCCGCTGTTGTTGCTGGATGAACCCACCTCCGCGTTGGATCTGGGCCACCAGATTGAAGTGTTCGAGCTGGTGAAGCATCTTGCCCACCATGGCCGTACCGTGGTGATGGTGCTGCACGATCTTGCCAGCGCCTGCCGCTACGCAGACCATCTAATCGCCATGCGCGAAGGTCAGATTATCGCAGAAGGCCAGCCTGCCCAAGTGGTCACCCCAGACTTGGTACGAACGCTTTATCAGGTAGAATGCTCGCTATTAACCGACCCCGCTACCGGCTGCCCGTTACTGACCAATGTGCGGCGCACCCCGGCGAGCGCCTAGTCAAACCGACAAAAAATCTCAGTAAGGAATGCTCGTGTCCTCTCCTGCACACAGTTTTCAAGCGTTGCTGCGGCTACTGCGCTACGCCAAAGGCTACCGGCGCCGTATCATTGCCGCCACCACCTGCTCGATTATCAATAAGCTGTTTGATATTGCCCCAGAAATTCTGATTGGGGTCGCCATTGATGTGGTGGTCAACCAAGAGCAGAGCTTTGTGGCCAGCCTCGGGTTCGAGACGCCCCAACAGCAGATCACCATGCTGGCGGTGCTAACCTTTGTTATCTGGGCGGGGGAGTCGCTGTTTGAGTACCTGTTTCAAATCCTATGGCGCAACTTAGCCCAACGTTTACAGGCGGATATGCGCCAGGATACCTACGAGCACGCTCAACGGCTGGATATGGCGTTCTTTGAGTCGAAAAGCTCCGGCCAGCTTGTGGCCACCATGAACGATGACGTCAATCAGCTCGAGCGCTTTTTAGACGGCGGGGCTAATTCGCTTATTCAGGTGGTGGTCACCGTGGTGGCAGTGGGGGCGGTATTCTTCGTGCTTTCGCCGCTGATTGCGCTGCTGGCGTTTACACCTATTCCGCTGATCATTTGGGGGGCGTTCTTCTTCCAGCGCAAAGCCGGGCCGCTCTACAGCGACGTGCGTGAAAAGGTCGGTGATTTAGCCAGCCGTTTATCCAACAACCTAAGCGGCATCGCGACGATTAAAAGCTTTACCAGTGAAGACCGCGAAGCTGAACGTCTACGCGAGGCCAGCGAAGCCTACGTAGAAGCCAACAGAAGGGCGATCAAGGTCAGCTCGGCGTTTATTCCCGTGATCCGTATGGCGATTTTGGCAGGCTTTCTGGCCACCTTCACTGTGGGCGGCATGATGGCGCTCAACGGTTCGCTAAATGTGGGCGCTTATGGCGTGCTGGTCTTCCTGACGCAGCGGCTGCTCTGGCCGCTCACCGGCCTGGCCCAGGTGATCGACCTGTTCGAGCGCGCCATGGCCAGCACGCGGCGGATTCTCGATCTGCTTGAAGTGCCGATTACGGTTAAAGACGACAGCACCACTCCGCTCACTCAGCCGGTGCGCGGCGAAGTGACCATTGATAATGTCAGCTTTCACTACGCTACCAGTGGCGTTGGCGTGGAAAACATTCACTTACACGCACCGGCAGGCAACACTCTGGCTTTAGTAGGCGCGACCGGCTCGGGAAAATCGACTCTAATTAAACTGCTGCTGCGCTTTTACGACCCGGAAAACGGGCGGGTACTCATCGACGGCCAGCCGATTACCGAGGTCAGCATGAACTCGCTACGCCAGTCGATTGGTCTGGTCAGCCAGGACGTTTATCTATTTGAAGGCAGCATCCGCGACAATATCGCCTACGGCAAACCTGACGCGGACGAAGCGGAGATTATCGACGCCGCCAAAACCGCCGAGGCGTGGAGCTTTATCGAAACGCTGCCCCAAGGGTTGGATACGCCGGTAGGGGAGCGGGGCGTGCGGCTTTCCGGTGGTCAGCGCCAGCGACTTTCCTTGGCGCGGGCGCTGCTTAAAGACCCACCTATTTTGGTGCTGGATGAAGCCACCAGCGCAGTGGACAATGAAACCGAAGCGGCCATTCAGCGCTCGCTCAAGCGTATTGCCCATGGCCGCACGGTGATTATGATTGCTCACCGGCTTTCTACCATCGTGCATGCCGATGAGATCGTAGTGATCGAGAAAGGCCAGGTGGCCGAGCGGGGTACTCATTCAAGCCTATTGGCAGCTGACGGCCACTACGCCGCCCAGTGGCGGGTACAAACCGGCGAAGCCCAGGCGGGGGATGTGGAAGCAGTTAGTAGCCTTTAACGACTACCGATTAACTATTACCTATTAACCAGGAGCGCATTGAGGGTGACGGGCACATGCTCGTCAATCTCCTGGTAGCCTAGTAATGACATCACGGTGCGCACCGTGCTGTTGGCCATCAGCGCTCGGCCATCCATCGCCATGGGCTCCGCGTGGGTTACGCGTATCTCGTTCAAGCCTTCACGAGTAAACCGCAGCGGCACGGATTCCTGTTGGTTTACCATGTCTGATTGAACGCTAAAGGTCAGCGTCTCAACCAGGGATTCGCCAATATCCAAACCGTCCAACCGCTCTGGCGGCATTTGCGCCTCTAGCGTCACCAAGGTGGTGTTCGCCAGCAAACCTATCCAAGGTGGCAGCTCGCCAAAGCGTTCCAGCACATCCGTTTGGCTGAGCTTTAACGGCAAGCGCAGGGTGCCATCGCTGGAGATATCACCCTGCAGATCGCGCACTTGGTGGTGATGAGTTTGCGGTGTTTCGCCGTTCAACTGAGTAATTGACGCCTGCACCCGCGACTGGCCAGGATCAAGCTGCCAATCAGCGTGCACGGGCAGCGCCAACAATAAGGGGAATAGAGCAATCAATGCTTTCACAGCGCGCCTCCGCATAAAGAACTACTCACCAGACTGCCCAATCCCCATAAAGTGCCGTAATGACATCAAGATAGCGCAAAGGGGCTAGCCTCACCCGGCCACATTCGCTATGATATGCACGCTTTTCGGGCCTATAGCTCAGTTGGTTAGAGCAGGGGACTCATAATCCCTTGGTCGTAGGTTCAAGTCCTACTGGGCCCACCATTCTTGCTTGTTCAAGCAAGGGATTATGAGTCCCTTGGTTCTCAGTGGTACTAAGTTGCTCGATATTCCCCTTCCTCCGTGTTTACGTCTCGCATGCTTGCGCTTGATGGCTTATCGCCCGTTGATGGGCGTGTATGATATTGGTCTTTAATTGTTTATTGATAGCGTTGGTAAGCAAGCCACTTTGAAGCCGCAAGTGTAGCGGTCAATACCAGCTCAAGCTATGTCTCCTGTACGCACCAGTACGACGTTGAATTACCTTATTCTCATGCTAATAAAATAAGTGTTAGTGCGAAGCAAGCTCATTCCTGATTCCGTGAAGCCAGCGCCGACACTTCCCCTATCACCGCCAGCGAGCATTTTCTGACCGCCGATTCCGTCTCAACCGCTGAACGCATACCGGGGAGGACCAACCATGGCGACGCTGACCGAC